>CALXXU010000044.1 GCA_944392765.1 uncultured Anaerobiospirillum sp.
GAAAGTAGGTCATCGCCAAGCTTAAATTTCAAAAAACGACCAAGGCCCGGAGCTGATGCTTCGGGCCTTGGTCGTTTGGGAGCGATCAAAAATTTTTTATTTTGTCCCAAAATTTGGGTAGATGTTTAAATATAAGTTGGGGGTGAAGCGCGCTTTTTCGGCGTTGACCTACTTTTTGCGGTACCATGCTGCTAAAGCTTTTGGGGCGGCTGAAGCCTTTTGGGAGTAGGAACGCTATGGAAGAGATTGAGCAGTTATGCCAAGACTGGTACCAAGTCGGTAATTATGAGGCCTTAATCGATACTGTTGAGATGCTGCCCCTTGAATTGCAGAGTGCGACCTTGACGCATTTGCTGCAGCTATCCCAAAAGCGCGTGCTCGAGTCCTTGTACGGGCAAATGTCAGCAGTGCTGGACGCTATTAAGCCACCGCTTGAGGAGTACCGCCCCCAGGAGCGGGCCGCCTTAGAGCAGCACATCACGCAGCACTATGGCCCTATTGCTACGGTGATCCGCGATGACCAGCCACAAGACATCAAGGTTGATATCTGCGTGATTGAGCCTAGTGCCGAGCGTCCTTTCTATACCTTAATCACCTGCGGAATGGGTGCACATCTTATGGCAGTGAATAAGGAGCAGGCCGCGCAACAGTTGCAGCGCGCCGAACTCATTATCACGCTGCCGTCAGACTGGAAGCTGAGCTCCAAGTTTCAGCATTTTCAGCGTTGGTCGTGGCCACTGTTGGTGCTCAAAGTCACCGCACGCATGGGCTTGAGCTCCGATTGGATCGTTGATCCGGGCTTTATCATCAACTATAACAGTCCCTTAGCCCATAACACCAAGCTCTCAGGCTGGATGGTACTGGGGCCTGAGGCTATGAATGTAGCAGCTCCGGTCTGCCTTTTACCTAATGGTGATAAGGTCAATTTCTACCAGATCTTGCCTTTGTACCAAAACGAGGTCGAGTACGGCATCGAGCGCTCCAGCGATGAGCTCATTGCCAAGCTTACTGAGGTCAGCCGGGTAGTGAACCTGACCCGTCCTAATGCGCTAGAGCCTAAGGAGAAATAAGTCCATGGCTGCTTTGCAATATGGTTCGGAGCGACTGTTTAGGGAGGTCGTCGAACATGGGTTGGTGGTCGATGTGAACCGTCCTCATTTGTTACATCAAGCCCCGCATCATCCGCACGCCAAGAGCATGCGCCATCCCTCTAAGCGCGGTAAGAAGCAAGGCGCGCATAAAGGTCATGCCCGCTCGAAGCGTTATTAAGAGCTTGGCGCTGGTGTCATCTCTCAGGGATTGGCGCTGCCACCGCCCTAATTCATTTCTGACTTTGCCCGTTTCGTTTCTTAAGGAGCTCCTATGAGTGAGAACTATAGCGCTAAGCCACGAAGTTTGCTCGACATTATGACCAAGCGTATCGAAGAGCCTTATCCTGAGGGTATGAGTACTGAGCTTGCCTTCTACTCACAGGACGATGATGCTCTCGTGCGTGAGCATATCAAGCACTATTTTGGTAAGGCCATAAAGCAGGAGGGCATCAACCATCCTGCAGTGCAGGGGCAGATTAAAGTACTCTTTATTACTCCAAACAAACAGCGCCCTTATCTTACTCTTGTGACCCATGGCCTGGGGGCTTGTCGCATGCAAGTGCCGTCTAAGTTTGCGGCCAAGCAATATGAACGGGCGGAGTTGGTATTGTACCTGCCTTCTCATTGGAAGATCGCCATCAAGGATTGGCAGGCCAATCCTGATTGGTATTGGCCGATCAAGGTTTTGATTGATTTTGCCTTTAGGCCTACTATTGAAAAACGTTGGTGGGGCCCGACGCCATTTATTGACTACACTCATCCGCTTGCGCGAAACACCGAACTTAAAAGTGTGGTGGCCTTACCTCCTGATGCCACGGTGCTGGAGTCACATGTATGCTCGCTGTCTGGGGGCGAGCAGGTGAACTTTTACCGCCTGCTGCCGTTGTATGGCTTGGAGCTGGCTTATGGTCTGATGTTTGGCTGGCTTAAGTTCATTGAGGTGTGGCAGCGCAAATTCAAGTTTAGCTTTAAGACGAAAATCCACCGTCCTTGGGTCTTAACTGATGCCGAGCTAACGGCTATTAATCAAAATCATAATGATCCCAACACCATAGTCAATACGGCTTGTATTGACTTTGCTTCGACTCTGCCTACGTTCGCTAATTGCTACACCTTGGAACAATACTTAGCAGTTAAAGGGCACATTAAGCATTATTTTGGTAGTGCTTTTAAAACCCTTGATGTGCACAAGGCGCTTGATGTGTCTCCGGTCTCTATCGACTTAATTGCGCCAACTAAGCAGCGTCCTTTCTATACCTTGGCCACAATTGGGTTGGGGGTACGACGCCAATATGCTCCTAACAGCATGGAACAGTTAGACCTAGAGCGTATTGAGCTGGTGCTATTCCTACCCCCTGATTGGAAGCTGGATGAAGATCACATTAATGATCAGTATTGGGGTTGGCCGGTGCGTGTGCTCTTTGCGCTGATATCTGGAGCGCAAGAGAATGAGTTTCCATTTATGGTTGGAGGTTTAATTGACATATCAGATCTGCTCAATGTCCCTGATTACAGTACGGTTATGCTTTTTACAGCCGATTCTGAGCCTAACTACATTGAGGCAGGAGCTGATTCTTGTTTCTTGGCTAATGCCGAGCGAGTTAACTTCCTAGCGGTGGTTCCGCTGAGCAAGCGCGAGCTGCAATGTATTTCAAAAATGGGGTCAGCTGATTACTATGATCAGAGAATAAAATCAGACTTGTTCTTTAACCCTAGGTACTTAATGCAGCGTATGTGCGATGGTGCCCAGCGTAAGCATGGGGGTGCGCGGCATAAGAAGGGGGCACCGCGTAAGGGTGAGGGCGCACCGCGTAAGGGTGAGGGCGCACCGCGTAAGGGTGAGGGCGCACCGCGTAAGAGTGAGGGCGCATCACGTAAGGGTGAGGGTGCACTGCAAGAGTGAGGGCGCACCGCGTAAGAGTGAGGGCGCACCGCGTAAGGGTGAGGGCGCACCGCGTAAGGGTGAGGGCGCACCGCGTAAGAGTGAGGGCGCACCGCGTAAAGCTGGGGGCTAAGCCGCCCTTTACGCGCAAGCACCGTAATCAATAAGGAGCTTTTATGAGCCAGCTTCCAACCTTTCGCTATCATCCTGATCCTGTGGCAACCGAGAACATGGTTAAGCTCAAAAAGCCGGTGGTCTGTGCTTGTTGCGGTCAGCCAACCTCGGTGATTTATCGTGGTCCCTTTTATTGCGTAGGGCCCCAACCGGTGCTGTGCCCACATTGCATTGCAAGCGGTGCGGCGGCCCAGAAGTTCGATGGCTGCTTTCAAGACGAGACCAATGTCGAAGCTGGGGTCGAGGATTGTGATAAGCTCGATGAGCTCATTCACCGTACGCCCGGCTATAGCGGATGGCAACAAGAGTTCTGGCGCACTCATTGCCACGACTTTTGCGCCTTCTTAGGCTATGTCGGCGCCGAGGAGCTCAAAGAAATGGGCATTTTGGACGAGGTGCTGGACGACCCAAGATGGGATGATTACGAAAAAGAGGTGATCGCCACCTGCGTCAACGGGGGCAGCGCCCAGTGCTATTTATTTCGTTGCCTGCACTGCGGTAAGCATTTTGTCTGGTTTGATTACGATTGAGTTTGGGGCAGGTAGTAGGTCAGGTCAAACTGCTGATTTGGCATCAGGCCTGCGGCCTCATAGAGGGCGGCCAGTTTATCATTGTGCTTGAGGTGGTAGAGATAGACCTTTTTGAGCTTTCTTTGAGCGCATTCACGTTGGGCTAAAGCCACCAATTGAGGAAGCACTGAGCGCATGCTTGTGCCCGGAATCTTGAAGAGATGGGCCACATAGAGATCATGACCATTGAGCTCAAAGTGCACGACCCCAGCTAAGCTACCATTGCTCGCTCTTAGCGCTAGGACCTGACCTGCGTTAATGTGTGTACGCAAAGTCTCGCGCGCAGGCAATTGATGGCGCGTCACGTCGGGCAATTGCTGGTGTAAGGCCGTCTCGACTAGGTCAAGTTCCTCAGGGCGTACATAGTCCAACTCTGGACCGTGCGTGGTCGGCAAGATGCTGCGGTAGGTGAACGCTTCGTGCTCAGGATAGAAGTGGCTTAAGATGCTACGAAGACAGTTTTGGTCGTAATGAGGCTGATTAAGCAAGACGCAATAGGTGCACTCAGGCTGCCACATCCCATGCTCAGCACAATAAGCCAAGAGCTGCTCTAAGCGCTGATAGTGGTCGCTCCCAGGCTTAAGCCAGGCTGGTGCGGCTACGTCTTGAGGCAATGCTTTGAGCGTGAACATGAGCCGCGCTAATGGGGTGGCAAGTTCAGGCGTGGCCAGCAAAAATAAGTGGTGAGCACGGTCTTGGTATAAGGTCGAGCAGTGCTCCTTATTTAGAAAGAGTGGGCTATTGCTCAGTGACAGCATGTTGCAGCTCCTTAGTAATGTGGGGGCAGCGTGTCCTCAGATAGTGGGCGTACATGTTCTTGCGTGTCCATTAGCTGGGCTAAGACTTTGATTTGACGCTCCACCTTATCTAAGCGCTGAGCCATCTCTTCAAGCAGCTGATTGTTTTCTTGTAAGGCGCCCTCCAGCCAAGCAATACGCTCTTGCATTTTGAGTATGGTAGAGTCCAAATCATTTGTGGCCATAGTAATGTCCTTGGTGGTTGGTTAGATCCGGCGTTCATCGTATCACAGCGGGCTATAGGCAAAGACGTTATTTCGCGTTAAGCTAAGATAGCAGTTTTGTGCGGAGTGAGGGAGTAAGTCATGAGTGCGCAAGAGCTGGTAGATATCGTTACGCGCGACGATGATGTGATTAAGACCGTGCCGCGTCAGGTGATGCGAGCCGAGCATTTGCCGCATCGGGCCTCTTACATTGTGGTACTCGACGCGCGGGGCCGCGTGTTGGTGGAAGTGCGTACCTTAAGTAAGGACTATGCTCCAGGTTTGTTTGATGCCTGCGTCGGAGGCGTGGTGCAATCAGGCGAGGATCCAGTGGTCAGCGCCGGGCGTGAACTCTTTGAGGAAATCGGGGTTAAGCCTGAGCAAGTGCATTTACAGTACTTGGGCAAGCAGATCATTCCTTACCAAAAACGCCCTGAAAGCTTTGTTATGGCCTATCTTTTTATCGCTCAAGGCGACTTCATTAGCGTGCGCCAAAAAAGCGAAGTCAGTGGCATTATGTATCTGACCCCAGCGGAACTGCGCTCCCTCAAGGCAAGCTGCACCTATGACAGCGTGATTGCGTTTGAAGAAGCTCTCAAACGTGCGATCGAACAAGGTTATCTGAAGGAATAATCATGGTCCTAGTAACTATCAAAAAAGCTCCGGCGGCTGCACCGAAGAAAGCTAAGACGGCTGCGCCTAAGAAGACAGCATCCAAGAAGCCAGCTCTATCGATCGATGAGCTTTATCCCGTACCGCCTGAGCAATTAGACGCTGACGGGCGCCCAATTGACCCTTATCGCGTCAAAGACGAGCATGGTGATGGCTGGGAGTTTGACCAAAACATTAGAGACAATACCTTAGAGCAGCTGGGTATCCCATCCTTGCTCATTCGCACCCGCTATCGCTCGGATGGCACGGGCCATTATTCCGTTAACACTTACGACAATTTCAGCACGGGCGCAGCTCCAGTGAGCAATGTCAGGGCAGTAGGCAAAATCGAAAACGATGAACCGGTTGGGCGCATCTTGTTTAAGCAAGAGTTTATCGAGGAGTATCCTCAGCTCAAAAAGGTTACGGTCTATCGTTTAGCGCCGCAATATATCCGCTATGTCGAGACGCCGCTCACCAACAATAGTTTTGAGCGCGAGGAAGCGATCCGCAAGGCGGCACAGAAGGCCAAGGCCGCAGCTGCGCGCGCGGCCAAGAAGGCGGCTGCGCCTGAGGCGACCGATCGTCCCCGATCCTAACAAGCCCGCCGCTAAAACTACGAGAGCTCCCGTCGATCTGAGTGCGCGGGCGCGCACCCGCGTCGTCGGGATGCTGTGGCAGCTGGCGATGCACAGCAAGCTCTATCCTATCTTAATGGAGCATTGCGGTAGTACGACCGCACGGGCGCTCTTTGACCTCTCTTGCCTGGGCCTGCTTGAGCCCGAGCGCTTTGCTGCGCTGATGCGGGCGCTGGGGCAGGGAGCTGAGTGTGCAGGTTGCTTTTGCTCGTATTTGACCGGGCAACGCTATGATTTAGCTGAGCTTAAGGCACTGTTAGGCGCGCTGAGCAGCGCCGCGCAACACGCGGTTTATCGCGCGCTCACTGAGCAGGGGCGCCGCACGCTTTTGCGCATGAAGCAACAACACCGCTATCCACCAGGTAAGGTGTTTGCCTCAGGGGCTGACCCGCTGCAGCCTGATTATGAACACGCGGCGCGCTTAATCTCTCCTGCTATCGGTACAGGTATCCCCGTGCCTTGCTTTTATGGGATTAAGTTGCCGCTGCAGCTTGAGAGCAAGGGCGGATTAAAGCCCCTGTATCTCATGTCCTTGGCCTTAGATCCCGGCGGTGCTCCGTGCTATCAGTACCTCACTGCCTCATATCCTATCAGCCTCACTTTAACCGCGCAGCGCCATCACAATCTGCGCGCGGCCTTGCAACAGGATCATGTGATTGATTCTGACTGGCCCGAGCTCAATCAAATCTGCGAAATCTTAGAGCGCCCTGAAGTCAGTAGGGAGCAGTTGGTTGCGGCGCTCAAACTGCAAAACATGCCGCAAGCGCATGTCCAGTCCAACAGACCACCCTTCTTTATCCTGGGCATACCTTGGGGGACGCGTTTGAGTTCTAAAATCGCCGCCTCGGAGAAAGTGCGTTTAGAGCGTGGGTTAAAGCTCAGCTGCCTTATCACCACCAATCAGATCAAGGCTGTTAGTTGGGCTCTGGAGTTATGGCTGCATCACCCCATCAGCACGGTGCTGCTTCATTCCTTCCATCATGAAAGTCGCGAGCGCTACTGGAGGCGCTATTACCAAGAGCATGGGACTAAGCTGGTCACCAAACTAGGCCAAGCTCAAGCGCATTTGTCAGCCTTAGAGCGGCGCTTACATTACGGTGCGCATCTGACGCGCAAAAAAGAGTGTAACCCTAAGACCTCCTTGCTCGCCCCTGATCCCAGCAGTCCTTACGGCATTAGTAAGGTGCGCCTGACGCAATTAGCACGCAGCAAGTCCCAGCTTCTGGTGCTAAGTAGCTGCCTTGACCTGGATGCCGATACGGTTTACCGCACTTATCAGCATATGATGCAGGTACAGAGCCTTGTTCGCATCTGCTTGGAGGCCGGTGCGCCGCGCCCCCAACTTACGGCAAGTGAAGTTGGCGCTCTGGCACCTTTCGTCTTTATTGCGACTGTGGTCACGGCTTTACACCAAACCCTCCAGTATCGTTGTGAGGAAGCCTATATTAAGCTGACAGCTGAGCTCAAACAGGGCTTAGCTGATAAGGAAAGTGCCGCACTTAAATTTTATCTACAAGATGTGCCACGTCTGCTGGCGTTCTTGGCCGCGCCCCAAGAGCAAAGAACACCTCAGGGTGCAGCAGGGCGCATTAGTAAGGGCCAGCAGCGCTTGGAGCAGGCGCGTCATAATGCGCGGCAGCGTAGGCTGTATCAACTGCTGGGCGTGAGCGCTTGGCAGCAGCTCAAACCCGACTAAGTAGGGCATAGCCCCAACTAAGTGGGCTTAGTCCCAACGAAATTGGGCCAGTCCCAACTAATTGGGCATAGCCCCAACGAAATTGGGCCAGTCCCAACTAATTGGGCTTAGTCCCAACGAAATTGGGCCAGTCCCAACTAATTGGGCTTAGTCCCAACTTCACAGTCTTAATGCCAGCGGGCACAGCCCCAGGGAGCAAGCATGAGAGTAGCTAATTCCAAACTCGAGGACTTAGGCTTGCCCCGCTTGAGCTTACAGCGCATGGTTGATCGCTCAGGTCACCCTTATTACTTGGTGCGGGAGCGTTGTGGTCCGGTGGTGGGTAAGATCGCCGCTACAAAGTACGGACCGATCGAGTTTAAGCCGAGCTTTGTCCAGCAATATCCGATCTTAACTGAGGTTGAGATCGTCCACACTCAAGATGGTCAGTATGACTATCACTGGCGCGAGCAACGCCCTCAAGGACCTTATCGCCACAGCTTGCCTCGTACGTGCCGTTTCAAGCTTCCGCTGGTAGAGCTTAAGTCTCAGCTGCAACAAGCCTATTGGTACGATTACCAGAACCTGCATTTGCCCCATCTGACCTGTGAGCACCGCTGCCATCAGGGTGGGGCCGACTATTACGCCATTACTATTAGTGCGGCCGAGGCCCAGGCGGCTACCGCCCAAATGAGGGCGAACCTCGAGCCTAGTGAGCGCCAAGAGGCCAAGCATCAAATTAAACTTTTTGAGGCGCAGGCGCGGCAAGCTAAAGCGCGCTCACAAGATCTCTTGATTGCTACAATGCCCAAGCGAGATTCAGCCTTTGGCTATCGCTTCAACGCCTGGGTGACACGCTTTGTGGAGCAGGAACAATACTACCTCAACATCGCGTACAAGCTCGAAGAGGAAGTGGTTCAGCAGATGGTGCAGTCTGAGCGCTGGCGTAAACAGGCACTGCGGCTTAAAGAGAAAGCGCAGCACGTTCTGCCGCAGCTGCCCCGCACGATCGGCCTAGTCGAAGGCGGGCAAGCTACTGGACGCATCTTGTTTACGGAGCAATTTTTAGCGCTCTATCCGCAGCTCAAAGAACTCACGGTAGTACATCTGCACCAAGGCTATCTCTATGCCCATCTGCCGCTTAAGGGCAACTCCTATGCAGAGGAGTGGGCGCAAAGCAAAGTGGCACGGGTGCCGTGGCCCCAGTCGCAATTTACCCGCTACCCTAAATCATGGGGTATTGCCTATGCGATCCATTACACGATGAAGGGTTACACCCCGGAGATGGAGCTGGGTAATCTCCCCTACTCCTATTTAGATATTGAAGAAGGACAGATTCGCTACGACGCCTGGCTGTTTAAGAGGCTGGTGGTCGTTCCGATGTACCGTTTTATTAGCATTGCCTGTCGGAAACATGAGCTCGATGATTTCAAGAATAATGTGCCCGCCTGGATGCATGAGGACTATTTCGATCCCAAATATCAACACGAGATCTATCTGGAAGCTGATGGTAGGCCTCAGGTCTACACCTGGCTGCCGGGACGCGATGACCAAGGGCTCTTTACCCCGGCGACCGTGGCGATCGCACCGCCCCCTAAAGCGCCCAGCTATGAAGACTTAATCGAGATTAAACGCGATGATGCCGTAGCCGTACTGACCTATTTAGGTCAGCAAGAAGGCATTTTTGCGCGCCTAGCAGCTGTCTGCTCGCGTCAAGACACCATATGCTGGATTGAGCTTGCCTTGGAGGCGTTGATCAGTCCCTTTGCCCAAAAAGCGCGCTGGTTTGAGCAAGAGAGCCGGGCCCATCCCTTTTTTGCGCGCCTGACATCCCACCAATATGTATTGCCGGAGCTCGCCGCCTTTATGCGTCGCCCCTGGGCTCAGGCCCTGCACCAGCTGCGCAGCACAGACCCGGCAACTTTGCCTACTTGGGCTCTAGTGTTGCCCAGCACTGGCCAGTCTTTAGGCCCCAAGCCCCAAAACGTTAAGATTGTGCTCAGTCATCAAGATCAGATCACAGCCTCCTTGTCCTTAGCCGATGGTCCTTCTTGGCTCAAGCGGCGGCAATTGGCCCAAAGAGTACAGGCAAAGATCCAATCAAAGCACCAACCAAAGCACCAACCAAAGCTTCAACCAAAGCTTTCGTGCCTGTGGTATCTGCCTTGCCCCATTGGAACCGTGGCATCAGTGGACAGAGAGGAACATTTTGCACAGCACCATTATTTAAGCTGGCTTTATCACAGCTTGGCGGCAGATGACTATTTAGCCGTGCAGCTGCCTGAAGCGTGTAGCCTGCACTTAAAAGCCGTGCAAAGCGCGCTCAAAAACGGCATGGTGCTCTTAAACCCAGAGCTCATGAGTAAAAAGACCACGCTGCGCCCCAAGTCTCGGCCGCGCCCCAAGAACGCACGAGGTAAGAAAGATCCAACAAGCCTAAAGAGCATGCCTGACGCGCGCGCCCTAGATCTCTGGCAACATCAGCACATCAGCGTTACCACCGGTCGAGCTACGGCTTTAGGCTCAGTTCTAGGGCCTGATGCCATCCAAGGCTACTATTACTACCAAATCACCACTCCAAGTAGTCCCAAGCGCAAGCTAGGGGTCTATGTGCTCTGTGACTTTAAGCTCAAGCACACCTTGGTCTTATGGTATCTTCTGCTCTATCGACGCTTACGCCGTGAGCGTAGCACCAAAAAGGAGGGCAAGCTGGTACCCGCTGCGCTGCGGCAAGCGTTGGAGCGGGCGCACATCGTTTTTACCGATCAACGCGAGCGAAAACCCAATTACTATCTCGACCGCACCAGCTTGCTCCTTCATGCCTACCGCCACGCCTGTGCGGTGGTGGTCACCAATCAGCTTGATTTAAGTAGCTCTGAGCTGATTGCCTGCTACCAACAAGGCCGCACCTTAAGTCAGGCTCAGCTCTTAGTGCAAAGGCTAGCTTTAAGCCCAGATGTCACTGAGGAGGGTGAGGAGCTGTTAACCGAGCTTTGCGCTCAGCTCATTGGCGCGCTGAAAAAGCGGCAAGCCCAGGCGCTCAAGAACCAATATGTGCGCGATCAGGTCGGGCTTTCCCAGTATTGGGGCGAGGTCTTTGACCTCTTGGCACTGATGGCCGATCCGTTTCGACGCAAGGTTCCCACTGCCTCGCAAGTCATTTCAATTGCTGAGGCGCGCACGCGCATTCTGGTGCTCTTGGGCCTCATTGACTCCAAGGAGCGCCCTGACTACTTTAAGGTACGCACGTTCAACGAGTTTAAGGCCAAGCCCCAGCAAGCTACGGCGCAAGCTACCACGGCACCGCAAGCCGTATTGCAGACCGTGCCGCCAGAGCAGCCTGTACCTCCTGGGAGTTCTATCCATGATAAGTTCGAGCTCTCTGCTACAGACCAGCTAGGTATAGACGATTCAATCCAGCAGACTAAGCCTGATGAGGACGCGTCGCAAGATGCTAAGGCTTTGCAGGAAAAGCCTCGTAAGGAGGATAAGAAGCTTGCGCCGACGCATGATGATGAGTGGGACGAGGAGGTCGACCCCGATGAGTTTATGGCTGACTTCGACGAGGGCTTTGATGATGACTACGATGATCTCAGCGACATCCTCTCAGGCCTCGGGGACGACTCTTGGGATGATTTTTAGCACACAGCACCACCCTTGCTGGGCTTGTCCTAAGCGCAAGGGACAGTGCCTTGCAAGTTTTAAGGGTCTCACAAACGACACCGCCCCCAGCCAAGTGAACTTAGCTGGGGGCGGCGCGCGCTCGAGCGAGAACGGGGGATTACTGAGCTGCGTTCTCTAATAAGCTCTCGTGCAGCTTGCGTAATACGGCTTCGGCTTCGTTTTGCTCGACTAAGAAGCACAGATTGTGGCTCGAAGCACCGTAGCAGATCATGCGTACGGCGTACTCATCGATCGAGGAGAAGACCTCAGCGGTGATGTGCGAGGTGCGAGCCATATTGTTGCCGATGACAGCAACCAAGGATAAGTCATGCTCGACCTTGACGTGGCAGAACTCACGCAGCTCGTGGAAGAGGCTCTCTGGAATATTGGACAGACCCGAGGTCTGGGTGCCCGAATCTAAGGTGACCGCAATGGAAACCTCAGAGGTCGAGACCAAGTCTACCGATAAGTTGTACTTAGCGAAGATACCAAAGACCTGAGCTAAGAAGCCAGTAGCGCCGACCATCTTAGGCGAGGATAAGACGATTAAGGTCTGATTCTTACGTAAGGCGACCGCGCGGAAAGCTGGAGCATAGTCGGTGGTTGGACGTACCCAAGTACCGCCCTTCTCAGGCTCCTTGCTTGATCCTACATAGACCGGAATATTGCAGCGTACTGCTGGTACTAAGGTCGATGGGTGCAAGATCTTGGCACCGAAGGTGGCCATTTCTGCAGCCTCTAAGTAGGTCAGCTCTGGGATTGGCTTAGCATTAGGAACTAAGCGTGGGTCGGTGGTGTACACACCTGGCACATCAGTCCAAATGGAGATAGTGGCAGCGTGGCAGGACTCGCCTAATAAGGCGGCCGAGTAATCAGAACCACCACGGCCTAAGGTCGTGGTCTGACCGCTTGAGTCAGCACCGATAAAGCCCTGGGTCACGATAATGGAGTCGCCGTCTAATAATGGCAGCAACTGCTCCTTGGATAAAGCGGCGATTACTTCGACTAAAGCGGTAGCCTTACCGAAGTTAGAGTCGGTGCGCATGACCTTACGGACATCAAACCATTGAGCCTTATAGCCTTGCTGCTTAAAGATCTCGGTGATGAGGTACGAGGACATGAGCTCGCCGTGGGATACCAGGCGATCGGTGATCATGTCCGTGCGGGTCATGGTAGCTTGCACGGCTAAGTCACGGACCACACCTAAGTACTCCTTAATGACTGCTTCGTGCTTAGCTTCGTCACCAATCTGCGCGATGATCTTTTGGTGAATAGCAAAAACTTGGGCAATGATTTCCTCGCGCTTAGTGCTATCGCACGCACCGGAGGCTAATTCAACTAAGAGGTTAGTGACACCAGCGCAAGCGGAGACGACGACCAACTTAGTGTTAGGGTTCATAGTAACGACCTTAACACAGTTGCTCATTGCCTCATAGTTTGCGACCGAAGTACCACCGAATTTTGCGATATCAAGATTTTGCATGTTAACTGATCATTCCAAGGAACAAGCGTAGCGCGTCCTCAACGCAAAAGGAACAAGAGCTGACTTCTGCGTGGCGGCCTAAACTTGCAATTGTAAACCCATTTAGGCACCAAGGAGCACTAAAGCACACGGGCTTAAGTGCAAGGCTTACTACGTTTCCTAACTTGGGGTTAAAAAGCTCTGTTTAGTCATCTTAGGCGGGCTTTAGAGCACATGCAAGCAAGCACTAAGAGGCGCACTTTTAAGGCGCAGTAAGGCTTAAGCCCAGCTTAAGCGCAGCTTAGAATGACAATGATGAGATTTATGCCCGGCGCGTGATTTTGATCTAACTCACAACTTGGCGCTAAAGCACCCCTATGGTGCACAGTAAAAGGTGCGGACTAGCTTTGCCCCAAAAATGAACAGAGGACATCACATGATGTCCTCTGTTCAGTTGGGATGGCACCTGCGTGTTACCTGGCGCGTGCCGCTTCCAGCGGCCGTCCCCGCTGCCTGGGCAGCGCTACCAGGGCTACGCAGCCGGGGCGGTGCTACCGAAACGGCGCGGCTAGGGCTACGCAGCCGTTATGGCGCTCCGCCTACTTTGGGCGGCTCAATTGAGCAGTTAACCGAGCTATCGAACTCATAGCATGGGACGTACTCGCGCTGCGAGAGCAGGATACGACCTTGCTCGATGAAGTCGGTCATCAGCTTACCCATGTAATTGATAATCTCTTGATCACCATGGAGCTTAAATGGCCCCTTTTGTGCCACCATCTGAATGCCGTATTCCTTAACGTTACCGGCTACGATACCCGAGAAGGCCCGGCGTAAGTTCGCCGCGAGCTTGTAGGAGTCTTGGCCTTTGCACAGATTGAGTCCCGCCATATTCTGGTGGTTAACCTCAAATGGGAATTGCAGCTCCGGTGGAATAAAGAGCGACCAGTTGTAGCAGTACGACTCGTGGATTAAGGTGCGGTGCTCGTAGATCGTCTTTAAGCCATCGGCGACTTGGCGGGCGACCTCGTTTGGATTATCCAAGATGATTTGGTAGTGGCGCGTGATCTCTGAACCAAAGCAGTGGACTAAGAAGTCGTTGATTGCCTCCCAATAAGGAGCGCTATCTTTATTTCCGGTCAAAATGAGCGGAATTGGGTTATGGCGGTTCTCATGGCACAGCTTAATACCCAAGATATAGAGCAGCTCTTCGGCGGTACCTGGGCCGCCTGGGAATACGATCAGCACGTGACCAAAGCGCACGAAGGCCTCAAGGCGCTTTTCGATATCCGGCATGATCACGAGGTTAGAGACAAAGGGGTTAGGCGGCTCGGCGGCGATAATCGAAGGTTCGGTCAAACCAAAGCGCTCGGAGCAGGCGGCGTTGTTTTGCAGGGCATGGCCCTCTAATGAGCCGCGCATTGGGGCTTCCATAATGCCAGGGCCACAGCCGGTGCAAATATCGATTCCGCGTAAACCTAAGGCACGACCGACCTTATAGGCGTAGTCGTATTCAGGCTTAGTGATCGAGTGGCCGCCCCAGCACACGGCGATATTAGGCTTCACATCAGCGCGCACCGCCTCAGCCGTACGCAGAATTTGGAAGATCGCGTTCGTGATGAGGGCGCTGTGGTCAATGCCATCGAACGATGTACCAAAATTGGAAAGGGCATCCTTGACCGACTGTACCAAGACGATATCGCGCAGTACCGAGTATAAATGGCGCTGTAAGGTCTTGATAACCTGACCATCGACAATGGCTGATTCAGGCGGATTGATCAGCTCGAGTTTGAGTCCGCGCTCATTGCGCACCACGTCGATCTCGAAGTTTTGATAATTATCCAAGAGCTCCTTGGAGTTATCGGTCAGATTGCCGCTATTTAATACCGCCAAAGAGCAGTTACGGTAGAGATCGTACAGCTCGCCTTGAGATTTAAGCGAAATGCGGTCGGCCTCCATCTGCGTGAGCAATGCCATGGAGCCCGAGGGCCAAACCACTTGAACGCTCATAACTTCTCCTTAACCGCAATAGCGGTATTAATCGAATCAAAAACACATAGCCCATCGGCCATATCCCATCTTAGCTGAAGCAAATGAAGTTTTGGTAAAGCGCTGGCAAAAGCTCTCATGAGCTCGCATTTTCAAGCGCCCGCTCTCGACAAAGCGGCCGTAACTGTCAGGCTTACTGACGCTTAGCCCCGCTCTGAGAGTAAGTGCCGATCCCGCCTCCACTCTTGGGCGGCGGCGGGGGATGGTGGGTGGGCATTTGCGTAGTTGAAAGTGGAGGCGAGGCCGCTGTGAGAGCGTGGAAGTAGGGGCGTGCTGTTACTGGCGTGAGGTGCGCCGTGGCGGGTCAAGTAGGCGCTGAGCGTGCGTGCGTCCGGCTTGTGAGGTAGGTGCTACGGCAGGTGGCAGCAGGTTAGAACGCGTGAGCTCTGTGGTCAGGTGCGCCAGCCTTGCTGATGCGCTGCCCCGCCCTCACGCCCAGTACCAGAAGTCCCACCCACCATCCCCCGCCGCCGCCCAAGGTGAGGGCGGGGCAGCTGGGCTGAGGACTTAAGGCTCAGGGGCTTTATGCTACTGGCGTGAGGTGCGTCGTGGCAGGCGCAAGCTCTGAGCGTGAGAGTGGGGAAATGGCGCTGACTGGTCAAGTAGGCGCTGAGCGTGCGTGCGTTCGGCTTGTGAGGTCGGTGTTGCGGCGCGGGGCATGAGGTGAGGACGCATGAGCTCTGTGGTCAGGTCAGGCGTGTTAGCCTTGCTGATGCGCTGCCCCGCCCTCACGCCCAGTACCAGAAGTCCCACCCACCATCCCCCGCCGCCGCCCAAGGTGAGGGCGGGGCAGCTGGGCTGAGGACTTAAGGCTCAGGGGGCTTTATGCTACTGGCGTGAGGTGCGCAGCGGCGCACTGAAGCTCTTAGCGTTGGAGCGCACTGGGGAAATGTCGATGCCGCCTCGGCGGGTAAAGCAGGCGGTGATCGTGAGCTCGTCAGGCTTGAGCTTGCTCTTGATGTCGGTGAAGATGCGCTCGACGCATTGCTCATGGAAGCCATGGTGGCGCCGATAGGACACAAGATAGGCTAACAGCGCCGCCTTATCAAAGCGATCGCCGGTGTAGCTAATCTCGATGCTGGCATAGTCCGGTTGGCCGGTGACTGGGCACAGCGAGCGGAAGAGGTTAGTGTGGAAAGCTTCGCACACTACGTTATTCTTCTTATCCTTCTTATCTTTTTCCGCCAGCTTCAAGAGGTTGGGGTCGACTTCGTAGGTTTTGAACTTGAGCTCTTGCAACTCTAACGAGTCCTCTAATACGGGGCTGTCAAAGTCCAAAAGCGGCATGAATTTAGTGCCAATCGGGTAGAGCTTGACCTCGATATCAGCATCTAAGATATCCACTAAGTCGTGGGTGATGAGCGCAGCGACTTCCTCTGGACTGCCGAACATGGTTTGGCACAGAGAGCCTAAATAGAGCTTAAGACTCTTTGACTCTACGATGTAGGGCGAGGTGCACGGCACTTTAATGGTGGCCATATAGGCTTGCGGCAAACCGTTAGGCAATAAGAAGGTCAGCTCGTAGATGCGCCACAGGTCATAACCGGTGAAAGGAGGCAGCATTAAGGAGCTGCGACCTTGGTTGCGCGCGATCGGGAATAGAACCGACGGGTTGTACTCTTCGTAATAGCTGGTGGATTTGCCTAGCAGTAATTGGTGATTTGACATTTTCTCACACGAAGCAATTTTGCCCAGGGGGCCACAACACAAAAGAATTGCTTAATTATAGCGGCCCTCACGGAGTCCTTGCTACAACATCTGGTTATTTGGGACACAAGCGGGGCCGCGTGCTATAGAGCTAAGCACTTAAGGCTATAGATCGCCAAAGTGCGCCCCTAAGATCGACAGAGTCACTAAGGCGGCGGTCTCAGTGCGCAAGATGCGCGGGCCTAAGCTCACTCCGACAAAACCGGCCTGCTCGGTGGCCGCCACTTCCTGCGCGCTAAAACCGCCTTCTGGGCCAATTAAGATGCGGTAGTGGCCGCTATTGGGCAGGTCGGTGAGTTTGGATTGGGCGCGCGGATCTAAGGTGAGATTGATAAAACCGTCAGCGTTACCCTGGTGCGCCGCTAAAAAAGCGTCTAGCGTCTGTAAAGGCGTAACCTCAGGCACGACATTACGTCCGCATTGTTCACAAGCAGCGATCGCGATCTTTTGGAAACTCTCGATTTTCTTAGCAGCACGCTCAGGGTCGAGCTTGACCCCACAGCGCTCGGAGGTGAGCGGCACAATGCGGCTAATACCCAGCTCGACCGCCTTTTGGATCGTGAAGTCCATGCGATCGCCACGACTTACGACCTGTAACAGCTCCAGTTTAAGTGGGCTTTCAACGCTGCGCGTGAGCTCTCGGGTCAGCTCAACCGTGGTCTTTTTGCCCACCGCCGTTAAGGTCGCCTCAAACTCATGGCCGTGCCCATCAAAGACTCGGATGAGCGCCCCCGGCTTTAAGCGCAAGACCTTAGCGACATGGTTGGCGCCAAAGTCATCTAAGGTCAGGTTGCTCCCGAGCTCGGGCACTAGTTTCGGGTCATAAATGCGAGGGATACGCATGGTCGGTTCTCACACAGAAAAACGAAAAGAGTTAACGGGATAGCGGGCAGTGCTTGGTGACAAATGGGTTATCGTTGCCTTGCTCAGCCTTGATAAGTTCGTTACGGCGGCACTCCCAGGCGGTAACCGGATATTGGCGATCCCAAGCCTCATAGAGGCGACGCTGCTGGATTGCTAAGCGGATGCCGTATTCTTGTGCCATATAGAGATAGGCGCGGGCGATGAGGCCACGAGCTTCCTTAGGCGGTTGGGCAAGCTTTAACTCAAAATCGACCACCATCGGGCACTTGCCATATTTAGTTGGTTTAGCACCCATATCGGTGAATTGGAAATTACCCCGGTCACCATTGACTTCGCCTACGCTTGGAAAGAGGTTATGGAGGTCGCCTTCCATCTTTTTGAAATTCTTATCCTTACCGCAGAGCTTGCGGCCACCGTCACGCCAGCACTTCATTTGATGACCAAATTCCCAGGCAGGCATGATGTGCTCGACCTCAATGTGGCGCGCGCGATTCTTATTTTTGCGGGCCTCATAGCCACATGGCTTTAAGTCCACGGTCCACTTGGGCTTTTTGGCGCTGCCTGATAACTCAATCGGGCAGCCGCAGTACACGGTGCTCTGTTGACCAAACTCCTCTTCTAATTGCCAGTAGATTTGGGGCAGGACGCGCTTGGCGGAGGAAAATGAGCTCATTGCCTGAGCGCTGGAAGTAAGGCCTAACATTAATGTGACAGCCAGGGTCGTTTGCATTAATTTTTTCATAACGCAATTTATAGCCAAGTGATTGCGGGGTTATTTAGACTTGAGTGGGCAGTGCTTGGTGACAAATGGGTTATCGTTGCCTTGCTCAGCCTTGATAAGTTCGTTACGGCGGCACTCCCAGGCGGTAACCGGATATTGGCGATCCCAAGCCTCATAGAGGCGACGCTGCTGGATTGCTAAGCGGATGCCGTATTCTTGTGCCATATAGAGATAGGCGCGGGCGATGAGGCCACGAGCTTCCTTAGGCGGTTGGGCAAGCTTTAACTCAAAATCGACCACCATCGGGCACTTGCCATATTTAGTTGGTTTAGCACCCATATCGGTGAATTGGAAATTGCCGCGATCGCCATTGACCTCACCCACGCTTGGGAAGAGGTTATGGAGGTCACCTTCCATCTTTTTGAAATTCTTATCCTTACCGCATTGCTCGCGGCCGCCCTCTTTCCAGCACTTCATTTGATGGCCAAATTCCCAGGCGGGCATGATGAGCTCGGTCTCAATGCGCTGAGCGCGACGCTTATCGGCGCGTACTTGATAACCGCACGGACCTAAGTTCACGCTCCACTTAGGCTTTTTGGCGCTGCCTGATAACTCAATCGGGCAGCCGCAGTACACGGTGCTTTGTTGACCGAACTCCTCTTCTAATTGCCAGTAGATTTGGGGCAAGACGCGCTTAGCGGCGGCAAATGAGCTCATCGCCTGAGCGCTGGAACCAATACTCAGCATTAAGCCGACGGCCAGGGCCGTTTTAACCAATTTGTGCAAGACCATTCCTCCCGCAAAGACATCTGCGCTCTTATAAGCTAAGGCAAAGTAACGCGCGCACCAAGTCAGGACTACCCGTGCTACCAATTTTCAGGCAACTGGCACTGGAGCGAGCATTTCCTATTGTAAGGGCAAATCAGCCCTGAGGGCAGCATTAGGGCGGTACGCGTTGGTTCAAGCTTTTGCCATCAGGGGCACAAGGGGCGCTTAGGGCTATGCTAAGATGGGGCTGAGGGGCGCGCATGCGCCGTGTCATGGGCCTGGGCGGAGTGAAAACCATGCTGATTGAATTAGAAAAAATTGCCTGCTTTGGTGTAGCAGGCAACTTTACCGGACATTTAGAGCAAGCAGGTGAGGACAAGGACTTTACCAAGGTCAAGACGGCTGAGGCCAATGCCCCGAAGGCCGTGTTCCCAACCTATCTGCCACGGGGTAGCTCCAGCGCACAGACCCCAGACTTTTTGCATGTCTATCCTTTTGATGAGTACTCCATTATCTTCCCTGAGGGCGAGGACAAGCTGCAAATTGAGCCGGAGTGCGCTATTGTCTTTGATGTCGATTGGCAAGGCAATAAGGTATTAAGCCTGACCCCATTGGTCTTTAGCGCCAGCAACGACTGCTCGATTCGCAAGCAAGGTGCCACCAAGATTAGCCAGAAGAAGAATTGGGGCCCATCGAGCAAGGGCTTTGCCGCTAACCACATCAAGATCGACCACTTTGGTCCAGGCGGCATCTTAGATCGCTATCGCATCGCCTCGTTTTTAGTGCGCGGCGACCAAGTGTTCCCATACGGTGAGGACAGCGCGATCAAGGACTACTCCTACTTCTATGACAAGCTCAATGCTTGGCTCATCAACCGCTTCAACGAGCAAAAGGATGAGGGCCCAGCTGAGAACATCAACGCCTACTTAAATGAGTCTGAGCGTCCAACCCGCTTTATGGTCTCGGTCGGCGCCACCCGTTACACTGACTTTGGTAAGACCAATTTCCTCAAGGTCGGTGATTACGCCTTAGTGGTGCTCTACCCAGGCGATGTTTACAGCCCAAGTGAGATCATCCATCGCGCGGTGCGCGATAACTTAGAAGAGGACGATATTTCGGTCTTGCGCCAAGAGATCATCGTCAAGGGTGAAGTGGTCTAAAATGACTCCTCCCATTTACCTCGTAGGGCAAGGTTTCTCGGCTCAATCAAGCTTTGCCCAGCTGTGCGCGCAGCGCATTGAGGAGCTGTGGCAGATTAAGCCCTACGTGATCGTCTATCCTGAGGTCACTGAGGCGGTGCCGTGCACCCAAGGCGGCACGCCGCTCTCAGATGAAGTGCGCCCACTCAAGCAGTGGCTGTCAGAGCTTTCCGGGGCGCTCATCATCAGCGCCAACAACACCTATCTCTTCTCGCAGGATGAGGTTAACGCCAACACCATCATCAATTACCACAATGCGCTCTTGCCGTACCATCGCGGTACCAACGCGCATTTGTGGTCGATTTGGGAGGGTGATGAGGCGGCGGGCATTACCTGGCATCGGGTCGACCAAGATATCGACCATGGGGCTATCTTGGTCCAGGGTGCGTGTCAATTAGCGCAGTTTGCAGCTCCGGTCACTGCCCTTGATTTGCTGATGGTGCAGCATGAGATGGCACAGCTACTCTTGCCGCTGGCGCTGCAAGCCCTGCCTGAGTTTGAGTTGGAGCCTAATCTTACGGCAGCTGAGGTCGAGGCGCAGCTTAAGTCCTTAGAGCCTAGCTGCCAACTGGTGCACACCCCATCTGAGATTCATCAGTGGGGCTGGGGTGTTCCTTGGACCCAAATCCACCGCAAGCGGGATTTGCCCCATGCGGGTCTGATGGACTTAAGCTGGGACTTTGCCACCTGTTATCGCTTCTTACGCGCGTTAGATGGCGGCGTTTTTTCCTTTATCGCCAAGCCGCAGCTTGATTTCCATGGGCAGCGCTACACCATCACGCGCTATAGCTGTGACCAAGCTCAGCACAGCCTGACCTTAAGCTGCCGCCCTAAGTGCAAGCTGCAGTTGAGTTTTGGGCCGCAGGGAACTCAGATTGAGGAGCTGTAGTCATGCGCACGCCGCACGAGCAAGAGGTCGCACTAAACCAATTAGCTCAGTTCAAACTAGACCCTGCAGGCTATTTACAGGGCCTGATGGGGCAGGCCCTGGCGCATTGCTATGAGGAGCTGCTCAAATGCGAACTTGACTTGCAGTGCCATCAGGCCGAGTCAAGCTCTACCGCTAAGAGCGCGCGTAACGGCTATAGCCGCAAGACTATTGAAAGCTCCTTGGGGCCTATTACCGTAAAAGTACCGCGCTTGCGCTCGGGCAAGTTTGAGTCGCGCTTGCTCCCTAAGTACCAACGCCGCCCCGCCGCGCGAGCTCAAGCTACCAGTGCTGAGGCTAATTGGTCTCAGTCGCTTGAAGTACAGGTGCTGCACTTGTGCTCCTACGACATCATGCAGGGCTTACAGGCTGATCCGTACGAATTTCAGCAGCTCTTTTTATCCGTCTTTGCCCCGCGCTATCCGGAACTGACCCCAGAAGACTTAAATTATCTGATGCAGGCCGTAGGTGGGGCCTTGTGTTGGCAGCATTGGGGCGAGCTCTCCCCGCGCTATCCGGTGGTGGTCAGCGCACGCTTTGACCCTAGCCCTGAGTCAGGCCAGCTTACGCCTTGGCTCCAAGTTGCAAGCCCAGCATGGGATATCTTAACTGCCGCGCAGCAAGACGATCCGACCTATCGTCAAGCCTTCATGCGTGAGGCCTACTTGACCGCCAATGCCCTCTATCTGACCTGTGGTATTACCGCTTCAGGTGACTGTGAGCTCATTGAGCTCTATCGTCCTTACACTGCCGGGCGCGCTCTGGTCTTAAGCTCCGAGGAGCAGGCAGTGTACGATGAGTTGAGCACGCAGTATCCGCCACAGAGCTACGAGTTTTTTCTGCACTTGAGTGAACGTCTGGAGTTCTATCCCCAGGCACTGCAACGCGCCATCGACACGCGCATGATTTCTTATCTGCGTCAGCGTGGGGTTAAGGACGTTATCTTGTTTTTGGGGCCGCACTTACAGCTGAGTTGGGATGAGGTGCAGGTGCATTTTCCTTTTGCCACGATCTATTAACGCGCACTTGAGTCAGTTGCTGAAAAAAATTATGCAGCTGCCCATAAAGTCCCAATAAGTCGCGTATAATCAAAGGTTAATCTGCGCTCAGTAAGGCCCCCGGCCTTAGTGTTGTGCCCGCCCTTAGGGCGTGTTGATGCGCAGTGACATCGGAAGCGGCCCCGCCGTTTCCACTTTTTCCTTGTTGATACTCGCTTAGTCCAGTTTCCGTCTTGAACCCTGCCTTGGCACCTTAAAGCTCTTTCTTACCAGACTTTAAGCTCAGGTTTAAGGCGCACTCCTATCACTTTCCCCCGTACCACCATTTAAAGAAAATGGCGCCGGATGGATCTTAAGCGCGCAGCGCTTAGGGGCAGGCACTTGTGCCTATGAGCTAGGAGGCTGAACTATTTTCACCGCAAGAGCTACTTAAGCGGCACCATTATCCTGGAGCCCTGCTCGGCTAACTTGCTGCGACCACCTTGTGAGGAGGTTTGGGAGTATGAGCAAACTTAACTTTGTAAGTTTTCCACCCCATGTTGGAGGGAGCACATGTTTCAATTATTTACGTCTGAGTCTGTTTCTGAGGGACACCCAGACAAGGTCGCCGACCAAATTTCCGATGCCGTATTAGATGCCTACTTAGCCCAAGATCCTAAGGCCCGCGTAGCCTGCGAGACCTTAGTGAAGACGGGTATGGTGGTGATCGCAGGTGAAGTAAAGAGCACCGCCAATGTCGATCTCGAGGCGGTCGTACGCAAGACCGTCTGCGCTATCGGTTACAACTCCACTGAAGTTGGCTTTGATGGCAATTATTGCGCCTTCTTAAATGCCTTAGGCAAGCAGTCGCCTGATATCAATCAGGGCGTCGATCGCCAAAATCCAGAAGAGCAAGGCGCCGGTGACCAAGGTTTAATGTTCGGCTATGCCTGCGATGACACTCCAGTGCTGATGCCAGCTGCTATCACCTATGCCCACTTATTAGTACGTCGTCAGGCTGAGGTCCGTCGTTTAGGCGTCCTGCCATGGCTGCGTCCTGATGCCAAGAGCCAGATCACCTTTGCCTACAATGATGATGGCTCAATTTCGCACGTGGATACCGTTGTGCTGTCGACCCAGCACTCGCCTGACATTTCCTTACGTGACGTGGAAGAAGGCGTACACGAGGAAATCATCAAGCGCGTTATCCCAGTTAAGTACTTAACCGATAAGACCAAGTACTTCATCAACCCAACCGGCCGTTTCGTTATTGGTGGTCCAGTTGGTGACTGCGGTTTAACCGGTCGTAAGATTATTGTTGATACTTACGGTGGTGCTGCTCGTCACGGTGGTGGTGCTTTCTCGGGTAAGGATCCTTCCAAGGTCGATCGCTCGGCTGCTTATGCGGCTCGTTACGTGGCCAAGAACATCGTAGCGGCCAAGCTGGCGCATAAGTGCGAGCTGCAAGTATCCTACGCCATTGGCGTGGCTAAGCCAGTCTCGATTGCGGTTAACACCTTTGGCACCGGCAAGTACGATGACAAGAAGATTGCAGCTGTAGTCAACGATATCTTTGATTTACGCCCATACGGCATTATCAAGATGTTAGATCTCGAGCGCCCAATCTACCAGCCAACCGCCACCTACGGCCACTTTGGTCGTGACGAGTTCCCTTGGGAGCGCTTAGATAAGGTTGACGCCCTCAAGGCCGCCTTAAGCTAAAGAAAAAACAAGAAAAAAAAAACAGCTCATCAAGCCCTCCCCTCAGATTTAGGGCTTGAGTGGCTGCAAGCGGCTCTGACCATCCCCTCACCTCTAGGGTCAGAGTCGCTTTCATTTCCCTCACCTTTTCCCTCCTTTGTTCCCTGTTGGGGCAAGCTAGCTTGTAGCTGGCCGCAAACGCTACCGTCTCACAACAAGTTCCGCACTTAAGGTAAGACGGCACTTGGTCACATCTATTGCTGCTCTTAAGACTTTTGCATGAGTAATTTGGGCTGAGCTGAGATGGGGGCTAAAATAATCATCAACAATAAGTTATGGCTGGGGCCATAACCAATGAGAGCAATGCTCCCGCTGCGGCATTATGGTTTGAGTGCGTGTAGCTTGGTGCTGAGCAGGGAGAGTCAGTCAGGAAATCATCATGGACATTAAGAAGATTGGTTTTATTGGTCTTGGTGTAATGGGCGCCCCGATGGCCGGTCACTTGTTAGATGCCGGTTTTGAGCTCAAGCTTTACACCCGCACGAAAGCGCGTGCCGAAGAGCTCATTGCGCGTGGTGCCACTTGGTGTGAGACCCCGGCTGACTGCGCCCAGGATTGCGATGTAGTCATCAGTATTGTGGGCTATCCCCAGGATGTGCGTGAGGTTTGGATGGGCCGTCACGGCGCCTTTAACACGATGAAGCCGGGCTCAATTGGCGTTGACATGACCACCTCTGCCCCAGAGCTGGCCCAAGAGCTCGCGAAGAGTGCTGCCGACAAGGGCTTTAGCGTGGTGGACTGCCCGGTCACCGGTGGTGATATCGGTGCACGCAATGCCACCTTAACCATTTTATGCGGTGGTGATAAGGCTGCCATCGATGCCTTAGAGCCGGTCTTCAAGGTCGTAGGCAAGAAGTGGGTCTATTTTGGCGGCCCTGGTATGGGCCAGATGGCCAAGGCCTGCAATCAGGTCGCGATCGCTACCTCGATGTTCTCGGCCTGCGAAGCCATTGTCTTTGCCAAGCACATGGGTTTAGATCCCGCGCTCACCATCGAGACCTTATGTGGTGGCGCCGCCGGTTCCTTCTCGCTGCAAAGCTATGGCCCACGGATCTTAAAGGGCGACTTTGCTCCAGGCTTTAAGATCAACCACTTCTTAAAGGATATGGAGATTGCCTTAAAGGTTTGCCAAAACCGGGGCGTAAGCCTGCCGGGCCTGGACCTTGCCTACAAGGCCTACTCAATGTTAAAGCAGATGGGCCATGGCGATAAGGGCACGCAAGCGCTCTATCTCTTCTACTCCTCGTCCTTAATCCCAGATTTCATCGAAAACGACGAGCACTAACCCAATACGCGTCCCAAAAGACTAAAAAGCCAAGCCTGAGCGCAACTCAAGCTTGGCTTTTTGGTTGGGCCTGAAGTGAGGCCAGCCGGTGCTGAGCGTACAGTGAGCGCAGGCTTGAAGGGCCTGCTGAAAAGCACGCGTCCTTGGGCTCTAGCTCTAATTGCGTAGAGCCCACCCTCCACCCCCGCCGGGTGGGCTGCAATCGTGCCTCCTAGAGCCATCAGAGTCAGTCTAATATGCGGCAGCGTGAGATTGCGCTAATAGTGTCGGTCTGTCAGCGTAGTGCGGCAGATAGGTCCGGCTCTCAATAGGTCTCTAAGGCAAAAGGATCGGCGCTGAGCGCATATCTGGCTGCTGCTCTGAAGTTACCTGCTTGGAACCACGCGTCCTTGGGCTCTAGCTCTAATTGTGTAGAGCCCACCCTCCACCCCCGCCACCGCCGTGCGGGCTTCAATCGTGCCTCGGTAGAGCCATTAGAGTCAGTCTAATATGCGGCAGCTTGAGATTGCGCTAATAGTGTCGGTCTGTCAGCGTAATGCGGCTGATAGGTCAGGCACGCATTAGGTCTCTAAGGCAAAAGGGTTGGTACTGGGTGTATATCTGACTGCTGCTGCTCTGAAGTTACCTGCTTGGAACCACGCGTCCTTGGGCTCTAGCTCTAATTGTGTAGAGCCCACCCTCCA
>CALXXU010000045.1 GCA_944392765.1 uncultured Anaerobiospirillum sp.
TGCTGGGGGCAATGAGCTGTAGTCTATGTGGATATTTATATATCTCATATAGGCTCTATAAAGAAACATAGACCTCCGTGAAGCGGGCTAGATTGATGCATAAAGCACTAGCTGGCCTTAATCTAAAGATGATTAAGGTGTGAGTTTCTGTAAACACCTTAATGTTGCGTTATAAAATATAATTAGATTTATCTAATTGTAATTTATAATGTGATTCACTTAGTGGTGTAAAGCGTGGTTCTGCTCTTCGAGCAGTGACTGCACCATTAAGAGGCATCAAAGTTAATTTATAACAGCTCCCTAATGGAGCTTGTGGGCTCAAACTGCTCATAAGTGAGGTGGGGACAGCAAGCGCTTGAGCTTGCTCTTGGCTTTTATCGGCGGTGCTTTAGTCCATGGTTGGTCTTTATCACAAAAGACGAGCCCAACGCTCGCATAGCAAAGTTTTAGGCTTTCTGACCAAGGCCCTGATGACGCTCGGCCTCATGGTCGTGATTGGCTTTGTGCTCATTGTGCTCTTCTTCAATGGCAGCCAAATCAAAAAGCCTCTGAGCACCTACTTAAGCGCCAAGACTGGTTTTGAGGTTACGATTGGCGACGCTGAGTTCTCGCCTATTTATCCTGATGTCATCAAGCTCTACGACGTAAGTTTCGGCAACTCCAAGCTCGGCGAGCTGTACCTTGAATATGACCTGCGCAGTGCCTTAAGTGAGGAGCGCCTGGAGATCAACGATCTGTACTTAAATGGCGTCACCATTACCCCAGAGGACTTACAAGCACTCACCGAGAACCGCTTAGGCTACCACAACATTTACGCAACCTTAGTGCGCTTTCACCACACCCCAGTTAAGACCCAATTTCTGCACACCAAGGACGCCACCATTCGCTTAAATAACGTGGGATTCAATCCCGAGGAAGGCCTGACCTTTAGATCGGGCGCTATTGCGGCCCTAGAGGCCGAGCTCCTAGAGAGCCCGGTCAAGGATCTTTCCTTACAATTTGCCCACGACCAAGCAGGCCTTAACATCGAGAATTTCACCGCCGCGATGTTAGGCGGTATGGTCTCAGGCCAAGGCCGTTACCTGTTCCATGACAACACCTCAAACTCGGACACTAGCACCGGTTTTAGCAGCGCCGAGGGCTTTAGCCAAAACGGCAACGCCGACCTCATCTTCGATGAGCTCAACCTCTCTAAGGTCATTTTGCACGACTTAGGGCGCCCCCAAGTCGGTATCAACTTAAGTGCCCGCACCGTTAACTTAAGCGAAGTCATTTACACCAATGACCAGCAGGCCATGACAGCGGCCGCAAAGCAAGACAGCACCAATAAAGCAGAGACTAAGGCAGGCGATCACCCTAACTATCACTCTATGGTGATGCAAGGCATCTCCGGCCAGCTCCACGATTTAGAACTGGGCCACGAGCACTTCAGCGCCCGCTTTGACGGCACGATCGACGCCCTCTCTTTTCCAAACTTACAGACCAGCTTTGAGCACAATAAGGGTACAGCTGAGCTTAAAGACGACCAGATCTCCTTTGACTTTAAGGGCACCCTCTACGATGGCAAGTACAGCTTAAAGGGCACGCTCGACCGTGAGCACCAAGAGCTGAGCTTAGCTGAGGTCAAGCTAGCAAAGAGCAAGCTGGCCTTAAACCCACCGCGCCTTGATTTCCTCCAGCACGACAACGCCTACACCATTAAGCTCGCTCAGGGCAGCTTTGAGAGCCTCGAGTTTCTCTCGTTCTTAAACCAGCTCCCGCTTTCGATCCAAAGCATCAGCGGTAGTGCCAACAATTTACAGTGGGGCCCAGCCCCCCAGCCTGAGACGAACTCAGGGACGCAAAATGAGCCGACCACCCAGGCCGAGCTCACCCCAGCTACGCTCTTAGGACAGCTTAAAACCAGCGATCACGGCGAGCTCAAGCTGAACTTACACAATCTGCTGTACTCCAACTTGCTCTTTAGTGACATTGAGCTGGAGGCCGCCCTAAGCCCCAAGCAGTTGCAAGTTAACTTACCAAAGGTCAAGTTCCAAGAAGCAAGCTTAAGTGCCAGCGGCACCTTAAGCCTGAGCGACACGGGCATGAGTACCTTAGCCTTAGAGGCGAGCGACTTTGAAAGTGCCGACTTAAACTCCAATCTCATTGGCCACATGCTCACCGGCAAGGTCAACCTCAACGCCCAGCTGACCTCCAGCTTTACCAACTGGCACGAGGCAGGGCTTAAGAACGCGCTGCTTCAAAACTTAAGTGGCCGGATCCACTTAGACTCGGCGGGCCTGTTAATCTCAGACTTTGGCTTAGACCTCATCAATGGTGGCAAGCAGCAGGATTACACCTTAAGTGGCACCGAGCTCTTAGCGGCGCTACAAGGTTCTGTTGCGGGTATCAATACCTTAGAGGCCGACACCACCTTCCAAGCAGGCAAGCTCAACGCGCAAGGACGTATCGGACTTGCCACCGCCAATACCAGTTTTAGCGCCAATATTGATCTGTTAAATCACGACTTCTCGGGCAACGCCTTTATGGTAAGTCTCGCGCGCGACAGCACGACCACAGTGTCCTTTGACGGCACCACCGCTGAGCCAAGTTTTGCCATTCGTGCCTTAAGTCGTGGCGCACCGCGCCCAGGCCTGTACCTGCCGCAATACGACGCTACCGCTCAAGCCAAGGAGCAAACCGACGCCAAGGGCGTCTTAAACGGCACCGTACAGCTCGATGACGCCGAGAGCGCCGTCGCCCAAAGTGCAGCGGCAAGCGAAGCCCCAGCACAAGTCAGCGATACCCCAATCAACGCCGAGAGCGCCCCGGCGCAAGCCGAAGCTTCAACCACGCCTGACGCTGAGCCAGCCGCAGCTGAAAGTGCAAACGCAAAGAGCAGTGACAGCGCTTCTACTGAGCCAAATGCCGGTGAGCCTTCGTCAGCTGAGGGCGAGTCTGATGCCGCTGCAACAGCTGAAAACGCAGCCGAGACTTCAACCCCTGATGCCGCTGAGGTAGCTCAGGACGCAGATCCAGCCGCTGAAACCAGTACCAGCACGGACGCTGAGCCAAAGGCTGATGAGACCACAGCTCCAGCTGAAGACGCTGCAGAGACTGACGCCACTGAGGCAGCTCAGGACGCAGATCCAGCCGCTGAAACCAGTACCAGCACGGACGCTGAGCCAAAGGCTGATGAAACCACAACTCCAGCTGAAGACGCAGCCGAGACTTCGACCCCTGATGCCACTGAGGCAGCTCAGGGCGCAGATCCAGCCGCTGAAACCAGTGTCAGCACGGACGCTGAGCCAAAGGCTGATGAGACCACAGCTCCAGCTGAAGACGCAGCCGAGACTTCGACCCCTGATGCCACTGAGGCAGCTCAGGACGCAGAGCCAGCCGCTGAAACCAGTGTCAGCATGGACACTGAGCCAAAGGCTGATGAGGCCACAGCTCCAGCTGAAAACGCTGCTGAGACTTCAACCCATGATGCTGCTGAAGTAGCTCAGGACGCAGATCCTGCCGCTGAAACCAGTGTCAGCACGGACACTGAGCCAAAGGCTGATGAGGCCACAGCTCCAGCTGAAAACGCTGCTGAGACTTCGGCCCCTGAGGGCGAGTCTGACCCAGCTGCAACGGCCGACCAGACCAGCTCTGAGTCTGAGCCTGCTGCAACTGAGGATGCAGACGCCGCAAGTGAATCCAAGGACGCCGCAGCTACCACGGACGAAACTTCAGCTCCTAAGGGCGAATCTGAGGCTGCTCAGGACACCAAGTCGGATGCTGAGAGCACTGCGGATACCGCTCCAAGTACGGACGGCACTTCTACCGTGCCAAATGCTGGTGAGGCTGCGGCCTCTGAGGGTGAGACTGATGCAGTTGAAGTAGCTCATGGGTCAGAGTCGGCCGCTGAAAGCAGCTCCACTGCTGAGCAAAACACAGATGCGGCGGGCGCAGCTGAGGCAGCAAGTGCGGGTGCTCAGGCACAGGCCACTGAGTCATTGCCGGATGCCGCAGCTCAGGCGCAAGCGGATCAAACTGAGTTTGAGCTGCTCAAGGACGTCTTTATCGATAGCTTTATCCAGCATGAGCATGGCACCGCCGCCGAAGAGGAAGCGGCAAAGGCGGCCGCGCAAAAGGATGCAGCCGCCCGTAAAGCCGCTGAGGAAAAGCCCTATGATCCTGAAGAGGAAATGATCTTCTAGGCCTTAGTGCTTTCTTCTTTTGTGGTCTCTGTTGGGTCGCTCTCTGGGTGGTGCGGCACAATGTGAACCTTGATCGAGCTCTCTTGGTTTAAGGCATTTTGTTGGTCGGTTAAGCGCCCGCGCTGGTACGTGGTGGCAGCCTTGATGATCGAATTATCGGTGCGCTTTTTCCCAGTGAGATTGATCAGACCCACGATGACCTTAGGCACGTCTTGAGCGCCATTGCGGGCCTGCGTTAAGACCGCCGTGATCTCCGCGCCGATCAACACCAGCCACCAGTTGAGGTAAATCCAAATCATCAACACCGGCGCAGCCGCTAAGGCGCCGTAAATCGCCTCGTAGTCAGAGAAATTGAGGATAAAGGCCGAGAACAGGCGCTTTAACAGCTCAAACGCAATCGCAACGCAGACGGCGCCGACGAGTGCGTCGCGCGCTTTGACCTCGGTTACCGGCATCACGGTGTACAAAACGAAGATCATGCCGGTCTCAATGAAAAACGGCAGCAAGTAGAAGAAGGTCTCGGCTGCCAGCGCCAGCTCCATCGAGGCGAAGATATTCGAGGCAATAAGCTTGGTGGTCGCCCAGACCACAATGCCAAAGCTTAGTGGGCCTACGGTCAAAATAGTCCAGTAAATGGCAAAGGTCATCGTGACCCGGCGCTTGCCCCCGTGCCAAATGCGATTGAGAGTCTTATCAACCGAGCGAATCAACATCAGGCTGACCACAAAGAGCATTAAAGAACCGGTCACCGTCATCGAGGTCGCATGCGAAACAAAGGTGGTAAGGGAGTCGCCCACTGCCTCAGTGAAGACCGGCATGAAGTTTTGCGCCGCAAAATCCATCATGGCTTCTTTGATCGGAGTGAAGGCCGGGATCATGGCAAAGATCGAGAGCACCACGGTGATGGCTGGAACTAAGGCCAAGACCGAAGTGTAGGCCAGCGCGCCCGCCTCAATGGCGATTTCATCGCGCTTGATGCGGCGCACGAAATATTGAATCACTTCCCTCATAGCCCCTCTCCCTGTGCTGTTGCGATGGCGATAGTCCCTATTTTAGGCTGGATGCCGCAAAATCTGGACAAGCCGCGCAACTTTAACAATTTGCGATAAAATAGCGTCACTTTTTTTGCAAGGGACAAGCGTGCAAAGCACGACTGCGATCCCAAAATTTTTTGTGTTCTCAAGCTTATGCCCGCAGCTAAGTGACTTGCACTTAGCCCAACCGGCAGGAGATAAGCCCCGCGCAAGCCTAGTGTGGTGTGGGAAAAGTCAGCACGATCATCTGAGATCTTGGGTGATGGCTTTTCCGGGGCAAAATGCCCCGGGGTGAAGAGGCTTGCTGCTGTTTTCTTAGGTAATTTCTCGATGGATGTTCAAAAGATCCGTAATATTGCCATCATCGCACACGTCGACCATGGCAAGACGACTTTAGTTGACAAGTTATTGCGCCAATCGGGCACTCTTGATCGCAACGAATTGGGTCAAGAGCGCGTTATGGACTCTAATGCCATCGAAAAAGAGCGCGGTATCACCATCTTATCCAAGAACACCGCAATCAACTGGAAAGATTACCGCATCAATATCGTGGACACCCCAGGCCACGCCGACTTCGGTGGCGAGGTTGAGCGTGTCATGTCGATGGTGGACTCGGTCCTGCTGTTAGTCGATGCCGTTGACGGCCCAATGCCTCAGACCCGCTTCGTTACCCAAAAGGCCTTCGCCCGTGGTTTACGCCCAATCGTAGTTATCAATAAGTGCGACCGCCCAGGTGCCCGTCCTGACTGGGTGATCGACCAAGTCTTCGACCTCTTTGATAACTTAGGCGCGACCGACGAGCAGCTTGATTTCCCAATCATCTACGCTTCGGCCTTAGCAGGCTGGGCTTCGGACGATCCGGACAATCACGGCGATACGATGGAGCCTTTATTCAATACCATTATTGAGAAGGTCAGCCCACCACAAGCCGATCTGGAAGGCCCATTCCAGATGCAGATCTCCTCGCTTGATTTCACCTCGTACGTCGGTGTTATCGGCGTCGGCCGCGTGACCCGTGGTACCGCTAAGACCAATCAGCCAGTCACTATTGTCGGTGCTGATGGCTCCACCCGTACCGGTAAGATTGGCCAGGTCTTAGGCTACTTAGGCCTGCACCGCTCGGAGGTTCCTGAGGCCAGCGCAGGTGACATTATCGCCGTTACCGGTTTAGGCGAGCTGAAGATTTCGGACACGATCTGCGCCCCACAAAAGGTTGAGGCCCTGCCTCCTTTGACCGTGGATGAGCCAACTGTGTCCATGACTTTCTGCGTCAACACCTCGCCATTTGCCGGTCGTGAAGGCAAGTTCATCACCTCGCGCAATATCGAAGAGCGTCTGCGTACCGAGCTGGTTCACAACGTGGCCTTACGCGTTGAGAATACCGAGGACGCCGACAAGTTCCGCGTCTCGGGCCGTGGTGAGCTCCACTTATCGGTCTTAATTGAGCAGATGCGCCGTGAGGGCTATGAGCTGGGTGTCTCGCGTCCTGAGGTTATCTTGCACAAGGATGCCAATGGCAAGACCTTAGAGCCTTATGAGGTTCTGACCTTAGACTTAGACGAGGGCAACCAAGGTGCCGTCATGGAGGAATTAGGCCGCCGCAAGGGTGAGCTTAAGAATATGAACCCTGATGGCAAGGGCCGTGTCCGCTTAGACTACCGCATTCCAGCCCGTGGCTTAATCGGCTTCCAGAGCCTCTACCTGACCTTAACCTCGGGTACCGGCCTGATGTACCACACCTTTGATAGCTACGACGAGTTTGTCGGCGGCAATATCGGTGAGCGTGCTAACGGCGTCTTAATCTCCAACGACACTGGTAAGGCTGTGCCTTACGCCTTATGGTTCTTACAAGAGCGTGGCCGTCTCTTTGTTGATGCCGGTGAAGAGGTCTACGAGGGCCAAATCATTGGTCTGCACGTACGCTCCAACGACCTGACCGTTAACTGCCTCAAGACCAAGAAGTTAACCAACGTTCGTGCTGCCGGTTCTGATGACAACATTATCTTAACCCCAGCCGTACACATGAGCTTAGAGCAAGCCTTAGAGTTCATCAACGAAGACGAGTTAGTCGAGGTCACCCCTAAGTCGATCCGTATCCGTAAGAAGTTCTTGTCGGAGATGGAGCGTATCCGCGACTTCCGCGCTAAGGGTGGCAAGGCCAGCAAGGAATAAGCCTTTTACGCCGCACCACGAAGCCGCCTTCAGAGCGCCCTTAAGGCCCGCCTTCAGAGCGCCCTTCAGGCCGCCCTTAAGGCCCATCTCAGGGCCGCTGGCCTGCTAGGGTATGGACTTTGGTGCGGCCCCCCAAATGGTGCGCCGCTGGCGTGATCCGCCACTGGCGCCACAGAGCAACTTGCAACATGCGGGCATCAGCGCTCGCCTCACAGCCCAAGTTCAAGCAGAACTTGGGCTGTTTTGTTTTTTGCCCAATGCTAAGCCGCACTGCGCCCATTTGAGGCCCTTTTGACCGATCCTGGCGCGCTCTGAGCACCATTTTTGAAGTTCGATTTAATGTTACACAATGGGGCACCTAGCGTTAAATCCTGATAAATACAGGATTTGCTAAATTTAATTACATATTTTTTGCCCTTAGGTTATGACCTTTTATCGGGCATTTGTGCACCAAAGTAAAGCACGCACAATAATCTCATTTTGCTAGCCCGTTTCCGCTCTAAAATGGAGCAACGGTATAGGCTCGATCACAGATTTTTTCTGATGCTTGCACCTTTGTAGGACGGCTGGGCCGCTCACCATTAGTGTTACCGCACCGATGGCCGAGCTCCTCGCTTACTACTTCAAGTTTCACCTCAAGGGCGTACGCCCCTGAGCGTGTCAGAGCTTTCTTGCTGTCAGTGTTAAGGCGGCGGTGTTGTTTCAAGACAAGCCTGCTTCTTTAGCATTGGGTCCCAGGCTTAGGTTACTGAGCTTCTTTATTTTTGGTTCATGGCTTCACCTTGTGCGCTCCACCACGCCGCCTGTGCCGCGTGGGCTCAGTCATTGGTAATTTGTTGCAATAAAGCAGCACCTGCCTTGATTGCGTCGCAGAAGACACCATGTGGGACTTAGGAACATAAGGTTAGATCCACCACCAAGACCGAGACGTGAGCTTTAAGCGGAGCGTCTCGAGGGCACCTAGCGTGCCGTAAGCGTTGCCGTGGTTAAGGTGGTGGGACAGATTTGGTCAATTGATGTTTGTGAGTGGCTTTTATGCAATGTGATGCTAAAACCATTATTGAGAGTATTTCGACGGCCCTCTTGGTCACCGACTCTCAGTTAAAGGTTGCCTTTGCCAACACCGCTGCAGAGCAGTTGTTTTCGATGTCGCGCTCGAAGTTACAAGGCATCAAGCTGACCGATCTCATCGATGCGCGCGAAAAGAATTTGATTGAAACCTTGCAGCACTCCAACGTGCCTACCTTCCAGGGTTTTACCGCCACCGATATCACCTTCAGCCCCGATCCACACGTCCACTTCCATGCCGATATGTACCTCTCCTTGTACACCGGGCGCGCCCGTGGCTTGGTCGTGGAAATCCACCGCCTCGATTACCAGCAAAAGCTCAATGAAGATTTGCAGCGCCGTAACCAAAATTTGGCCGCGCGCGACCTCATTCGTAACCTCGCCCATGAGATCAAAAATCCATTAGGCGGTATTCGCGGTGCCGCGCAGCTTCTGGAGATGACCTACTCCACCGACAGCGAGCTTAAGGAGTACACCAAGGTCATTATCGAGCAGGCCGACCGCTTAAAGGCCTTGGTCGATCGCCTCTTAGGACCACAGCGTGCCAACCCGCGCACTATGACCAATATCCACTACGTGATTGAAAAGGTCTTGTCCTTAGAGTCGATGGCAACCCAAGGACGGCTGCGCTTTGAAAAGGATTACGACCCATCGCTGCCTGAGATTATGCTCGACTTAGACGCGATGCAGCAGGCCTTGATCAACATTATCTCCAACGCCATTCAGGCCTTAACTGAGTCCAACACCACCTACCCTACCATTAAGATCCGCACCCGCGCCTTAATGGGTGCCTTGGTCGGTGGCGTGAAATACCCAACGTCGATCGAGGTCTCGATTATCGACAACGGTCCGGGCATTCCGGAAGAGATCAAGGATATGCTGTTCTATCCTATGGTGACCTCGCGCGCTGAGGGCCATGGCCTGGGCTTATCGATCGCCCAGAATATCGTCGAGCATCACAATGGCACGATTGAGTGCGAGAGCACCCCAGGGTGCACCGTGTTCAAGCTCATCTTGCCGCTTACCACGAACAACAATAACGCGGGGAGCAAGTAGCAAGGTACCTACGAAACTCTCCTTGAAATAAGCCCCGCGTGTGCTGAGGCTTATTTCCCCAGTAAGGTTAAGTCCTTACACCGCTTTCCCAACGACTCCGAGGTTGGACAGCGCCCACCGGCTCACAGTGTGGTTTTTAGAACCGATGGCGTGTGATAAAACCTCTAACACTTTCAGCTTGAGGTTTAGATATTATGGATCCTCTTATTTGGGTCATCGACGACGACACCAGTATCCGTTTCGTCTTTGATCGTGCACTCAATGTTAACTCCATCAACCACCGTTCCTTTGAGAGCGGCGATGCAGCACTTGAGGCCTTAAAGACTGAGATTCCTGACGTTATCGTCTCTGATATCAATATGCCAGGCAGTATCGACGGTCTATCGCTTATCCAAAAGGTGCATGAGGTCGATCCTAATATCCCATTTATTATTATCACGGCTCACTCCGACCTCTCGGCTGCGATCGACTCCTACGAGCACGGCACCTTTGAGTACCTGCCAAAGCCTTTTGATATTGAGCAGGCGATCCAAGTAATCCGCCGTGCGGCCGTACACCGCGTCAACCAGACCAAGAAGAAGGACGAGACCGCCCTGCAAGCCTCTGAGAACGATAACGATGAGATTATCGGCAAGAGCCCAGCGATGCAGGAAGTCTTCAAGTACATCAGTCGTGGTGCCAAGGCGGGCGTGCCAGTCTTCATTTACGGCGAGCGTGGTACCGGCCGTGAGCTGGTCGCTTTAGCGATGCACAATCACTCCGAGCGGCGCGATCAAGGTAATTTTGTCTCGGTCAACGTCTCCTCGCTGCCGCAGGAGTTAATTGAGCACGAGCTCTTCTCCAACGAAGATGGCGCCACCTGCGCGATCGAGCGTGCCGAAGGCGGTACCTTATTTATCAATGAAATCAGCGATATGCCATTGAGCGCTCAGACCCGTCTTTTGACCGTGGTTCAGCGCAATGAGTACCTGCCATTAGGCCAGAGCACCCCACGTCCTGCCAACGTGCGCATTATTGCCTCGAGCTCGCAAGACTTAGAGGAGCTGGGCAATCAGGGCAAGTTCATCAAAGAGCTCTACTATCGCATCAACGTCATTCATATCAATATGCCGCCGCTGCGTGAGCGCAACAACGACATCCCAATGCTGGCTAAGCACTTCTTGACTCAAAGTGCGATCGAGGCCGGTCAAGAGCCGAAGAAGCTGACCTCCGAGGTCTTAGTCTTCTTATGCCGCCAGCCATGGCCGGGCAATGTCCGTCAGCTCAAGAACCTGTGTAAGTACCTGACCATTATGGTCACGGGCCGCGACATTCAAATGAGCGATCTGCCAAGCGAGTACTTACAGTCCCGCAACCAGCAAGCCAAGGTCACGACCTCGATTGCCGGTACCTCCAAAGAGCCAACTTCGTGGCAAGAGCAGCTCAGAAACTGGGTTGACGGCCGTCTGCGCGCTGGTGAGCACGATATCCTCTCAGAGGCTACCCCAGAGTTTGAGCGCGTGATGTTAGAGGCAGCCTTAGCCTTTACCAGCAATCACAAGCAAGAGTCGGCTAAGCTCTTAGGTTGGGGCCGTAACACCTTAACCCGCAAGCTCAAGGAGCTGCACATCAACTGCTAAGGGGCGCAGCCCAAGTGCAAGCTGCAAGCGCAGGCTGCAAGTGCAAGCGCAGGCTGCAAGCTAGCTCAAAAGCTGAGTACGAAAAAAATTTCGCACTTTGCTCCTAAGGGGCGGGCGCTCAGCGCCCGCCCCTTAGCATTTTTGCCTACAACACCAAGGGGGCACGCTCTATGATCCCCTGTTTTGTTTTCATGCCATTTTCTAGCTACAATGGGGCAATAGGGTCATGTTCTGGCATGATGCCTCATAAAGTTAGTTGAGCAGCCCGGAGTTTAAGCGCTTGGTTCAGCGCTCGAGTGCGAGGTTGCCTGTCTGTTGTGCTCACGCCTAGGCTTGTGAGCTCTAGCACCGAGTGTGATTCATGTTACTGTCGAAACAACAAGTCATTACCTGCGATGATATTCTGCTGTCCTTATGCGACAGCGTCACGGACGTCTTATCGACGGCCACGGGCGATAAGATCTCCTACACCCCGATGATCCAAAAGATCAACAACACGACCTTACGTCCAGATATCGGTACCTTTGTGCTCTTCACTGGCACTTTCTCGGGTATGGTGGTCTTAAACTTCCCGAAAGAGACCGCGATGGAGCTGTACACCTGCTACATGAAGTTAATGGGTTTAAGCGACTCTGACCTGGCCACCAACTACACCTCTGAAGAAGTCAGCAACACCTTAGGTGAGCTCTTAAATCAGATGGTGGGCAACTTCACCGCTAAGGTCAGCACCACCTTAAATGGTCGTATTCACCAATCGCAGCCAAAGATGCTGGCCCTGCCCCACCAGGTTGAGATCAATATCAATATGACCTTAGACCACCCAGAGGTATCGCGCATCACCTTCTTTACCAATGGTGGCAACGTCTTCTATCTCGAGCTGGCGATGGACCATACCGAGTTCAAGTTAGCCCGTGAGTTAACTCCAGCCGAGCGTCCTCTGACCCCAGAGGAAATCATGGCTGAGGCCGGCTTAGTCTAATAAAAAAACAAGCCCCCTCCTCCTACGCCATCAAGCCTTGCTTGATGGCGTCGTTGTTTTAGGGCCATCCGTTAGGCCGTCGGCTGGGCCGCAGGCTGGGCCACTGGATGGGGCCCGGCTGGGTCCCAAGTTGAAGATAGGCCGAGGCTCAAGTTGAAGATAGGCCGGGGCCCAAGTTGAAGCCAGGCCGGGGCCCAAGTTGAAGCCAGGCCGGGGCCCAAGTTGAAGCTAGGCTGGGGCCCAAGTTGAAGCCAGGCTGGGGCCCAAGTTGAAGCCAGGATGGGGCGCAATTTGGGGCCATTGGCGCGCACTTTGCGTCCAAAAAGGCTATAATTAGCCGTTTTTTGAACCTTATCACAAAAGCGGCCCACGCCACGGACCAGGCGGCCCGCGCCACGGGATGGAGAGCCATGGACTCAGTTGTCATTGACTATCGCAAAACGCGCTTTATCACGAGCTCGCCTGATATCAAGCGTTTACCTGATGATTTAGGCGCTGAGATTGCCTTTGCTGGACGCTCGAACTCCGGCAAATCCTCGGCCCTCAACGCCATTTGCGACCAAAAGAATTTGGCCAAGACCTCGCGCACCCCAGGTCGAACTCGTCTGATTAACCTCTTTGAGGTCAAGCCAGGTTGCTCCTTAGTCGACCTGCCAGGTTACGGCTATGCCGCTGTACCTGAGGCGATGAAGCGCCAATGGCAAAAGTCGATGTCCGAGTACTTACAAAAGCGTAAGGCCTTACGCGGTATCGTGGTCACGATGGATATCCGCAATCCGTTAAAAGATCACGATCGCCTGATTATCGACTGGTCGCTCGCGGCGAACCTCCCTGCCTTAATTCTCTTAACCAAGGCCGATAAGTTAGGCGTCAACAAGCGCCGTGAGGCGGTGGGCGAGGTCAAATACCAATTAAGCGAGTTTGGCGGCGACTTTAAGGTGATGGCGTTCTCAGCCTGGAATAAGATCGGTATCGATGAGGTGCGCCAGACTTTAACCAATTGGTTCACGATGTTCCATGGCGCCGAAGACGCAACTGGTGACAACGAGGCCGAGAGCGGCTTCAATCCTTACGGCAGCATCCAAGATTAGTGAGGCAATGTTTTCATGGCACAAGGCAAGCTCTATATCGTTTCTGCTCCTAGTGGCGCGGGCAAATCATCGCTCATTAATGCGCTGCTGCATCGCTTCAACTTAGATGACAGCTTGAGACTATCGATTTCCCACACCACGCGCGCCCCGCGCCCAGGTGAGGTCGACCACGAAAGCTATCACTTCGTCAGCAAGGAAGAATTTGAAGCCTTAATTGCGCGCAATGCCTTCTTTGAGTACGCCAAGGTCTTTGATAACTACTACGGCACCTCGCGTGAAATCGTCGAGGAGTGGCTGTCCCAAGGCAAGGACGTGCTCTTTGACATCGATTGGCAGGGGGCGCGTCTGATCAAAGAGCAGATGCCTGAGGCGATCAAGATCTTCATCTTGCCACCATCGCTCACCGAGCTCGAGCAGCGCTTAATCAAGCGCGGCCAAGACAGCCGCGAGGTTATCTCCAAGCGTATGGCCCAAGCCATGTCGGAAATCTCGCACTACGATGAGTACGACTTTGTCATCATCAATGACAACTTCGACGACAGCTTAATCAAGCTGCGCAGCATTATCTTAAGCGAGCGCGTACGTCTTGCCGCAATCAAGGAGTACCACGCCGACCTGCTTAACGATATGAAACAGCAAGCCCATGACTATGAGACCGCCTGGCTGCCATGCGCAAGCGCCTTATCCGCCGCTTTAGCTGAAGCTAAGGCCAAGCAAGAGGCCGAACAGCAAGAAGAGGCCGCGCAGCCTGCTGAGCCGCAAGCTTAACGGCCCACGGCGTACCGCTCACCGGGCGCAGCGCCGCAGGGCGCAGCGCTCACCGGCCACGGGCCTTAGGGCGCCCTGAGCCCCGCCTATTTAGGCGGCGCCCCGGCCTATTTAGGCGGCGGGACGGCCCAAGGGGCTAAATTTTTGCTACAATGGGCAGTTCTAGAAAATTTCCCCTGGGGCACGACGTGCCCAAAGCTTCCTAGAAGCTCCTAAAAGTTCGTTCTTGGGGACCCAACTTGTCAGGCGTTCCTAATCATTTGAGGTATTTGATAAATGGCTAGAGTTACAGTTGAAGACGCTGTGGCTAAAGTTGGCAATCGCTTTGACTTAGTGCTCATCGCAGCTCGTCGTGCTCGTCAAATCTCGATGAATGGCAGCAAGCCTTTAGTCGACGAAGAAAAGGACAAGCCAACTGTCATCGCTCTGCGTGAGATTGAGGCAGGTCTGATCTCTGAGGACTTCCTCGATAAGCAAGATCGCAAGGACTTAATGCGCGATACCAGCATCCTGCCAGCCGACAGCGAGTTTGCTCCGATCGACGGCGCCGAAATGTTCAATATGGACTAACGATCAAGCGCCATTGCGGAAAAAGAGCGCGTTGCCCTGGGGCACGCGCTTTTTTTTTCGCGCCCGCATGGTGGGGGCGGCACCTGGTGAGAGCAGCACTGGTGAGAGCAGCTTCGGTGAGAGCGGCACCGGAGAGAGCGGCACGTGCTGAGCAGCACGCGGTGAGAGAGTCACTCGGGGAAAGCGCGGCTCATTTTTTGTGGCCTATGACGCAACTTTGCGTTCCTTGCGTTCGTTAGCTCACAGCTTGAGCGCTGCGCCCTAGTCAGTGGCGCGCCCCTTGCCTAAAATGAAATGGAGAGGGTTGGCTGAGTCTTGCCCTGTATTGGGGCACAGCCAGCTGCCGCACCGTGGCGCTTTGTTGTACACTGAGAGGCTAAGTGTAGGCGCAGCTCCCCTGCCCTCAGGTTTGGCCCTGTTCTTAGGTTTTAGCGCAGTTTGAGCAAGGAGAAGCAGTTATGGAGAGCAACCACAATTTGCCATCTGATCAGTCTGCTCCTAGCCCCGCAGATATCGATGCCGCTTTGGCCGCTGCCTCGTCTACGGCACGCGCTGTGGCTCAAGGTAAATTCGACGAGAGCTATGAAGACGGCACCGGCTTAACTAAGTCAGGCCCTGTTATCACTGTGGCCACTGAAAGCATGGTCGATAGCCCGATCGGCGTCAGCGCCTCAGCGGCGGCCGTGCGCCCATCCCAGCGCTCATTTGAGGCTTCGTCGGCTGAGCACGAAGGTATCTACAGCGACAGCATCAACGTCAACGCCCGCGATAACGGTGCGTTTAGCGCCTTTGAGCGGCCTAAAGAGCAATTTGAACTCAAGCCTAGCAGCACCCCGCAACAGGTTGAGCCAAGCGCCGAGGCTCTAGCCTCCCCTAATTTCCATTACTACCTACCGCTGCACGATTTAGCCTCGTCCTATCTGCCGCCGGAGTGCCTGCCTGATATCGACCGCGCCTTTGTTTTAGCGGACACCGCGCACGCCCCACAAAAGCGCGCCTCAGGTGAGCCGTATATCATCCACCCGATCGCCGTTGCTACCATCATCGCCCAGATGCACCTCGACAAAGAGTCGATTATCGCGGCGCTCTTGCACGATACGGTGGAGGACACGGGCGTTACCCCTGAGGACATCACGCGCGAGTTTGGCCCAGTGGTCTGCGATTTGGTCAATGGCGTGACCAAGCTCGATAAGCTGCGCTTCCACGATTATCGCGAAGCCCAGGCTGAGAACTTCCGCAAGATGATCTTAGCGATGACGCGCGATATCCGCGTTATCTTGATTAAGCTTGCCGACCGCACCCACAATATGCGCACCTTGGGCTCGCTGCGTCCGGACAAGCGCAAGCGTATTGCGCGCGAGACCTTGGAGATCTTTGCGCCAATTGCCAATCGCCTCGGTATCTCCGATATCAAGGTCGAGTTAGAAGAGCTGGGTATTGCCGCGCTCTATCCGCTGCGCTATCGCGTGCTCAAGTCAGCAGTAACGCGCGCGCGCAACAACCGCAAGGAAATCATCAACAATATCCTGGAGTCGATCAACCGTCGTCTCAAGGAAGTAGGCATTCACGGTCGCGTGTTAGGCCGCGAGAAGCGGATCTACTCCATCTACAAGAAGATGGTCAAAAAGGAGCTGCAATTCCGTGAAATCATGGATGTCTACGCCTTCCGCATTATCTTGGACGACGTCGACACCTGCTACCGCGTCTTAGGCCAGATGCACAACCTATACAAGCCACGTCCAAGCGGCTTTAAGGACTATATCGCTATCCCTAAGATCAACGGCTACCAATCGCTCCACACCTCCCTCATCGGCCCACACGGTGTGCCGATTGAGGTGCAGATCCGCACTGAGTTTATGGACCAGATGGCCGCTCGTGGTGTTGCCGCCCACTGGTCATATAAGGAGAATGGCTCGGAGCCAACCTCCACCACCGCCCAAAAGAACGCCCAGCAGTGGATCAAGAACATTATCGACCTCCAGCAGAGCACCTCGAGCTCGATGGAGTTCATCGAGGGCGTTAAGACCGACCTCTTCCCTGACGCGATCTTCGTCTTTACCCCAGATGGCAAGATCTTCGATCTGCCAGCGGGCTCAACTCCGGTCGACTTTGCCTATGCCCTGCACACTGACATCGGTCAGCACTGTATCGGCGCCCGCGTCAACCACCGCATGTATCCATTAGGCCGCCCATTGCAATCAGGCCAGGCAGTTGAGATCATCACCGCACCAAGCGCTGAGCCTAATGCCATGTGGCTGTCGACCGTGGTCACGCCACGTGCCCGCTCCAAGATCCGCCAGTACCTCAAGGGCTTAAAGAGCCAAGAGTGCGTCTTAATTGGACGCCGCTTACTGCAAAATGTCCTCAAGGATATGCGCTTAGAGGAAGTGGCACCGGAGCAAATGGATGCGGTCTTAAAGGAGTTTAAGGAGCCCGATCTCAACGCGCTCTTAAGCGATGTCGCCTTAGGCAATATCTTGGCGGTGGTCGTCGCCAAGAAGTTAAAGAGCGACCTGTCGGACGCCGAAGAGGGCAAGCCGATCACCGGTACTGGCGGCTTACCGTACACCTTTGCTCAGTGCTGTCTGCCAATTCCAGGCGATGCCATTATTGGCCACATCACGGTCAAGGGTTTAGTCATCCACATCGCTACCTGCTCCAATATCCGCGAGGAGGACAAGCTCAACGAGCCCGAGAAGTTTATCAAGGTGGACTGGGATTACTCGGTAACGGCCAATATGGCCTTCCAGACCGGCCTGAGAATCGAGCTTGAGAATCGCCAAGGCATCTTAAGTGAGATCTCCAATGCCGTGGATATCGCAGGCTCGCAGATTGACGCGATCAACTCTGAGATCAAGGAAGATGGCACTTACCTCATCAATCTGACGGTCACAGTGCGCGATCGCGAGCACTTGGCGGGCATTATCCACCGCATCAAGGCGATCCCGAACATCCTCACGGTCAATCGCCGCCGCTAGCCCCAAGCCCTAGGCTGTTAGCCCCAGGCCACTTACGCCGCCGCTAGCCCTAAGCCCTAGGCTGTTAGCCCCAGGCAAAGCCCCAACCCCAGGCAAAGCCCCAGCCCCAAGCCCTAGGCTTGGACCTTACAGGGCACTTTCCCGACGAAACAGGCGCTCAGCCGCAAAAAGATAGCGGCGGCGCCTGTTTTGTTTTATGCTAGTGCTGATAAAAGAAGATTTGACCGGGCCTGGCGGTAACGCGTTGCAGCAGCCAGCTCTATAGGAGGAATGATGATTAAATTCACAAATATTGGCACCGAAGCCTCCTTACCGAGCCTCTATCCTAAGATCGACGAGTTTTACGAAAAGGAGCTCAAGTTCCATCGCATCCATGTCAGCGATAATTTGATCTTAAGTGCGGTCGAGCTGAAGGCACCACAAGGGGCACCTGGTACCACGCTGCAAGACAGCTCCCATACCTTGGTGATTGTGCCAGGTCGCGCTGAGACCGAGCATAAGTACGCCGAGCTGCTCTACCACTTAAAGGACACAGGCCTGCGCGTACTAGTGTGCTTTGTGCGCGGCCAAGGTCAATCGTCGATGGTGCTGTACGACTCCAATAAGTGCCATGTCGAGCGCTTCTTACACTATCGCCACGACCTTGAGAATATCCTAAGCTACCTCGATGTCGGCCCGAACTTTAAGCTGATGGGCTTTTCTTTGGGCGGTCTTATCTCGATGGAGTTCTGCTTTAACACGACCTATCGCTACAAGCCGCGCGCTGTGGCCTTAATCGCGCCGTTCTTAGGCATCAATATGCCGTTCTCGCCGCGCGTGGTCTATCCTATCCTCAAGATCTTGTGCAATATTCGCTCGTTTGCCTTGGCTTACACCCCACATGGCAAGGAGTACAAGCGCGTGCCGTTTGAAGAGAACTGCCACTCGCACAGCCAGATACGCTACAACCTCTACCACGATTATTACGCCAGCCATCCGCAGCTCGCCTTAGCCGGTCCAACCTACAAATTCGTTAAGTGCTGCATGCAAGCCCAAGGGCGCCTGCACAAGCGCAAGAGCCGTTTCACCTTCCCGATGCTGTGTTTAGGTGCCGGTGCCGATAATGTGGTCTCGACCCAGGCGGCCCAAGAGTTTTGCCATGAGCACAGCCACGATCCAATTCCACCGATCTTTGAGCTGGTACCGCACGCTTATCACGACATCCTCAACGAGTCTGATAACTACCGCAACGAGCCGCTGCTTAAGGCCTTAAACTTCCTGTTTAACGGCACCACCGACTTGAGCTACTTAGCCGAGCAAGAGGAGCCCGAGGCACCTGCCCCTCAGCCTGAGAGCAAGCCAGCCCCGAGTGAAGTACCAGAAGGCGCGACTGTGATCGCCGAGCAAGACGTCGATGACAGCGAGCTCATCGGCGATGCCCCACGCGTCCCTCATAACTAAGACCAACCCCGAGCGGTAGCGACAAAAAACCGCTAAAAGGCCGCCGTTGTCAACGGCGGTGCTAAAATGAAGCGCTCTTCCAGTAAGCAGGGGCTAACCCGGCAACGGAATGGCGCTTTATTTTTTTCTTGTTAGAACATCAAGTGGCTCACCGCAATTTAGTGGGGTATTGACCAAAGCGGCCTCCCGCACATGCGGGCTCAAAGTAGCGAACCCCCACTAAATTGCGGTGAGCCATCAAGTTAGTGGGTGAGACCATGTCAGAAGTTGATAACAGAATCCCAGTTAACATCATTACGGGCTTTCTGGGCAGTGGCAAGACCACTTTGCTCAACCAATGGGTCAACACTGAGGAATTTAAAGACACCTTAGTTCTGATCAACGAATTTGGTGATGTTGGTCTTGACCATGAACTGGTGCAATCGGTTGATGACACCGTAGTGCTCTTAGGCTCGGGCTGCATCTGCTGCACCTTACAAGGTGAGTTAGTCCAGTCCTTAGCGCAGAACCTGATCAAAGCCGAAGAAGGCACTATTCCTAAGTTTAAGCGCGTCTTAATCGAGACCACGGGCCTTGCTGACCCTGCAGGTGTTATCTCGACCTTAAACAACGACGAGTTTTGCTTTGCCAACTACCGCCACGATGGCACGGTCACGGTATTAGACGGCCAATTTGTGCGCGAGCAGCTGCGCACCCAATACGAAGCGGTTAAGCAGATTGCCTTAGCCGATATCATTTTGATTTCCAAGACCGACTTAATCGACGCCGAGGAAATCAAGGCGATTACCGAGACCGCCCGCTCGATCAATCCATCGGCCCAAATCCATCCAATGGTACGCGGTCACATTACCCCGAAGATCTTAGATGAGATCGGCCCTTACAAGAACTCGGGCGAGACCAGCTCCAAGGTCAGTTCTTGGCTTGAGATCAAGGGCCCAATCAAGAGCCAAGACGGCACGACCTTAGCCTCGCCGCTGCGTCCGGTTAACGCCACGATTGAGGCGGCAGTCGCCAAGCCTAAGATCATCGCTCACACCAATATTGAGAGCTTTGCCTTAGTCTTTGATGAGCCAATCAAGAGCTTAGTGCTGCTGGCCGCGATCAACTTAGTGCAGCAGCAATACGGCGATTCGATCTTGCGCTTAAAGGGTATCTTAGATATTGAAGGCCAGGACAAGCCGGTGGTCATTCACGGCGTCCAAGGCCAGCTCTACCCATTAGGCCAATTAGACGAGTGGCCTGAGGACAAGCACCAGTCCAAGCTGGTCTTTATCGTCCGTGCTACGGTCTTAGAGCAGATCAAGCTGATGTTCACTCAGGCGATTGAGAATCCGGACGAGTCGACCATCGACTACTATCGCCAAATCATCAGCGCCGCTGAAGCCGCCAGCGCCCAGATGGAGGATGACGTCGAGGAAATCGACTTAAGCGACACCTACCAGAAGTAGCGCGCCCCAGAAGCAGCACAGCAAAGCGCAGCAAGGCGCAGCACAGCAAGGCGCAGCTTGGCGTCAAAACACAGCTTGCGCCGCAAGGCGCAAGCTGGCGCTAAAACGCAACAAGGCCGCAGGGAGGTAACTTCCTGCGGCCTTGTTATAGCGGCCCACGCTCAGCGTGAGCCCTTAGTTAACGCGTAGAACCCTAAGCCCTACCGCGTTAGTCACTACTGCTGCTCAGTAGTGGTGGTCGAACCGGTTACGTTAACAACAACGCGGCGGTCTGGAGCGTAGCACTTGAGCTTCTCGTTGCGTGGTAAGCCGTCGCAAGCATCGCCTACGGTCGACTCAGAGGCACCTAAGCCTTCAATGGTGATAGCACCAGCTGGAACACCCTTAGCCTGTAACTCAGCCGAAACGGCCTGAGCACGACGTAAGGATAAGCCCTTGTTGTACTCAGCGTTACCGATTGGATCGGTGTAGCCCTTAACGTCGTAAGCAACAAAGTCTAAGTTGGCGTTCTGAGCATCAACTACAACCTGGTTAACAGCGGCGTGGCCTTCCTCAGTTAAGGTAGCGCTATCAAAGCCGAACAGAGCGCTGGCGTCTAAGTTGTAGGAGGTAGTAACAGTCTTGGTGACAGGCTGTGGAGCAACTGGGGCTGGAGTACGATCGCCAAAGACATAGCCTAAGGTTAAGTAGGCGTAGTCTAAGTCCATATCGATATCGCCGTCATCAACGTCGATTACGTCGAAGTAACGGTCGTAGCCTAAGCGCAGAGCCCAGTTATCGGTTAAAGCGAAGTTAACACCAGCACCGACAAATGGCGCAAAAGCGTCGCAATCATCGAGGTCACCGGTGTACATAGCATAGAAGCCACCGCCACGTACGAAGAGGTCAGTGCCAGCGTCGGTTAAAGGAATCGAAACGCGCAGGCCTAACTCAGGACCGTGGATAGCAAAGTCTGAGGTCCACTGATCAACTGTAACTGGATTAGCTCTGCGATCGGTGTAGCGCTCGCTGATCTCAAAGCCGTCGAAGTAGTTGTAGCCTAACTCAACGCTGAAGTACTGGTTAACGCTGTAGCCACCAAACAGGCCAATGCCGTAACCTGCGGTATCAGAATTGTAGATACCATCGCCAGTAGCATCGGTTACGAAGTCGTCAGTGTCGATGTGAGCGTAACCGCCACGAACACCAGCGTACCAAGTGTTAGGAATTGCTGCGCTCGCAACAGTAGTAAAAGCTAAAGCTGCAGCAGCAACTGATAAAGCTAATAAATTCTTCTTCATAAAAAACTTCCCCGCTCAATCAGAAACGGTCTCACGCAGCTCACTTCCTCGGGTGGGAACTTTTTAATTTAAGTTCCTGTCCAAGACTCAAACTTGGTCTTAGCCTCGGCTTGAGCTGGTGTCGATACGCTCCCCAAAGCGCACCACGACCGCAAGGTCCACTTAAGATGGGCTTAAGCTTCTCAGGCTTACGCTGGCGGCAACCAGCGAAGTTGCCTAAGTACCGTTACCCCTGGCCATCCTAGCCTCTGAACTTTGCAGCACAAAGCTAATCTCAGCCAAAGAGCATTGCATAGGTCACCCCACGCAACTTTCCTCTTAGTGGCTCGACGCAGTATCCCGACTACGTCCTTAACTTACGACACTAAGTGCCCGCAAGTTAAGCTCAGCACGAGTAAGCAGCTCTCCTTTTAGGGCATGCGCCCCTTAGGTTCACTGTTACAGTGCCTTATGACATAGTGTAACGCTAGCGCGCGTTAAATTGGTATTTTTTTGAAAGCACACCCCAATTTTGGCACCCTACCTTGCACTTTTTAGATGCAGTTAACAAAACAGTACCAAGCTTAGGGCACAGCCTTGCGACTGCACTGCCTCCATTGAGCTATTGTGCAACCAAAAGGCAGAGCTGACATACCAGTTGCGCTTTTTTGCTCAACTAACTGCGCACTTGTCCCACCTTAGGCAAGATGGATACCACAAATAACGTTCGGCCCCAAAAAGAATAAAGCCCCCAGACACCTACGTGTCTAAGGGCTTGGTCTTGGCCTTAATCAAAAGGCCTGATGAGTGGATGTAATTCTTACGGGCGCTCAATCGCTCAGCACTAAGCGCTGCCAGCGCTACGCTTGAGCGCAGCATTGAGCGCTACGCTTGAGCGCTACGAATTGATTGGACGGCGCAGGACGCGCATCTCAAATGGCTTCAAGGTGATAGCGCCGCTGACGGCCAGCTTATTGCCTTGCTCGTCCTCGTTAAACATATCCTCATAGGCGAAGTTCAAGCCCAGCGGCTGCTCGTAGCTGGCGTAGTTGCCAATGAAGACGTAGCGATAGTCATCGCTTAAACGAGCGTTGACACTTAAGCCTTCAGCTAAGCGATAAGCCTTTTGACCGCAGCCATTGTGCAACTCGTGATCGGCAATTAAGAGCTGGACTAAGTTGTCATAGAAGGCGCGATCCATGCGCGAAGCGACATAGTAGGCCTTGCCCTGACCATAAGCATGGCTGGTTAAGACTGGCATACCGGCATAGAAGATTGGGCTGTAGCTCTGAGGCTGATCGATGTCGTAGCTGACTAAGACCTCGGTGTCGGCATCAGGGTGGACTAAGCCACATAACTCATGGCCCTTGAAGATATCGCTTGGCTCGACGCTGTTAAAGCACAGCTCAGCGCCCTTAGGCTCCATCTTGGCGTAAACCTCAACCCCGTCATCTAAGGAGTCGATTTCCTCCTCCCAGATACCCATAACCTCACGTAATGGGCCAGGGAAGCCGCCTAAGAAGCACAGATCGGTGTCGTCGACGATGCCCGACCAGCAGGTGCTGACGTAGGTACCACCTTGAGCGACGAAGTTCTTGACGCGCTCAGCGTAGCCCTCACGCAGCATATAGGTTAAAGGAGCTACTACTACCTTGTACTTAGACAGATCGCAGGTCTCGTCGATAACGTCAACCGCGATACCGCACTTGTAGAAGGCACGATAGTAATCCAGGCAGTGCTCGAGGTAGTTCATACCCTTATTGCGTGGGCCCTGGGCATCATCGATAGCCCAACGATTTTGGGTATCAAAGACCAAGGCGACTTCGGCCTTGACGGCGCTACCGCAGATCTCGCCTAACTTCGAGAGCTTCAGGCCTAAATCGCAAGCTTCACGGCCAACGCGGGTGTCTAAGTGGCCGACATGATCGATGATCGCACCATGGAACTTCTCGCTCGAGCCACGGCTCTTACGCCATTGGAAAAATTGCACCGAATCGGCACCGTGAGCCACTGCTTGGAGCGAAGCTAAGGTGTTCATACCTGGACGCTTTAAGGTGCTGAGCTCACGCCAGTTAGTGCAGCTTGGGGTCGACTCCATCAAGACCCAAGGCTGACCGCCCTTTAAGGAGCGCATCAGGTCGTGGTTCATGGCAGTGTAGCTGGCGATGTAATCAGGATCCTTGAAGACATGCCACTGAGGGTAGGAGTCCCACGAAATGAAATCTAATTCCTTAGCCCACTGGAAGTAGTCGTAGTCTAAGAAAAATTCCATGAAGTTGGCGGTAACTGGCAGATCTGGGGTGATCGCCTTAACGCAGTCACGCTCCCACTTGCAGAAGTCCAAGGCATTGTCACTGGTAAAGCGCTGCCAATCGAGGTTTAAGGCATGAACAGCCTTCTCACCTAAGACCGAAGGCGAGTGGATCTGACTCCAATCGGTGATCGTGTGCGACCAGAAGGTGTTCCACCAGCGGGCATTTAAGTTCTCTAAGGTTTGATACTTGTCCTTGAGGTACTGACGGAACTTCTCTTGGCACAGCGGGCAATGGCACGAGCCACCGTACTCATTGGATAAGTGCCAGCCGATCACAGCTGGGTGCTTGCCATAGCGCTCGGCCAGCTTTTGATTGATGATCTTGACCTTTTCGCGGTAAATCGGCGAGGTCATGCAGTGGTTGTGACGGCCACCAAATAAGGCACGCTGTCCCTGTTCGTTGACGCGTAAGACCTCAGGATACTTTTGCGCCAGCCAGGCAGGACGGGCACCACTTGGGGTTGCTAAGAAGACCTTAATGCCATGAGCGTGGAGGCGATCTAAGGTGGCATCTAACCACGAGAAATCGAAGACGCCTTCCTCTGGCTCCAGCTTGGCCCAGGAGAAGATGCCAACCGACATAATGTTGCAGCGTGCCTGCTGCATCATCTTGACATCAGCTTCCAAAACTTCAGGCATGTCGAGCCACTGCTCTGGATTGTAATCTGCGCCATAGAGCATTTGATGGCCAAATAACGGAGTAAAAGCCATAACTGGTAACCTTACAACATAAGGACAAGAACGGTACAAATCCTAAAACCCACTGGGGCCGGAGCGGCGGTCAGCGCTGTAAAGCGCGCAACCTCAACAACAGCAATCCGCACCGGCGGCACCTGAGCTTTAAGGGCTATGTTATACGGTCACATCACCTAAAACAAGGCTTTATTTAGCACTTATATCTAGTCAATTGTTAAACTTTGACACAAGTTCACATTTTTTGGCTAAAAGCTGACAAAACTGGCTCCAGCGGGTGGTACAAAACGCCCCCAATAACGGTCTCTTAAACCATTAAGGAGAAAAAACACAGAGCCCAGAGACAAAAAAAGCGCCTACGGCGCCCAAAATAAAAACAGAAAAAAAAAAATTAAGTGGTGCTGGTTGTAGGTCTCGAACCCACGACCCCCTGTTTACAAAACAGGTGCTCTACCAACTGAGCTAAACCAGCAAAGCGCGCCTATTGTACCAAAAATTGCCCCGATTTCAAGCGCTAAATCACGGCTTCCGCCTATAATGGCGCTAAATCTCAATTTGAGGATGTGTTATGGATAATGATGAGCTGACAATCAGCACCTCTGTCAACGGCCTTGGGCTGACTTGTCCTGAGCCCTTGATGCTGCTACGCAAGTGCGTCCGCGAGAGCAATAGCGGCGATCTCATTGCGCTATTTTCAGACGATCCCGTGTCCTTACGCGACGTCCCGGCCTTTTGCGAGTTTATGCACCACACCTTAGTCAGCCTGCCTGACGCTGAGCACCCGCACCGCTTCCTCATTCGCAAGGGCTAAACCATAAGCGCCCGCTCCAAGCCACCTGCGCCCGCTCTAAGCCATCAAGCGCTCGCCCCAAGGCCTAGCCCCTGCTTAGGCCAGCCTAGGCCTGGGCCGCTTTAGCCTGGGCCAGCCTTAGCCTGGGCCGCCATTAGCCTAGGCCAGCCTTAGCCTAGGCCAGCCTTAGCCTGGGCCGCCATTAGCCTAGGCCAGCCTTAGCCTAGGCCAGCCTTAGCCTGGGCCGCCATTAGC
>CALXXU010000046.1 GCA_944392765.1 uncultured Anaerobiospirillum sp.
AGCTGAGAGCTCATATATCCACCTCCAAGTAGTAGGCGACAGAACATGTGCTCTATTTTAAGCTGTGCAGAAAGTGTGAGCTATATCATCGTGATCAGCTGGCCATATTCCTTTTTCAGCGCCCGCCCCTACTCCCTGCAACCGCCCCAAGTCTCAAGTACAATAAAGCCAGTTGGTTTGATAACTTGAGGTTAGCATGGCGGTTAATATTGCGGACAGCACCAGCTGTCGCTTAGAGGGCAAGCTTTTTACGGGCGTTCAGCTCGAGCGCATTTTTGAGCGCAAGGGTACGCTGCAAACGGATCTTGACTATAACATCCCAGAGGGCTTAAGCCTCAAGGAAGAGGTCGCCCGCGCCTACCGCATCGCAAGCTCAGCCTACTTCAAATTCAAGCGCGCCGTGGATAATCCCAGCTACTCCGATGACATCAAGCTGGAGGCCACCAAGGCCTTTGCCCACGCCCTGTTTAACTCCGCGCTCGATTACAACCTGCCGCTGAGCGTTGATAACCTCCCGATCGACCAAACCATCGGCCACGATCACTACGTGCTGACCTTCCCGGTCTCGATGCTCTTAGACCAAGAAGCAGAGCTCCACAAAGATGACTTACCTCAGACCAGCGTCACCACCAATATCAAGCCATTAAGCGGTAACGATGGTCAGCGTGTCAGCGCCATCATTCCGCTCACCGTGGTCTATCCGTGCGCCGATCCTAAAAATCCGAAAAAGCGCAGCACCTTAGACACGGTGCTTCCAGCCTGTTCCATCATTAACAGCAAGCTGCCCAACAAGCCAGGCCGCAGATCGGCTTTTGCCATGACCCAAGAGCTGCTCAACATCTCAGCGCAGTACCTCTGGGGCTTTGCCTTCAACGGCTATAGCCTGCGCTTGCTGCGTGATGTCATGACCATTGCGCGCCCGAGCTTTGTTGAGTTCGATTTAGAATCAATCTTTGAGGGCGACAACCAGGCCGAGTTTAGCCATATCTACCTGATGCTGCACAGCACACGCACCAAGGTCGATGACATCTCCGGCCTCAACGCCTGGGAGCTGTGGCTCAAGCTCAGCGCTGAGGAAGGTATTCCAGCGCGCGAGCAGCTGAGCGCCAGCATGCAAGAGGCGATGGTGTGCTTAGGCACTGGCTTTTTGCGCGCTAAAGGCAAGGGCAACGACCAATTGCGCGCCAAGCTCGCCAGCCATGAACTCAGTGCCACCGACTACAACCATCAGCTGATGCGCCTGATGTACCGCTTCCTCTTCATCTTCTGCCTCGAGGAGCGCGGTATTGTCCATACCCGCCTGACCAAGGACGACATCACGCAGCGCCTGGCCGTGCTCCAAGCCCACGCCCTGCAAGACAAGCTCGCCGCCGAGCGCAGCGCCGCCTTAGAGCAAGACATATCAGAGCAAGATGCCGCCCAATCCGAGACCCAAGACGGTGATGACACTTGGTTCGAGCAAGGAAGTTTCAACCTCGACTGGGACGAGGAACCGCAAAAAGAAGACGAGCCGATCACCCGCTCCACTGTAGTTCGGGACTACGGCCGCGCCCGCGCGCTCTACGATGAGGGCTACAGCCTGCAACGCATGCGCGATATGTCCTTAAAGCAGCGTCTCTACACCGATTACCACGACCTGTGGGAAAGCGTGAAGGTGGTATTTAAGGCCTTTGCTAGCGGTGAGGAATTGCTGGCCCTACCAGCCTTAGGCGGTTTGTTCACCTCAGATCAATGCCCTGATCTCATGGACGTTAATCTCACCAACGCCGACCTCTTACATGCCATGCGCCTGATGCGCTGGGCCAAGCTCCAAGGCGTGGTCAGCCGCATTGACTACGCCAACATGAACACCGAAGAGCTAGGCTCGCTCTATGAGGGCCTGCTCGAGCTGGTGCCGGTGGTGAAGTATGTCAACGAGTATGACCGTCACTCCTTCACCTTTGACTTTGCCCAAGGCAACGCCAATGAGCGCAAGAGCTCAGGCTCTTACTACACCCCTGATTCCTTGGTGCAAAGCCTGATTGAGACCGCGTTAAATCCGGTCATCGAGCAAAAGCTCAAAGAGCACCCGAACGATCCCGAGACCGCCCTACTATCCCTGAAGGTCATCGACCCAGCCTGTGGTAGCGGCCACTTCCTCTTAGCTGCCGCGCGCCGCATTGCAGCGGTTATCATGGAGCAAAAGGCCTACTTTGGCGCCCCGGCTAACGTCGAGTACCGCAAGACCTTACACGAGGTCATCTCGCACTGCATCTACGGCGTCGACCTCAACCCAATGGCGGTGGAGCTGGCGCGCATGGCGCTGTGGCTTGAAGGCTTTGCCGAGAACAAGCCGCTGTCCTTTATCGACCACCACTTACTGGTGGGAAATGCTCTCCTAGGCGTGATGGACATCGACGTGCTCAAACTGGGCATCCCATCGGATGCCTACAAGCCGCAGGCCCCAATTGGCAAGGGTGAATACGCTCTGACCTTAAGCGATAAGACCGTCTGCGCTACCTTAAAAAAGCGCAACACCAAGGAGCGCAAGGTCTTCATTGAGAACCAACTAGACGCTGGCTTAAATGGCCTGGCCAGCTTAGGCTCAGCCATCCAGCACTTAGGCTACATTAACCTCGACCAGCTAGCCGCCGACACCTTGCAAGCCGAAGAGAATAAGGCCGTACAAAACGCCCGCAACCAGCAGGCAATCGAGGATACGGTCGAGTTTAAGGCCTGCAACCTTCTGTTGAGCGCCTTCCTATCAGAGAAAACTACGGCTACCGAGTCCTTAGTGCCAACCTGCAAGGACTTAGACCTACTTTTAACCGACCCTGAGGGCTTTGAGCAAAGCCACCAAGCCATGCTTAAGCATGCCTATCAGGTTTGTGCCGACAACCACGTCCTGCACTGGCCGTTTGCCTTTATGGAGGTTATGGCTAAGAGCGGCTTTGACTGCGTGCTGGGCAATCCACCGTGGGAAAAGCCAAAAATCGAGGACGTAAAGTGGTTTGCCACGCGCTTACCTGAGGTAGCTGCTGCCAAGACCGCTGCCATTCGACAAAAGATGATTGAGGCTTTAGCCTCCAGCGACGATGCTCGCCAGCGCGACATCTTTGTCGACTACGTACGAGTCCAGCATCAGGCTGCAGCCTTCTCCACCATCAATCACCTCTCAGGTGATGATGGCGGCCGCTTCCCGCTCACTGGAGTTGGTGACACTAACCTCTTTGCCTACTTTGCCGAACTGGCCCTCAATGCCAAAAAAGAACACGGAGCGGTAGGCATGGTGCTGCCAGCGGGCATATTGCTTGATGATGCCACTAAGCGCTTTACCCAAGAGGTCTTTAGCGAGGGACTAGTGCACTCGGTTTACCACTTCAATAACACTGCAGGAATCTTCCCTGATGTAGACGGACGTTACACCTTTGTGCTGCTTACCTTAGCTCAGGCTGATAAAGCAGATTGTGTCTTCTATGCCACTGACCCTAAGCAGCTTGAGAATGAGAAGCTTCACCTAAGCTATGAACCGGGAGATATCGCACTCATCAATCCAAATACACAAACCGCGCTGTTAGTACGCTCTGAGTACGACTTAGAGCTGTGCCGTAAGCTCTACCGCGCTGCACCTATCCTGATTCGTGACGCAAGCAGCGGCAGCATCAATCTGTGGAAGCTCCAAACAATGGCCATGTTTCACATGACCAATGACAGCGGAAACTTCGTAACGCTTGATAAGGCAGGAGCCGAAAACGCCCGTACGCAAGGTCTAGTCCCGCTCTACGAGGGCAAGATGTTCTGGCAGTTTGATCACCGCTATGCAACTTTTGATTACGACAATCAAGGGAAGTTGCTCGACGCCAAGAATTTGGAAACGAACCAAAAGCAAAACCCAACCGCTCTCGCTGAACCTCGTTTCTGGGTTAAGCAGTCCTTGGTTAACGAGCGCTGGCAACAAAAGGGCTGGGAGCAGCCATGGATCATTGCCTGGCGCGACATTGCACGAGCAACTGACGAACGTACCGTTATCGCATCCGTGCTGCCTGCCGCTGTTGGAGTAGGTAACACCGCAGGACTTTTGATGCCTAAAGCTGATGATAAACATGCAGCCTGTTTGCTAGCCGTACTCAACAGCTTAGTAGTGGACTTTATTGAACGCATTAAGCAGTCTTCAGCTCACGTCAATCTCTACTACCTCAAGCAGCTTCCTATTCTGCCGCCGGAGGCCTTTAGCCCTGAGGACGTAGAGTTTATTGCCTCGCGCGTAGCGCAGCTGACGCGCACCGCTGATGACATCAACGCAGTGTGGCTCACTGAGTACCCAGCGTACACCTTCCAAGAACCACGCGAGCGCCTGACAATTCGGGCGCAGCTTGATGCCTATATCGCTAAGATGTACGGCCTGACGCGTGAGGAGCTTGCCTACATCCTCGATCCAACTGCGGTCATGGGACCTGATCACCCATCGGTGACCTTCCCAGGCTTAAAGCGCAAGGAAACCGAGCTCTACGGCGAGTACCTAACCCAGCGCCTGGTGCTCACCGCCTACGACGCTATCGCCGCCGGCATGCTCAAGTAGCCGCCCTGCCCTGGCCCACCGGGCCGGGGCTACGTAGCGCTCCACGCCGTCGTTCAAGACCGTTCGGTCTAAGTCGATGGCACTTGTAGGCGAGCGACCAAGGGAACTGAGCTGAGAGCCAGATTGCGGTTGCGCTGCTTGAGCAAAGGGATGAGTGCGACCAAGAATGTGAGCTCACCAAGGCTGAGCCTGCCAGGCGCGCTCTGGAGCGCTCAAGGCGCAGCAAGGTTGCGAATTGATTTGCGCTTGAGGTGATAGGATTTGGCTTAGAAATGAGGTTTGGAGGTGGGAGATTTTTGCGTGCACGTGCACGGCGATAGATAATAAAAAAGCAGCTCGAGGCTGCCGTTTCTTTTTGGGGTCTGGCACTAAATTGGTGCGGGAGAAGGGACTCGAACCCTTACACCTAAGGCGCAAGAACCTAAATCTTGTGCGTCTACCAATTTCGCCACTCCCGCAGGGGGCGACCAAATCAAATCAATTGGGGTGGCTGATGGGGCTCGAACCCACGACAACCGGAATCACAATCCGGGACTCTACCAACTGAGCTACAGCCACCATAGAGAAAGAAATAATCTGACTGATGTTGACGCTTGGCGCGTCCTGAAGGAGTCGAACCTTCGCCCCACAGCTTAGAAGGCTGTTGCTCTATCCAACTGAGCTAAGGACGCCCTACAGGCGACTCGTAATAACTGGCGCTATCACGCGTCTCAACGGGGGCTTATGATATAGGCTTGATTTGGCTCTGTCAACAAAATCTTTAAAAAATTTTTGCGATCACCATCCCATTTTGAGCCCAAGTTGCTTGCAGCTCTATTTCATGCGCTTTTTTAGGCCCCTTGAGCTGGGCTTGATGCAAGTTCGCGCGCAAAGCGTTATGCTAGCGCCCACTTAATTACGGAAACTTTGGTTCTATGTCTAATTGCGATTGGAAGGAAGTGCCATGTTTGGACTTGAGTGGGTGGAACTTATAACCACGGTGATCGCCCTGGCCCTGTGCGGCGTGGTCGGCGGCTTTTTAGCAGGCCTCTTGGGCATCGGCGGCGGCATGATCTTCGTGCCAGTCTTCTACTACGTCTTTACCGTGTTCTTTAAGGTCAGTCCCGATGTGGCCATGATGCTGGCGGCCGGTACCTCGCTGACCTGCATGATCCCGACCTCCATCACCGCCGCAATCGCCCAGTACAAACGCGGCAACACCAACCTCGAGACGATTAAGACCTGGGCGCCAGGCATGATCTTAGGTGTGCTCACCGGCTCCTTAATCTCGTCCTTCTACGGCGGTCAGTGGCTGGCTATCCTCTTTGGCGTGGTCATGATCTTAAATGCCCTCAACACCTTCTTTAGAGCTAAGGCCAAGCCAATGTTCGACTCCCTACCAGGTAAGTTCTGGCAGCGCGTCATCGGCTTTTTAATCGCCTGCTTCTCGGTCATGTTGGGCATTGGCGGCGGCACCTTAACCGTGCCGGTATTAAACGCTTGCAACGAAGAGCCACACCGCTCAGTGGGCACGTCCTCAGCGGTCTCGCTCTTTGTCTGTGTCCCAGGCGCTATTATCTTATTTGCCACCGGCACCACCCCAGAGAATGCCCCAGTCTTCACCTTAGGCTATGTCAGCTTCTTAGCTGCGGTCTGCGTGGTACCGTGCTCGATGTTTATGGCGACCTTCGGCGTGGCCATTGGCAAAAAGATCGCTCCCGCCACCTTAAAGCGCATCTTTGCGCTGGCACTGTTCTGTGTCGCGGTACGCATGCTAATTAGCGGCTTGAGCTAACTAAAGGCACCGCTTAACTTGCGGGGACGATGCTGCCCTGCCATTGTTCCGGGCAGTTTAAGCGCGGCTGTCTGCGGCGCCGCGCTTGCTGAGTGCTATTGCTTGATGGCTCTCACTGGCAGGTGGCTCCAGCTCCATTAAAAATCGTCGTCGAAGGAGCTATCAAGGCCCAGCTGCATTGGCTCAAAGTCCTCGTAGGCCTTGTCGTCCAGCTCGTCGTCCTCATCAGACAAGGCCTCATAGGAGGAGAGCGACTCAGACTTATCCTCAGCAGGGCTGACCACAGCCGGTGCTGCCTCAATTGGTGCCGTCTCAGCTGGCATCGTCTGAGCTTGAGCTGGGGTAGCAGCCTGAGCTTGCTCGGCAATGGAAAGCGTCACGACCACAGCCTCGCCGTCCAGCTTCACATCACCCTGTAAGGGGACATCACCCAGTTGCTCTTTGAGCTGCTCTTGGAAGAGCTTAACAATGTCGTCCTTGGTCAGACGATAGGTAAAGGTCACCACTGGCTTAACATTGAGCAAATCTAAGTTCATCTCCTACCTCAAATCTCAAATCTTTTTTCTTTTTGTTGGTCAGCAGGCCCAACCATCTTACGAAAGGGCCGCATCAAGTGCGACCCTTTGGTAAGGTGCCTGAGCTTATAGACCTAAGCGCTTGGCTTCAGCGCGCGCCTTTTTCACCAGGTTCGAGCGATACCAGCGCGGGATTGGCCGGGTGAAATTCTCAAAGTCCTGCATAATGCGCTTGGATTGCGCCACCATGCGCGCTTGCTCTTGGGGTGACTTGCGCGCCCGCTCGGAGCAGCGCGTGAGCGAATAAATGGCGCTGAAGATAGCAAAGCCGACCCAGAAGTTGGCAGGAACCGTGACGCCACCGAAGTAGCCGTCGATGATGCCCGCGACTGCGCATGGCATCTGACCTGCGTCCTCACACTCAAAGAGCACGAAGTCCTCGATAGCATCGCCAAAGCCATAGGAGGGCGAGGGCTTTAAAATCACGTTGCCCCCTTGGGTTAAGAAGACATTGTCTAGGCGCAAGCCGCCATAGCGGCGCGTCAGCTTGTAATCGGTCAAGCTATCGATGCGGTCGATAATCGCGCCTAAGGTCGGACCTTCGTGTTTAAAGCGCGGGCCACGGGTTAGGTAATTGGTCAGCTTCTTGTGAATGGTGGTGCGGCGGCGCTCGGCCTTTTCCTTTTGCGCCGAGGTGAGCGTGTCTTGATGGATGAGCGCGATGGCACGGCCTAGCTTCTTGCCGTTGGAGTATTGCAGATGCGGCTCAATCACCGAGAGGAAGTTCTTAAACTCGCCCACGTTCTGATAGCCAAAGACGGCGGTGGTGAACTCGCTATCGGACTTGAGCGAAATGCCTTTTAAGGTATTGTTGGGCGCGAGGTTATGGAAGATCTGCGTACTCTTAAACTGACGCGTGATCCGCGCTTTGTTCGCACGTACCGTACCTTGCAGCGCCAGAAACTTATCATTAGCGCCGAGCAGGGCCATGTATTCATTGCCATGCAAATCAACTGAGACCGAACGATAACCTAGTTGCACGCTACACTCCGCTCTTACTGCCAACCACTCTTGCTTAATTTAACACATCGCGCCGATTGGGGTGCAAAGCCTAAGCCAAGGATCAAGCTTCAGTCACAGCGCAAACAGCGCTGAAAACGGCGCATAGAACAGCGCTGAAAACGGCACATAGAACAGCGCTGAGACCGGTGCTTGCACCTGAGCTGGGGCTCCGCTTGGAACCGGGATTCAGCCCTGATGACAGGGCTGTACATGAGTTGGGAGCGCCGCCTAGGTCAGTGCGGGCTTAGTCTGTGGTCAATTGTGGGCCATAACAGGCATTTTTGTCGAATTTGTGAAATTAGCCGCTATAATGGGCGCGCGTTTGACCTTGGGCAAGCGATTGCGTTTTGCTCGGGCCATTTCTTCTTCTTTTTCTTTTTGTCAGTTGCAACCGCACAGGGACATCCCATGCTGGAACCTATTAGCCCGAAAAATCCGATCGCACGGATCTTCAACGCCGTACCTTTTATCATGCAGGTTATCATCGGCCTGCTCGTAGGTATCGCTCTGGCCTTCATCTACCCAGATGATAAGTCGGTCATTCCAACCTTTGGTACCATCTTCGTCTCCGCCTTAAAGGCCATGGCCCCAATCTTGGTCTTTGTTCTGGTGTCTTCGGCCATCGCCGGTCACACCAAGGGCACTAAGACCAATATGACCCCGGTCATCATCGTGTACTTCGTCTCGATGGCCTGCGCCTCGGTGATCGCTTTTATTATGAGCATGCTCTTCCCGGTCACCTTCCCAACCTTAGCTGAGGCCGCCGGTGGCGTTAACCCACCACAGGGCATCTCTGAGGTGCTGCTCAACTTCATCATGCAGGCAGTCGACAACCCAGTTAACGCGCTGTTAAATGGCAACTACGTCGCCATTCTGGTTTGGGGTATCACCTTCGGCCTGATGTTCCGCGTCGCCCATGAGCCAACCAAGCTGGTGTTAGATGATTTATCCCAGACCGTAGCTGGCGTGGTTCGCATCATCATCCGCTTTGCTCCCCTGGGCGTTATGGGCTTGGTTTACAGCTCTTGCACCCAAGAAGGCGGCTTTACCAACCTCTTAAACTACGTCCAAGTAGTCGTAGTCTTAGTGGCAACCATGTTGATCGTGGCCTTTATCTTAAATCCACTGGTCGCCTTCATCGTCTGCCGCAAGAACCCATATCCACTCATTTTCACCACTATCACCCAAAGCGCTATCACCGCGTTCTTTACCCGCTCCTCGGCTGCTAACATCCCAGTTAACTTAGCCCTGTGCGAGCGTCTGCACCTGCCAAAGAACACTTACGCGATCTCCATTCCTTTAGGCTGCACCATCAATATGTCCGGTGCTGCGGTCACCATCGTCATCATGACCATGGGTGCCGTCCGTACCTTAGGCATTGAAGTTGATATCGCTTCGGCTCTGTTGATGTGCATTGCCTCGGTCCTGTGCGCCTGTGGCACCTCCGGTATCGCCGGTGGCTCGCTCATGTTAATTCCATTAGCTTGCTCGATCTTCGGTATCAGCAACGACATCGCCATGCAGGTAGTCGGTATCGGCTTTATCATCGGCGTTATCCAGGACTCGACCGAGACCGCTTTAAACAGCTCCTCGGATGTGGTCTTCACCGCTGTGGCCTGCCGCCAAATCGAGCTGCCAGAGGACTTCAAGAACACCAAGGAATAAGCATGGCTTAAGGAATAAGCATGGCTTAAGGAATAAGCTTGGCTTAAGGCCTAAGCTGGAGCTTAAAGCCTAGGCTGAGACTTAAGCTGGGGCGTGGCTTAAGGCCCTACCATGTAGCACAATGCAACCTATTTTGGTGCAAAGTGCGTTCAGTCCTTTCTTTCGTGCGCCATTTTGCGACATCAGCTACAAAAATGGCGCGCGGCACCTTGCAGCTTGGGTGAATGTGCCGTACTCTGAGCTCACGAATTTCAGCATAGGGTCTTCTATAGATCCTCCTTGATTGGTAAGGTCTTGGGGCTACCGCAACCTCCGCTGTATTCCCAGGCCTTTGAAATTCACCGGTTTCTTTTTCTTGTTTTGTTTGGATGACAACGATGCTTAACGTCTTCTCCTTACGTCCAGTCGCAATTTGGTGGCACCTCGCAAGTTAGCGGGGTTTTGGCGTTTGACGAAAGCATTGTTCAAAAACCCGCTGCAAGCGGGTTTTTTCGTATCTAAAGCCCGCAAACAGAGGTTCCAACCCGAGTTCGTGGGCGGCCGCGAGAAAAGAGATTCACAACAGCTTCCGCCCCATCTTTTTATAGGATGCGTTATGAGTAAGACTTCCTTTTTCTTGTTCCCAGCACGTTGGCCTGAGGGCCGTAACTAACTCTCCCTCAGCTCTGCCCATTGGGGCTCAACCTTTCAATGCAACGTGTCCAAGGATCTTAATCATGACCATTCTCAATCCATTCTTCGGTACCTACGGCGGCCAATATGTCCCTGAAGTCTTAATGCCAGCCTTAGATGAGCTCGAGCGAGCTTACGCCGCCGCCATTGAAGACCCAAGCTTCAAAGAAGAGCTCAACTACCTGCTCACCACCTACGCCGGACGCCCAACTCCGCTCACGCGCTGCCGCAACCTCACCCGTGGCACCAAGACCACCATCTACCTCAAGCGTGAGGACCTGCTGCACGGCGGCGCCCACAAGACCAACCAAGTCATCGGCCAGGCCTTAATCGCCAAGCGCATGGGCAAGACCCGCATCATCGCCGAGACCGGCGCGGGCCAGCATGGCGTCGCCACTGCCTTAATCTGCGCCTTAATGGGCTTTAAGTGCCGCGTTTATATGGGCAAGACCGATGCCCAGCGCCAGCAGCCGAACGTCTTTAGAATGCGCTTAATGGGCGCTGAGGTGGTTGAGGTCGAAGCAGGACGCGGCACCTTAAAGGAAGCCTGCAACGCCGCCTTAGCCGATTACGCCGAGAACTTCGAGCACACCCACTATATGCTGGGTACTGCCGCAGGTCCGCACCCATTCCCTACCATGGTTCGTGAGTTCCAAAAGGTCATTGGCGCCGAGGCCAAGGAGCAAATCCTAAAAGAGACCGGCCGCTTACCTGATGCCGTCTTTGCTTGCGTCGGCGGTGGTTCCAACGCCATTGGCATGTTCACCGAGTTCCTGCCTACCGACGTACCGCTGTTTGGTGTGGAGCCCGCTGGACGCGGCCTGAGCTCAGGCTACCACGGCGCCACCTTAGGCGAGGGTACGCGCGGTATCTTCTTTGGTGCCCACACCTACAACATGCAAGACGATGACGGCCAAATCAACGAGTCCTATTCAGTCTCGGCCGGCCTTGATTTCCCATCGATTGGCCCGCAGCACGCCTACTTAAAGGACACCGGGCGCGTGAACTACATCAGCGCTACCGACAATCAAGCCCTCGAGGCCTTTGCCCAATTAAGCTGCGCTGAGGGCATTATCCCAGCCTTAGAAAGCTCCCATGCCCTCGCCGGTGCCCTGGCCTTAATGCGTCAGCACCCAGAAAAGGAGCAGACCTTCCTGGTTAACTTATCAGGACGCGGCGATAAGGACATCTTCAACGTCAACAAAGTCCTGAGCGAAAAGGGCTGCATCACCGAGCAAGGCAATATCAAGCTCGACGCTATCTTAGCCGCCCCACTTTAGACCGCACCTACGACCCCAAGCCCACGACCGATTTCTTAAGGAACTATGCAAATGACTCACGCTTTCTCTGCCGCCTTAACTGCCCGCGCCACCACCGGTTTACCAGCTCTCATCCCAACCATCACCTTAGGCGATCCCAATTTAGCCACCTGCCGTGACCTCATGACGGCCCTGGCGCAAAACCACGCTCCTGCCCTCGATTTGCATCTGCCATTTTCTGACCCATGCGCCGATAGCGTTGCCCTGCAAAGCGCCAGTCACCGCGCCCTGCACGCCGGTTTAAAGATCGCTGCGGCCTTAGACTTAATCGCCGACTTTAAGGCTCAGTTCCCACAAATGCCGATCATGCTGAGCCTCTACGTCAACAATGCCATGGCCTTCGGTCTTGAGCACTTCCTGACCCGTGCCGCGAGCGTGGGCGTTAACGCCCTCTTATTTACTGACGTTAGCCACGCCATGGTCGCGCCACAAGGCGGCCCGTTTGACTTTAAGGCCCTGTGCGCCCAGCATGGCCTCGAGTTAGTGCTGTTGGCCCCTGATAACCAGAGCCGCTCCGAGCTGCAAGCCATTTGCGCCGATAGCGCCGCAAGCTTGGTCCTGCCGGTACATGGCGGTGCCGCCACCGCTGCCACCTTACGCCTGTGCCATGAGCTCAAGACCCCAAGCCTGGTGCCACTGGCCGCTGGTACTGCCGACGAATTAAGTGCCGTCCTGAGCTTAGGCTTGCCTCAAGCCGTAACCACCGGCGACTTGGTCGCAAACTGCATTGAGCGCGGCCAAGGCGGCGCCGCCGTCGTCGCCGCTGTTGTTACCGCCTACCAAGCCCTGTGCACCGCTCTGTGCGCCCGTAAGGCCGCTTAACGCCCCGCAAATAACGCCGCAAATAACGCCGCGCCACCGAGGTTTCAAGGCCCAAGCCCAACTTAGCTCTCAGCGGGCTCGGACTCGTCCTTAATGAGCTTAGGCCCGGCCGCTAAGGCGGCCAAAATCTCCGGGGCTAAGTCCGCTGACGGCAGAGCCTCAGGGGCTGCGTGGCGCGCAGTGCTTGCAGCTTTGGCTGTTACCTGGGCGCTCTTAGCAGCTGCCTTATACGTCGCGCGCGCCGTGGCCCGTGACCGCTTAGCCTTTTTCGGGGCATACTTTTTCGGAGAGGCCTTTTTCGGAGTAGCCTTTTTCGGGCTATTCTGCTGGGACGCGGCTTGCTTCGGAGCATCCGGCGGGGAAGTGGCCGGTTGGGCGGCATCCTGTTGGGATGCATCCTGTTGGGAGGCATCCTGTTGGGATGCATCCTTGGGGACGCTTGCTTGCGGCGCCGGGGCTTTTGAAGCAGGAGCCTTGCGCTTGGTGCTCGGCGCTGGCGCTACCACCTCCTCAGGCGTGAGGCCTGAGCCTAATTTAGGCTTGGGCGGCTTGACGTTGACTGGGGACTCAGGGAGCTTCCCGGCGCAGCTGATGGTGCTCTCTGGGATAAAGGACAGGATGTGGTGGATTTGATCGCAGGCGACAAAGGCCGTCTGGAGATTGTGGTGCACTAAGCCGTGCACCCCCGCATCATGTGGTCCCATCGAGGCTGGAGCGACCGAGCACAGCTCAATCATGCCAGTAATGAGCTGATCGACCATCGCACTAAAGGTACGAATAAAGGCCTCATCAGCGCCATGGCAGCATTGGCCCACGATGAACTTAAGGTCGTAGATGAGCATGCTCTCGGCCGCCGCGATTTCCTCGGGGCTTTGGTAGGGCATAAAGACACTGCGGCCCCGCTGATAGGGCTGAGCAGGCGTTAAGGCGCTCATTTGAGGGGCGACCTGGTTTAAGGCCACCTGAGAGCCTATCTTTACTTCGAGCGCAGCTATTTGCGGGGCGGAGTTACGGCCTAGCTCATGGCGCTGCAAACCTGGGGCTATCTCAGCTCGCCCCCGCTTGAGCAGATTCGGTTTTAACATAAATGCTCCTATGCTAGGGGCTACTTGCCCCCTGCTTGCATGGCTCACTTAGGGTTAAGTGCGGGACTTGGCCGTGATTAAGTGCGGGACTTGGCCGTGATTAAGTGCGGGACTTGGCCGTGATGCGGTAGATGACGCTATAACCCCAAGTAAAGCCAGATAAAAAGATTAAAGGACAGCTCAGCGCCAGATAGCTGTGCGCCAAGGCCCCCAGGATAAAGGTGATTATGCCGGAGCATTTGAAGATGCGCGCTAAGAGCTTGGAGCCCAAGAGCTCATCTAACATCGTCATCGTGCGATGCTGCCATAAAGCCCGCAAGGCCCTCCCATAGGCTAAGACACTGCCTGCGGCCATGCCGATAGCGGCACACAGCGCCATTTGGGTGAGCGCAACTTGGGTATTAAGCTCGGCTAAGAGCTCCTCTTGAGTCGGGGCACCCGAGATCCCTAAAAGATAGGCAATTAAGTCCCCTAAGGGCTTCAAGGCATAAGAGCTCTGCTGGCTTACCGGCAGCAGCGCCAGCGTTAGGAGCAGCCCTAAGGCCAGCACCATAAGCTCCGGCAGATGCGCGATGAGGGCACCAAGCTTGAGGCGGCTAAAGGGCGCGCTCTGAGCTTGGTTGAGGCGCGCATAGACGCTGGTACGCGGTGTGGTAGTTGACATAGTAAACCTCCGATGAAACTGGGGTGACGCGACTCAGGCCCTTGAGCCTAACCTTTAGGCGGCCTTGAGCTGCCCCAGGGCTTGGTCGTAGCGCTTGCTGGCCTTTTGCAGCTGAGCAAAGCTACTTGGGATCAAGCGCGGAATCAGGCCCTTGTAGAGGGTGCCGCTCGGTAGCAAGGCGATAAACTCGAAGTTGGGCAGCAGCGCCAGGTTGGACGGTTCAAAGAGCGGCACGCTTTGGCTGCTCAGGCTGTGACTTGAGCTCAAGTCGGTGCCGCTGCTGCTGCTTTCAAAGCCGCCTAAATTGGCGCTGCGCGTGGGTTGGTCAATCGTGCCTAAGAGACGCGTCATCTGCTCGGAGGTGGCGCGGTCCATACTGCGCAAGGCAATGCGCACATTGCAGTTAGCGATTAAGTGCTCGCAGCTGGCGCGACTGCCCTCGCGGTAGAAGTCCTCGACGCTTTGCGCCAGCAAGGTGAGGTGGAACTTGGCCGCGCGGGTCTTGTTGAGCAAATCCAGCAAGGTGTCGCTACTTAGGGTGCTCGCCTCATCGATGTAGATATCAACCGTCGGCATGGTGGAGTCAGCGGCATGGCTGATGCGCGCGGCGGCACAGTGGGCCAAGGTGCGCAAGGCCATCGTCCCCACTAAGCGCGCGGTCTTAGGGTTACGCAAGGTGCTCAAGTTAAGGTAGAGCACTTGGTTATGGGCAATGACCTCACTCATGCTGGCATTGCGCTCAGTGCCATTGCACAGCAAGGCCTGGAGCTTGGGATTGCCCAGATCCGAGAAGATCGGGCGCCCGCCCATGGTCATCTTCTCCACTTGCGCCCGATCCTGCGCCAGCATCTCTAAAAGCGCATGCAGACAGGCATCGTACGGCTTGGTATCGTAGTGATGCTCCCGCAGCCAGGCATAGAACTCATGGTAGTGCTTAAGCCAAACACTGCGGCTGCCCTTACGCCCCGTGCTCGGCTCCTCCTCAGCTTCCGTGGGCTCAGGCTGCGGGGCCGGTACGTCTTGGTCGGGATCTAAGCGCCCGTCTTGTATCAGCTGTTTTAAAGCCTGGGCGACATCACCTGGAGTGAAGGCTCCTTTCAGCTCCGGGCCGAAGAGCGCGCGTACTAAGAAGGCACAGCTCAGCGCCGCCTCAGCCGAGCACGCAGCGTTTTTGAGGTCCGCGCGCTTAATGCCGTTGAGATTGTTGTAGTAGGTGCTGACCTCGGGCTGATTGAGCGTCTCAACCAAGCGATTGAACGCGGTGCGCAGCGCGCGCTCCAGATGATCCCAATTGTTGAAATGCTTTTGGATGGTGGCCAAAGTGATGGTTCCATCTAACACCTGTGAGCAATACAGGGCACACTCCATGGCGCGCTCTGTTTGCGCGGTAAAGGTCGCCGAAGGCCCTTCGTGGGGTAGAGTGCAGCATAAGAGCTGAGCCATCTGCGGCACCGAGTCACTAAGATCGGTGAGCGGATTGAAGCCGACATTGGTGCAGGTTATGGTCGCTTGCTCCAACTGCGCCAAGATTGCTTGGGGTGTAATAAGCTCAGAGCCCAAGCCCTGAGCGCAGGCAAATAAGTCCGCGCTGGCGCGCGACTCTAATTTCGCACTCGGTGTGGTCAAGAAGTCACAGCATTTGAGGTCACGCAAGGGATCGCGCCCGGCTTGCTCTAAGGCATGCACCAGCATCTGCTTCAAGGTGGGATCGCCCTTAGGGTCGAGCACAATGGTCGGGCGCTGCTGCAAAATCGATTGGGTGACCAAGAGATTGAGCAAGGTGGTCTTACCTGAGCCCGTGGTACCGGTAATCAGGCAATGTAAGTCTTGCACCTCCGGGGCTAGGACAATCGGGGCAAAGCCTTGCGCCCCTAAGCTCTGGTGAAAGAGGCTTAAGCCTTGGAGCTTGGGATTGGTCGCCACGGTGCGTCCATCACTGAGCAAGCTCTTGGTACGACGTTGGTGCTCACTGGTCCACGGTGCGCCAAAGCCCAATAATAGTCCCGCGCCCTGAGACGGCACCCACTCTGGGACGTAGCTACTGGGATAGGGCATACCAGGATAGATGAGCGTGCCGCCACACTGGGGTGGTAACAAGCCCGCGATCCGCCCCTGCTCCTTGAGCGCAGCGCGGCGCTGCACCTGGATCAAGGCGGCACTAAGCCCGAACTCATCAGGTATGGTCAGCTTAATCCCCATGCTGAGCGCGCTGGCGATGAGCTCTTGGGCGCGCTCAAGCGCGCCTGCCGCTAAAGCCGACTTAAGCTCCAGCTGCAACATAGGCGGTAGCGCCCGCATGCCGGGCGCGGCCAGCACCTTTGCATTAAGCTGAGCGACGCTGCGCGCCTGCGCACTCAAATTAAAGCCGTGCGGACTGACAATGAGTCGGCCCCGCGCGTACGCCCGATAGGCCGCAGGGGAGGCAATGCCTTGAACCAGAGCCTCCAGTTTAGGTAAGAAAGGCGCGAGCATTAAGGTGTGCTGGGCCCCACGGTGCACCAGCAGCCAGCACCCACCCAAAATAAGGATTGGGCTTAACCATAAAGGCAGCAGGCCACATAAGCCCAATAAGAACAGCAGCGCCGTCCCCTCACTCCAGACCACGCGCTTTAAGGTGCGGTGGGCTAAGTCCACCTCACCGGTTAAAGCACCCGTAACCTGAGTGGCGGCACCACCCCCGTCACCGGGCAAACGCGGATCTGCCAAATAGCGGATCTGCGCTCCCATTAAACGCAGCTCATGCAGTAACGCCATAATTAACTCCTTAGCTTGCATCTCAAGAAAAGCTGAGCTTCATTCAGCGCTGGGGGTCAGAGCGCATCCGCCCCTCAGCGCTCCAGCTCAGATAAGAAACGACCAGCCTCAGCACCTGAGGCGCATCGGCCTAAGCTCTTTGCAGCCAGCAGCTGAAAAAGCACGACTATCCTGAAGCTCACGCAGCACAGCTCCACCTGACCCCAGCCCACAGGCCCGCCCCTATCCCCCGCCCCACCAAGGCTGGGTCGAGAGCGCAGCGCGCGTACCTAGCACTTGCGGTCCTAAGAGCAGCAGGTAACAGGGCACCGCCCCAACTGAGCGCGGAGCCCGCACTCAGTTGGCGCCTGGGGTAAGTAGGCTTTGCGGCCTAGTTATGGAGGCGCGCGGCCTTACGCTGCTTGCGCTCAGCCTTGTTGTGCTTGCGGCGCAACTGCTTTTGCTTCTGCTCCTAGGCAAGCTGAGCCTCGTCCTGAGCAAAAGCCTTAACCAGGGCATGAGCCTGCTGCGGGATCTCAGCTCCGCCTTCCACCTCGGAGAAATCAACTGCTACCTTGCAGCGGACATTAGGCGCTGCGCGAACCCCGCGCCGTCTGCCCCCGCCTCCGGTGCTGCTGCAACGACGCCACCTGCCGTCTGCGGCTTGGCCGTCACCACCGGAGCAGTAACGGGCGACTCAGCAAGAGCCGCTGGTGCGACCGCACACCCCTCTGGTGCTGGCGCCGCCTGGATCTCAGGCTCTGCCGTGGAGTTAAGGACAGGCTCTGGCGCTGCCATCACCCTCGGCTCACCCACCGGCGCCGTGGGCGCGGCTGCTTCCTGCGCTGCGGCTGCTTCCAGCGTTGCAGCCTCAGGGCAAACTGGCGCCGCACTTGAGCTTGCGGCCGCTTCAGTGGCAGGCTGGGCGCTAGGAGCTGTGACTTCAGCCGCGCGGTTAAGCTCGGCCGCAGTTGGCTCAGCTACGATCGGCTCAGCTACAGCCGACTCAGCTACGGTCGGCTCAGCTGCAGTTGGCTCAGCTGCAGTTGGCTCGGCCGCAGTCGGCTCAGCTACGGTCGGCTCAGCTGCAGTTGGCTCAGCCGCAGCCGATTCAGCTGCGGTCGGCGTCGGCGCAGCTGAAGCTTGAACTGAAGCGCTCTGAGCCGAGGCACTCGCCTGAGCGGCCGTACGCTTAGCGCTGGCCGACTGCTTTAGCGTCTCCTGCTGCCCTGCAGGCTGCGCCGTCTTCGCCGTCTTCGCCGTCTTCTTGCCCGCTGCCTTCTTAGCCGCTGCCTTCTTAGGCTTGGCGACGCTCATGAGAGCTTGCAGGCGCTTATGCACATCGCCCCCAACGGCCTCATAAGCCTTAGGATTAATCCAGGAATCAAGGCCGGCGTCCGCTGATCTCTTCTGGCCCAGGTCAATGAGAGCCAGGATCAAGTCACGCGAGCTGAGCCGCAATAGCCCTTGCAATAACTCCATGAAGTCGTGGAGCTTGCTTGGTTGGCAGTCACGTAAGATCCTGATTAAGTCCTTGAGCGCCAGACGGAAAGGCTCAGGGAGCAAGGCACTGCGCTCACTTAAGCCCGTAACGAAGACGTTGGCATCCTTGACCTTAGGGCGCGCTGGAATCTCACCCTCATAGAGGGTCAGTTGAGCCTGAACCGGATCGGTCCACGCCTCATTGGCCTCTGCAATGAAGTCCTGCCAGACCGGCTGCGTATAATTGCGCGCCAAGTCCAGAATGTGGCGCGGCGCTAAGCGCTCTAAGAGCGCACGGGTGCGCTGATGATCCTCACGGCCTAAGCCGGTTGGCGCCATGAAGTAGAGCAGCAGCTGATCGACAAAGTCGTCGCGCTTATTGCTCTTGAGGGCTTCGATCTGCAAGGACAGATTCAAGGCCTCTTCCCGCGTGGCTGGCTTGAGCGTGATGCACACGACCTCACCCTGGTCGTTGGTGGTTTCCTGAACGCGCTCAGAGCGCATGCACTTGATGAGGCGATTGACCTGGCTGGCGTTAGGCGGGGTGAAGCTGAAGATCTTTTCGCGCTCAGCTGCACTAGGCTGCGGAACCGCCTCGCGTCCGGCCGGAACCGGATAGTAACGTGCAGCGGCGCCCTGGGTGGCGTGGCCCTGGCACTTGAGCTTCTGGGCCTTACGGCGCTGGGCCGCCAGCTCCGTCTCAGTTTGAGGCGCCCCAGCTTGAGGCGATTCAGCTTGAGACGACCCAGCTTGAGACGCCTCAGCTTGAGGCGCTTCAGCTTGAGGCAGCACTGCGGCTTGAAGCAGCGTCAGTTCCGGGGACGGCGCTGCGGACGTGACGTCCAAAGGGTATTGCGGGGCGTCTGGCTTAAGGTCTTGCAAGGCATTTTGCAAGGCTTCTTGCAAGGTGGTTGTAGTGGTATCCACGATAACCTCCTAAAAGGAAAAAAAAACGAAGTACGAAACCAGAAATCTTGATGGAATTGGGCGCCCTGATTAGGACGCCGTGGTCTTGGGGCGTTGCTCCCAAACAAATTCAAAGTCAAATGAGCTCAGGGGTAAGTTCGGCTGACTGACGAGGCGCTGTCCTGCCACCACCACGATGCGCTGGGGCAAGCTGGTAAAGGGCTCGCGGTAGGTCAAGACATTGGAGGCAGTGACGCGCGCTTTAAGCGCTGCCCTCAGCTGGTTATGATTGGCCCCTAAGAGCGTGACCTTGGAGCAATCAAGCTGACTGTTACTGGTGTACGCGCAGCTGGGAGTAAAGGATGGAACCTGGGTGCACGCTAACTTTGGCTCCAAGGCGCACTGAGCTAAGGCATTGATGAGAATCAAGAGCAAGGGATCGTCGCTGAGCGTATGCACCATAATGCTTTGCGCCTGAGTTCCGGCGGCTTCTTGGTAGGTCTCAGCTAAGCGGGCGCGCTTGAACTCAACGGCCTTAGCCTTAACATAGATCAGGTCGGCCCCGACCACGAGACGCTGCCAAGTGGCACACTCCACGTGCCCGAGCGCGCGCAAGCTATTGCGTAAAGTCCCCAGCCCCTGACCTGAGCTCAAGCCACAGAGCTCTTGCAAATCGCGCTGTGCCAGCGAATCACTGACCAAGATGAGCTCAGAGTCAGTCACGTAGAGGTCGCTGTAGCGATGGTTGATGCTCAAGGGGCACAACTGAGCGCGCTCTGTTAGGTAAAACTTAAGATCCGAGCTCAAAGACCACGAGCTATAGCTGCCCAAGCGCTCCTTGGAGATCGCCACCGCCATGCGGTCGGCATTGGCAATTAAAGGCCCGATAAACTCCTCGCCGCTGCAGCTAAGCGCCCCTAAAGCGCCGTCCTTGCTCTTCAGAATGCGGCTGATATAGGCCTCATGGCACAGCGCCGCCATATGCATAAGCTTGAAATAGCGCTCCAGGTAGGCATAGACCGCCGGAACCTGCCGCTGAAACTCACCTAGAGCCTTGGTGTAAGCTTGCTCTTCATGCTCAGTACTGCGCCCCACTTGGGCGACGACCTCGAGGCTGGGGGAGTGCTCCGTGCGCAGAAATTGATCCAAGGACCCGGCAAAGTCTGCAAAGCTCTTACCTTGCAGCGAGCGCAAGTCAAAGCTGGTCTTAAGCTTGCCCAGGTCATGGCCTAACGCAAACATCAAGACCGTGAGGGCAGTTAAGCCCTTAAGCTCAGGCACACTCAGCTGCAGCGCACCATATTCTGCGCCATAGACTGCAACGCCATTGAGGGCGTTATAGCGCTCACGCAAGAACACGGTCAGCTGTTCCCTGAGCTTGCGCTCAAAGGGATTGAGTTCATCCTGAGCACCTCGGGCAATAAAGTCCTGCGGCTTGCCCCAGCGCGCATACTCCATGATGCGCGTCTCGGCCTCCCAGAGCTGATGCTGCTGCGCCCGCCACTGCGCCCGCACCGCCGCGCGATCACCCCGGCGCCCGGTACGACCGCCCAGCGCCGTGGCATCGGCCGCAAGCGCCCGGTCTCCACCATCGGCCGCCCGCTCACTCTCAGCCGCCCGGCCGCCCTCAGATGCCGGGGCATTCTCAGACGCCAGGTCACTCTCAGCCGCTGAGACGCCCTCAGCCGCCGAGGCATTCTCAGACGCCGAGTCACTCTCAGCCGCCGAGGCATTCTCAGACACCCGGTCACTATCAGACACCGGGGCGTCATCTGACTCCAGCTCGCCCTCGGACGCCAGGCCGTCATCGGACGCCAGGCCACCCTTTTCTTCAGCGGCTAAGTTAGCTTCGGGCGTGCGCTTAGCAGCAGACTCAAGCTCCAAGCTGAACTCAGGCTCCAACGGGAGGTCGTCCCCAGCTTGAGTTAGCGGTGGCGCCGGGCTATCGTCCCAATCGTCAAATTCTGGGTCGAGCTCAGGCAGGAAGTCATCATCGACTTCAGTGGTCGGATCGAACTCAGGGTCGAACGGGATATCAACCCAATCTTCAAATACCGGATTGGACTCAGACGTAAGGTCGCCCTCATCTGAAGAAACTTGGTAAGACTCAGACCGGAGGTCGCTCTCGTCCACAGCGCCGATTGGGGCCGCAGCCGCGCGGGCTGCTTGGGCCCTAGTGCGGGGCACGTCGTTAAAAGTGGTGTAAGCCATGGGCTCTGCTCCTTATCCCCAGAGGGATATCAGCTCAAGAAAGGCCTTAGCCTTGACCCGCAGTCAAAGGCTTGACCTATCTACCAATGTAGCCCCCGGTTTTGGCGCGCTCAGAGTCCATAACGTCAGGAAAAGGAAGGATTAAGGATCGCAAAGCCTTATTTCATGCGGTTTTCACCTTGGAAACGTGATCGGGTTCACGTTTTGACCCCTGATACAGCTAAAAGTGCCCGCAAAGCCTGATCTGATGCGGCTTGGCGCGCTTTTTAGCCCTTTGCTCCAATCGTTAATATAATCTATCTGCCCAACTTTCTGGATAAAAACCAATTAGCCTATCAAACGGCATAAATATGCGGTTTATAAGTAAAAGACAACTTTACGGCCCAATACGAAGACAAGAGGGGCAATTGATCCCCAACATCTGGACAATTTGGCTTATTTATCAGCTTTTAAGAGGTGATTAAAGTTTTTTAGCTTTGTCAACCCTATTTTTTTGCATCAGCCGGACTGAGCTGAGGGATGGTAAGAGTGATGAGGTTAAGGAAGGGCTGGGTACCAGCTACTGGGGAGCGCCCGCGCTCAGACTAAGCGCGGGATAGGCAGCAGTAAGCACAGGCGGGGCGCGCCCGCGCTCGCTTACTGCGCTGGAGTGTGAGCAAAGACCTGCCGCTGGACGTGAGCGGGTCGGCGCCCTGGACGTGAGCAGGTCGGCGCCCTGGACGTACCCTGGGGCTACCCAGAACCTGCTCTGGGCCTGCCCAGGGCTCGTCCAGGGCGCGTCCAGGGCACATCCTTAGGCGCGCGGGTGGGCCTTGTCGTAGACGTCGTGCATGCGCGCTAAAGCCACATGGGTGTAAATCTGCGTGGTGCTCAAGGATGAGTGCCCCAGGAGCATTTGCAAAGCGCGCAAGTCCGCATCGTGGTTTAACAGGTGCGTCGCAAAGGCGTGGCGGAAGGTGTGAGGCGACGGGGCCTCGGCCAGGCCAATCTCGCTGGCGTAATGTTTGACGCGAAACCAAAAGCCAATGCGGGTGATAGGCTTGGGCTGCTCATTGGCGTCAGTCTTTAAGGACAAAAAGACGTAAGGGCTGACCACGTCCGGATCGTTGTGAGGACGTGCGCTGTCGATGTACTTCTTGATCCAGTCGACGGCCGTTTCCGTCATTGGAATCATGCGCTGCTTGTCGCCCTTGCCCTTGATGATGATGTACTTGGAGTCAAGGTGCATGTCCTCAAACTTGAGGAGGCACAGCTCCGAGACACGCAGGCCGCAGGCATAGAGCAACTCAAACATGGCGCGATCGCGCAGGCCTACGACCGTGCCCACGTCCGGGGCTCGTAAGAACTCGGCGACCGTTTCTTCACTCATGACCTTAGGGAGCGCCCGGCGGGTCTTGAGCTGGTCCAAGCTCAACAACGGATCGTCGCTGCGTCGATTGTCCGCAATGAGGAAGCGCACATATAAGCGCAAAGCCGCCAGCTTGCGGTTGACCGTGGTGGCACTGCGCCCATCAGAATGGAGCTGAGCCATATAGTCCTTAACGTCCTGCGTCGTAAAGTGCTCAGCATCGCCGTTCTGCTCGACTAAATCGCACAAGAACAGCTTGATATCGTTGCAATACGACATTTGGGTGTTATCAGACAAACCGCGCTCTAACACCAAGTAGTCAGCAAAGTCTAACAGCAGCTGCTGACACTGCTGGTTCTGGGCATCAGTCATAGGCCCCTCCTTGATTATGGTGTGAGGCACAAAAAGGCCCCACCTGCTTGCCCATTAAGCAAGCCAAGAGACAGCCGCAGTGGCTGGTGGGCCACTTGGGCGCGGCTAAGCTGCTGCGCATACGCAGCTTGGTGCCCCACCGGCGCACCGGATGGAACCCAGCGGGGCGCACCATTTGGTGCGCAGCAAAGTGCAATTTTTAGCATGCACTGATTTAGCTACCGTCAGGCGCGCGCTTCAGGCGCGGCCGGGCTTAACTCAGTCGAGTTTTCGCAGCTGAGCTTACTTAGCAGTGCTGGCATCGCTGCTAGCTGCAGGGGCGCCGGTCTGAGCGGTGCTGGCCTGATTTGGCCCCACCGCAAATTCACGCTCGATCTCGGCCTTGAGCACCTCGTCCATCGAGGTGAGCTTGCCATCGATTAAGTGGGTGACCGTGACGTAAGGCACCGTGTCCTCATACACAATGCAGAAGCGGTAAATGCCATCTTGCAGGGGCTCGTAGCGCACTTCCTCAAAGCGCGAGTTCGGGTTTAACAGTACCTTACCTGAGCCCTCACGCATAATGGCAGGCGGTACGGCATAGCCAAAGTTAGTACCGGCCGTCCATTTGTCATCGGCAAATTTGAAGCGGTAAGGCGACCAATCAGAGCGCAGCGGCGCTAAGGTGCAGTAGGTGTTAGGAGCAAACTCACGCAGGCGATATGGGCGTTGCACGCCATAATCGTTCATCTCGCCGCGCAGGTAGATGACACGCCCCATGAATAGTGGATTGTTAAGTGCGCCCTCTTGAGCCTCGTTTTCCACGAGCATCACTTCTTCTTCGGCGCTACTCAAAGGCTCCTCGGTTGAGCCACAGCCGGTAAGGGCCAGCATGGCACCAAAGCTTACCGCCACCAAGCTTGCAGCTGAGCGCCACTTATTTGCGTTTTGGTCAAACCACATCACATCACCTACCAGTCAATCACTAGCCCACGCACACATTATGTCAGATTTGGCCAAACGGACAAAACCTGAGGCTCTAAATCTGAAAATAACAAGCAACTAGTGCGCCTAGATGCGCGCTGGTGCACCAAGACACCTATTGCGCGCCGTACCGCTATAATGTGCCTCTGTTTGAATTTTTCGACCTGTGCGGTAGGCGACCATTGCGAGACCAAAACCTTGAAGTTTGCCGGTTTGCTGATGGCTATCGGTTGACCGGGACTCAAATCATAGTCATCGATAGCAAACCAAATATCAAGGTGCGTACTGGTATGGTCGCTGACCACACAGCTCGATATTTTCAGCAATTCCCGTGGATTTTTCCGCTCGTTCTGCGTATAATAACAAAAGTAGGAAAATCCCTACTTTCCATGTTTCATAAAGGTGGTGCAAAATTATGTTAGCAAATACGTTTGTGGACAGTGCCAAAGTCATGGCAAAAGGGCAAATCACAATCCCGAAGGATGTCCGTAATGTGCTTGGTGTGTCAAACGGTGATCGGGTCACTTTTATCATTGAGGGAAATACTGTCCGTATTGTCAATTCTGCGGTGTATGCCATGCAGGTGCTTCAGAAGGAAATGGCCGGAGAAGCAGAACGCACCGGCCTGACCTCGGAAGATGATGTTATGGCGCTCGTCAATGAATTGAGAAATATGGACGAAAAGGCATGAGAGTTCTGATTGATACAAATGTCCTCATTTCTGCCGCACTGAGTGCAAACGGTACGCCTTATCAGGCGTATGTAAAGGCATCTTCTTATCCAAATCACGGTTTGATCTGTGAGCAAAATGTGGACGAAATGAAGCGGATATTCAACAAAAAATTCCCGAACCGGCTGGCGGCGCTGGATAAATTTCTTTCCATTGCGCTGCTTACCTTGGAATTGGTTCCCGTGCCGACAGAGGAAGATATGAGCGAAACTCAAATCAGAGATGTCAATGACCGCCCTATTTTGCGGGCAGCCATTGAAGCGAAAGCCGATGTGCTGCTGACCGGCGATAAGGATTTCTTAGAGTCCGGCGTAAAAAATCCGGCGATTATGACACCGGCAGAGTTTTTGAATACCGGACTGGCATAAGCGTTACATTGGGGCACGGCGCGCTGCAAATTGAGGACTCAACGCAACAGTCGGGGCTTACACACAGTATTGCCAGCATGGAGCTAGCCGAACCCGCCGCGCTCAACCTGATGCGCAAGGCCTCGGTGAATGTTGAAACTTTGGTCCTTGAGAGAGTTTGGGGGAGGAAGCTGAATCAAGCGACCTTCCCCTTAAAGGCAAAAGAACATCTTAGCATG
>CALXXU010000047.1 GCA_944392765.1 uncultured Anaerobiospirillum sp.
AAAGTTGCTAGAATTTTTAAAATTTTATGAAACGTATGATCGGTGCGTTGTACCAATTCTAGAGAAATTTACGTTTACAAATTGAAAAATGATTGAGCGGAGATAGTTGATTCGCTGATATTCCGATAAATTTAGGTAAGCTGAAATTGCACCAAATTGGTGCTAGTTTTAATTTGTAACAGCTCCCTAATGTTAGCTCAGGCTTTTCTTGCCTCGATCATGCGTGGCAGTGTTGTGGCCAGTGCCTGTGTTACTGGGGATCGGTGTGTGCCGCCCGGTAGGGGTGTCTAGGTCGGCTTCTCTGTTTTGGGCGCGGTTTCTTGCGCGGCCTAGCTTGCCGCATTGTGCTATTATTAGCCGCTAGGTTTTGTGTTAGGTAGGCAAAGCATGTTCATCACATCAATCGTCACCAAGATTATTGGTAGTAGTAACCAGCGCACGGTGAAGCGCTTAACCAAGATTGTCAAGCAAATTTCCGCGCTGGAGCCTAAGTATCAGGCCTTGGCCGATGAGGAGTTCAAGGGCTTAACCGATCAGTTTCGCGCTCAGATCAATGATGGCGCTACCTTAGAGGATATCCTCCCTGAGGTCTTTGCCGCTGTGCGTGAGGCTGCCAAGCGTACCTTGGGCCTGCGTCCGTTTGATGTGCAGCTCATGGGCGGTATCGTCTTAAACTCCAACCAGATCGCTGAAATGAAGACTGGTGAAGGTAAGACCTTAACTGCGCTCATGCCATGCTACTTAAATGCGCTCTCGGGTAAGGGCGTGCACGTCGTTACCGTAAATGATTACTTAGCCCGCCGTGACGCCGATTGGTCCCGTCCTTTCTATGAGTTTATGGGCATGACCGTCGGCTGCAATATTCCAGGTATGGATCCGGTCTCAAAGCGCGCCGCCTATGCCTGCGATGTCACCTACGGCACCAACAATGAGTTCGGCTTTGATTATCTGCGCGATAACATGGCCTATACCCCAGACCAACGCGTACAGCGTCCGCTCAATTACGCCTTGGTCGACGAGGTGGACTCGGTCTTAATCGATGAGGCCCGTACCCCACTTATTATCTCGGGCCAGGCTGAAGATAGCTCCGAACTCTATCGCAAGATTGACGGCATTATCCCAAAGCTTGAGCTGCAAGATAAGGAAGATACCGAAGACTACACCGGTGACGGTCACTACACGGTTGATCTTAAGCTGCGTCAAGCCTATTTAACTGAGCGCGGCCAGCTCTATGTAGAAGATCTGCTCCGTGAGCTCGGCTTGCTGCGCGAAAACGATTCCCTGTTCTCGTCGGGCAATATCGTGCTCTTACACCACGTCATGGCCGCCCTGCGTGCCCACGCCTTGTTCAAGCGTGATGTCGACTACGTGGTCGACAATGGCGAGGTCGTGATCATCGATGAGCACTCGGGCCGTAAGATGGTGGGCCGTCGTTGGTCTGATGGCTTACACCAAGCCGTTGAGGCTAAGGAGCACGTGGCCATTAAGTCTGAGAACCAGACCTTAGCTACGATCACCTTCCAAAATTACTTCCGTATGTACGAGAAGCTCGCGGGCATGACTGGTACCGCCGATACCGAGGCTTATGAGTTCCAGCAGATCTACGGCCTCAATACCGTAGTGCTGCCAACCAACAAGCCGATGATCCGCCAAGATCTGCCCGATCTCATTTACTTAAGCGAGCAAGAGAAGTTCAACGCCATTATCGAGGATATCAAGGAGAAGGTCGCCCAGGGCCGTCCAGTTCTGGTGGGTACGATCTCAATTGAGAACTCCGAGCGCTTATCGCGCATGCTCGATAAGGAAAATATTCCACACCAAGTCTTAAATGCTAAGCTCCACGAAAAGGAAGCTCATATCGTGGCCCAGGCTGGTCGCCCTGCTACCGTAACGATCGCCACCAATATGGCTGGTCGTGGTACCGATATTATCTTGGGTGGTAACGTTAAAGAAGAGATTGCCGCCTTGGGCGACAACCCAAAGCCTGCTGAGATCGAGCGCTTAACCCAAGAGTGGCAAAAGCGTCATGACGCCGTGGTTGCCGCCGGTGGTTTACACATCATTGGTTCGGAGCGTCACGAGTCCCGTCGTATCGACAATCAGCTGCGTGGTCGTGCCGGTCGTCAAGGTGACCCAGGTTCCTCGCGCTTCTATCTGTCGATGGACGATAACTTGATGAAGCTCTTTGGCTCGGACAAGCTCAAGAACTTCATGCGCCGTATGGGTATGGAAGAGGGCCAGCCATTAGAGCATAAGCTGGTAACCCGCACCATTGAGTCGGCCCAGCGTAAGGTTGAAACCCGCAACTTCGATATTCGTAAGAGCTTGCTTGAGTTCGACGACGTAGCCAATGAGCAGCGTAAGGTTATCTACGAGGAACGTAACGCCCTGTTAAATGGCGAGGACGTCTCCGAGACGATCACCAATATCCGCGTCGACGTCTTCAACAGCGTGATCGACGAGTACATTCCGCCAAACTCGCTGCATGAGACTTGGAAGGTCAAGGAGCTCGAGGAGCGCTTACTCAACGAGTTCACGGTTCACTGCCCAGTTGCTCAGTGGATGGAAGAGGACACCAAGTTAGTCGAGACGGACATCCGTGACCGCATTGTCGCTACCGCTCAAGAGCTCTATGACGCTAAGTGCAAGCTGATTGGTCCTGAGAACCAAAAGCAGCTGGAGAAGGGCGTCATGCTCCAGACGATCGATATGCTCTGGAAGGAGCACTTAGCTGCAATGGACTACATGCGTTTAGGCATTGGTCTGCAAGGCTACGCTCAGCGCAATCCAAAGAACGAGTACAAGATCCAATCGTTCAACCTCTTCACCAAGCTGCTTGATAACATCAAGTACCAGGTGATCAAGATGCTCTCGCGTGTCCAAATCCAGATGCGCAATCCAGAGGAAGAGCGCAAGCTCGCCGAAGAGCGTGCCCGCATCCAAGCTATGGCCCAGCAGGCCTTAATGCAGAGAATGAAGCAAGCTGAGCTCAATAACACCTTGGGTCATGCCAAGCCGGACACTGAGGGCTTAACTCCTGAGGAAATCAAGGAGCGCGCCGCCATTGCCGAGGAGGTCATGCGTCCAACCGTCGGTCGTAACGATCCATGCCCATGCGGTTCGGGCAAGAAGTACAAGGATTGCTGCGGCAAGACCAAGGACTAAGACGCTAAGCGCCTGACGGCCTGACGGCCTGACGGCGTGTGCCGCCTAATTCCCAAGCCCCGACTCTTTGCGCAAGAGCCGGGGCTTTTACATGCGCGCAGCAAGTGGGCACTAGGGGTGGTGGGGCGTGCGCTCGTGGTTAAGATTACGGTCAGGGCGCTGGATTATTCCACCGAGCCCTCCGGGTGGGAGGGTGGGTCTCAGTGATCGTGTTTGAGATTACAGTCAGGGCGCTGGATTATCATACCGAGCCCTACGGGTGGGAGGGTGGGCCTCAGCGAGCGTGGTTAAGATTACAGTCAGGGCGCTGAGCCATCGTAACCGTTTGAGCGGCGAGCACTTGGAGCCAAGCAGTGGACGCCCTGCGTGTTCGAGACTGGGCTGGGATCGGCGGCGCTTTGAGTCGTACTAAGTGGTGGTGGGCTGGTGAGCGCGGTGGCGGGGTGCGCTAAGTGGGGATGTATTGTTATTTTTGTGATTTGGAACACAATTTGGCGCGGAGATGGCTTATATATCGCGTGGCTTTAAGAAGTTGTTTGGAGCTGGTTAAAATTGTTGTGATTTTGGTTGACAGGTCTCAGGCCATTTGGTTTAATAAGCGCCGTTGCGTCGCCCAGATAGCTCAGTCGGTAGAGCAAAGGATTGAAAATCCTTGTGTCCCTGGTTCGATTCCAGGTCTGGGCACCATTAAATGGTGCTGCGACAAGACAAAATTTCTTTATGCCCAGATAGCTCAGTCGGTAGAGCAAAGGATTGAAAATCCTTGTGTCCCTGGTTCGATTCCAGGTCTGGGCACCATCGATGCCAGCCGCGTGCTGGTTTTTTTTGTATCTAAAGTTTTGTGCTCCATTATGTAGCACATTAAACCCCAGCACGGGGCTGGGGGGTAGGGCGCTGGTTCTTAAGGGCGCTGGCGCGTGCGGGCTGCGCGTGCGCGCGCGGTTGGTGCGCAGGGCTTAGCGGCCCGGAACGAAGCGTACCAGATTGCCTCGATCGACGATGAGGCAGTCGATGTGCCCGGCAGCGGCGGCTTGGATGCCAGGAAGCCCGTCTTCGACGATTAAGGCGTCTTCGGGGGCGACCTGCACTAACTCTAAGGCTTTGAGGAAGGTGTCAGGCTCTGGTTTATGGCGGGTGACATCATCGCCGCTGACGATGACGTCGATAAGCTCGCTTAAGCCATGCTGCTTTAAGATATCGACCGCATTGATGCGCTGGGTACCGGTGCCAATACCGATTTTGGCACCCCGACTGCGGGCCTCTTTTAAGATGGTCAGCACTTGGTCAAAGACCGGCACTTCTGCCATATGCGCACGATAAAGCTCGACCTTACGCTTGACGAAGGCGTCAATGGACGGCACCTTGCAGCCTGCTTTGATTAAGTCGCGTACGATATTAGGCGAGGAGAAGCCGCCCCGCTCATAAATAAACTGTGGCTCCACCACAAAGCCCTCATGCTCTAAGGCCACTTGCTGCCAGGCGCGAATGTGATAGGGCATGGAGTCGATTAAGGTGCCATCAAGGTCAAACACCAGGGCGCGATAACGCGTTAAATCAAGTCCCGTCAGACCTGAGTTTGCGGCGGTACTTGCAGCGGTGCTTGCAGCAGAACTTACTGGCGTGCTCTGTGGTGCCATTCTTCACTCCCAAAAGTTATTTTGCCTCACGCCATGCTAACACAGCCCGGCCCTGCCCTTGCGTGTGAACTGTGTGCTTTGCGCGCTGCGTTACAGTTACGGCGCATATTTGGCACCAGAGCTAACGAATTAAGTAAAGCCCCTTATTTTCGCGGTTTTACCACATGCATCCATGGGGTGGGGGTTATGCTTTTATGGGCAGTACACCGCCATGACGCGTTAAGATTGGCTTGTAATGGCCATTCCTAGAAAATCGATTTTCTTGGTGCCAAATGTGCGTTACGGCGTGGCGGTGCTAAGCTGTGCTAGACTTGCGCCTAATGGGGTTGCGCTCAAGCTAGTAGAGTTTGGTGGTTGAGCCCGGTGTTTGGTGGTGGGCCGAGGGGTGCCGCAATGAGTGAAATAGTTTTAACTTGCGATACCGTCGTGATCGGGGCCGGAACGGCGGGCGTTGAGGCCTTTAAGGCGGCTACCGACGAAGGGGTCAATTGCGTTTTGGTCGAATCAGGCCCCCTTGGTACCTCCGCTAAGCGCTCGGGTGATACCCCGATTTCGACCCTGATGGCCGCAGGCCGCGTCAGCCATGCGCTGGTGGAGCTGGAAAAGCACGGCATCAAGGGCCTGTATGAGCTGGGCATGGGCCTTGATTTAGATCAGGTGCTCAACAATGTGCGCGCGGTGCGCGCTAAGGACACCTCCGAGGTTTTGTCCTTTATCTACCGCATTGCCGAAGAAAAACGCTTGATCGGCAAAGCCCGTTTTCTCGATGCCCATAGCCTCATGGTCAACGAAAGCCATCTCGTGCGCTTTAAGACAGCGGTGGTGGCGACTGGTGCCACCTCGATTATCCCCTACGAGCTCAATCAGTACTCGGCCCAGGCCTTAGCCGAAAAGGCGGCACGTGCCGCGCGTGAGCAAGCTGAGCTCACCGGCAGCACCCCTGAGCTGCCATATCCCCAAGTGGCTACCGGCGGCGTCTATACGCCTCAAGAGCTCTTTGAGCTTGACCACCTACCTAATTCCATGGCGATCTTTGGCTCCAATCGCGAGGGCCTGCAAATTGGCCAAGCCCTGGCCTATTTGGGCGTCAAGGTCGTGGTCTTTGGCCAGCACCATATTTGGAAGCTCACCGATGAGTCGGTGATTGATGCGGCCATTGATGCCTTCAAAGATCGTTTTGACTTGGTGCTTGAGAGCTTTACCACGGCCATTGATAAGTATGAGCAGGGCTTTGGTATCTACTATCTGGATGGCACCAATTACGAAAACATCTTGGGGGTCGATACCATTTTGGTCGCCAATGTGCGCTATCCCAAGCTTGAGGGTTTAAATCTGCGCTCTTTAGGCGTGGAGTTTGAGCGCTCGGGCTGCATCAAGATCGACCCTAAGACCATGCAGACCAGCACGCCGCAGATCTTTGCCGCAGGTGAGGTCACCGATCTTGATTTGACGCTCGTTAACTGCCGCAATGATGGCCAAGTCGCCGGTATCAACGCCGCGCGCCAAGCCCTGAATATGCCGGACTTGCCGCCTCTAGAGCAGGTCGCCCCCGAAAGCGAGCATGAGGCGCGCTATATGGGACGTGGTCCTGTGACCGCCCAGCCTGCGGGCGCGCATGCCTATGCTCAGCCCTTGGGGCTCACCTCAGTTAAGCGTGCGGCGGTCTCTGACGCGGCTAGTGTTGTCGCGGCTAGTGCGTCTAGTGCTCCCGCCGTTCCGGCTGAAATGGAGGCCACACCGGAGCGCGTGATTGAGGTGGCTGATGCCACGCTCGCGGCGGATTTGGCGGCGGACTCGGCCACGGAGTCAGCTGACTTGGCGCCGTCGGCACAGGCGGCAGCGTCGGATGAGGCGGCAGCGTCGGATGAAGCGGCGGCGGCTTCTCAGTGCGGGGATAAGAAAGCAAGTCAAGCGCTGCCCCTGGGGGCGGGCGCCAGCTCGGCGCTCTATCATTACCGCGATAGCGCCGGCCAAGTGGTGGATGCAGCGGCGCTGGCCGCCCCTGAGGCCGAGCAGGGCTTTGATGTCTATGAGGTACGGCGTAACACTTTAGAAAAATGGGCCCACAATCTTGAGAAAGGGGCCAATGTGACGCCGCCACCGGGTGAAGTCACGCCCGAACTGCAAGCTGAGATTAAGGCGCAGCATGAGGCGGGGCGGCCGGTGCAGTTTATGGAGCGCATACCTGATTTCAAGCTTGATATCCTGCACACCGATCCTGAGCTGGCTTTGGTGGGCTTAAGCTATGAAGAGGTCAAAGAGCGGGCCCGGCACGGCCATCCCTTTGTCTCAAGCGAGGTGCGCGCGACCGAAGGCCGCTATCGCATTACCCACCAAGAAGGGGGCATTTTGCGCCTGTATTGCGATGAGGCCACGCATGTGGTGTTAGGCGCGGAGATGTGCCTGCATGATGCAGGACATTTAGCGCACTTTTTAGCGCAGGCGATCGCCTCCCAGCTCACGGTTGAGCAGCTCTATGCGCTGCCGTACTTTAGCTCCTCCTATGAGGAGATTATCAAGAGCGCGGCCGAGCAAGCGCTCAAGAATATTGCGCGTAAAGGCCAAGGTCTGTAGGATCTGCCCCACAGCCGGTTTCTTCTTCTTTTTGAGGTGAATGTTATGACCAAGCAGATTGTGTTGGCATCAGGCAATATGGGCAAGGCACGCGAGTTTGGCGAGATCTTGTCCCCCTTAGGCATTGAGATTCACCTGCAAAAGGAATTTGACGTCCCTGAGGTCGCCGAAAATGGCTTGAGCTTCATGGAAAACGCCTTAATCAAGGCCCGTCATGCCGCCAAATATAGCAAGATGCCTGCTCTGGCCGATGACTCGGGCCTGTGCGTGGATGCCTTAGACGGCGCTCCGGGCATTTTCTCGGCCCGTTACTGCGGACAGTGGGGCAAGGACCAAGAAAACAACGCCAAGCTGTTAAAGGCCTTAGAGGGCGTACCTGCCGAGAAGCGTACCGCGCGTTATTACGTGGCCTTAGCCTATGTGCGCTCAGAGTATGACCCAGTGCCGATTGTGGTTACCGGTTCTTGGGAAGGCTCGATTGCCACTAAGGCCTTAGGCTCAGGTGGCTTTGGCTACGATCCGCTCTTTTTAGTCACGGGGCGCAATTGCACGGCCGCGCAGCTTCCAGCACAAATCAAGAATACCATTTCGCACCGCGCACGCGCCTTAGCGCTCTTAGTCTCTGAGCTCAAGCGGGCCCAGGAAATCTAAGGTCTATGGCTTACTTTGCAGCGTTACCTCAGCTTACTGTGCCTGCGACCTTAGCGCATTTAGTGCCACCGGAGGTGGTGGCCGCACGCGACTACTATCGTGCGGCCTATGCCCAGCACGAAATCAGTCTTTACGTCCATTATCCTTTTTGCGTGCGCAAGTGCCCGTACTGCGATTTCTCCTCGCTGCCCTTAGGCTCGGATGGCGCGCGTGATGAGGATTACGTGTCCTTGCTCTTGCGCGAGTTTGAGCTCAAAAAGGACCTGCTCAAGGGCCGCTCCTTGGTCTCAGTTTACCTGGGCGGTGGCACCCCGAGCTTGTGTGAGCCCAAGGAATTAGGGCGGCTGTTAGCGGGCATTGGGCCGTATTTAGCCGCTGATGCTGAGATTTCCTTGGAGGCCAATCCCGGCACGGTCGACGCCCATAAGCTGAGGCAATTGCGGGCAGCGGGCTTTAATCGCATCAGCATCGGCGTCCAAAGCTTTGATGAGGTGATGTTAAAGCGCTTGGGCCGCATCCACAGTAGAGATGAGGCGATCGCGGCGGCCCGCCTGGCGCGCGCGGCAGGCTTTACCAACTTCAATCTTGATGTGATGCATGGCCTGCCGGGGCAAGATGTGGCTGGGGCGCTGGCCGATCTTGATACGGCGCTGTCCTTAGAGCCAACCCATTTGTCGTGGTATGAGCTGACCTTAGAGGAAGGTACGTACTTTGGTAAGCATCCACCAAAGCTGCCTGATGAAGACGTGTTAGTCGGGATCGAGACGGCAGGTTTTGCCAAATTGCAGGCGGCAGGTTTTGCTCATTACGAAGTCTCGGCCTTTAGCTTGGGCGGCACCACGCGCTGCTATCACAACCAAAACTATTGGCTCTACGGCGACTATCTGGGCCTAGGCGCGGGCGCTCACCAAAAGGTGAGCCTCAAGCGTGCCGACGCGGCGGCTCTGTCCGGCATGGCTTTGTCGGGCCAGTCCGGGGCTGAGGACGCAAGTGCCATGGCCATTTGGCGCACGGCCAATAGCGAAGAGATTGCAGCTTACCGCGACCAGCTCTTAGACCTCAATGTCGCACGTAAACCGCCATTGCTCTTAGGTTGCTCAAGCCATGAGGTCACAGACTTAGGTGAGATTATCTTTGAGTACTTGCTCAACCGCTTGCGCCTGCGCTCGGATCCTGTGAGTGTCTCTGAGTTTAAGCTGCGCACCGGGCGCGAGCTTACGGCCTTTACCGCTGATTTTCTCTTATTGCAAGAGCAAGGTCTGGTCGCCTGTGAGCTCGACTCAGACGGTGCTTTGCGTGCTTTTACCTTAACTGAGCAAGGTAATCTTATGCTCAATGATGTCTTAGCGCATTTTCTCTAAGGATAGGCCTAAATTAGTGCTATGCTTAGAGTTGTAGCCCTGTGGGGCTAAATGGTAGCAAAAGCACCGGATCTCTTGTCCGGCGTTTGCTGAACGCTAGCAGTGTTTCTCGCGGAGGCGAGTTGAGGCAGTTTTCTGCCGATGGGGCGTAAGGCCGCACCTAGCTAGCAGTGTCGGGCGACCATTGGGTTGTCGCCTAGGTGCACGAAGTAGTTTGTGGATCTCTAAAATTCGTGCCCGTAATCGGTGTGACACTGCATCTTCCTTTTGTGCTGGTCTGGTTCCGTGCGCATTGATCCGGCTTTTAGGGCGGACTTTGAGCAACTTGCTGGCTTGTGACCTGCTAATTTTGTCTTGGGGTTCGACCCCACCAGTTTCTTGGGCCTGAGCTCTGATTCTCAGGTGGGCGCCTTGCCAACACTCGGTGGGTATGAGCGCGCCAAATGGGCCTCGCGCCATAAGGAAGTGAATTTATGTCGAAGAAAGCTCGCACTAAGAATAGTGCTCCGCGCGCCGCTGCCAGCGCTCAGCCTAGTGCTCTGCCGGAGGCTGAGAACTTTGCGGTCGGTGCTGATTTACCGACGGGTGGGGTGTTAGCCCCCGAGAGCTTAGGGGCACGTCCACAATCGCAGAATGTCTTTGCGCCGCTGCTCAAGCAGCCTCACGCCCCCAAGGGCGATTTAGGCCAAGACTTTAAGACGGCGCTCTACTTATGCGCGGCCACCAAGCACTTTAGCTTTGAGGAAATGGTCGATAAGGGCAGTCTGTCGGTCTTGGGCTATATGTTAGCTTCGGTCGGCTTTAAGGGCGCGACCACGGGTCTGACCATCGAAGACTATGAGCGCACCTTACAAGAGTTAGTACAAGAGGGCGCCTTAGAGTACATTGGGGCGGGCGCTGGCTTTGTCGCACCAGGCTTTAAGGCCGAGCGTGAAGGCTATGTCAGCTGCGTCACCAACAAGAACTACGTCTTCACCAATAGCACGACCGAATTGCGCTTTAACGACGACAGTGGCCAATATCCCCTCTACAGCAAGTTTGTGGTGATCCCAGGCGATGACGTTAAGGTAGTGATCAACACCTTCTTGGGTATTGCCTACGTTACGGCCATCACCAAGATGCGCACCATGCTCACCGGTGAGGTCTCGAGTAATCGCCAAATCTTCTTTAGAGAAAAGGGCTTTTTAGCCTATGACGTGCGCGTCACCAAGGACGGGGCGCCATCTAAGATCGGTGATTTAGTGGTCGCGGAAATTCTCGCTCGTAAGTCTCCGAACATCTTAGTGGTGCGCGTGCGTGAGGTGGTTCATGACACCGGCGCTTTGAACACCTTTATCGTCAAGGCGGTATTAGAGCACGAGCTACCTAATGTTTGGCCCGATGCCGTCAAGCGCTCGGTTAAGAGTATCCCTGATAAGGTCGCCGCTGCTGAGCGCAAGGGCCGCGTTGATTTACGTCAGTTGCCCTTAGTCACGATCGACGGTGAGGACGCCAAGGACTTTGACGACGCCGTGTACTGCGAAAAAGAGGGCGATAAGTTCCACCTCTACGTCGCCATTGCCGACGTGTCCTACTATGTGCGTAGCGGCAGTGCGATCGATGCTGAGGCGCACGAGCGTACCACCAGTATCTACTTCCCGTTCTACGTCATTCCGATGTTGCCTGAGGAGCTCTCCAACGGGATTTGCTCCTTAAATCCAAACGTGGATCGTCTGTGTATGGTCTGCGAAATGGTGGTCAACCAAAACGGCGCGATTGAGACCTATCAGTTCTATCCTGCGGTCATGAACTCGCATGCGCGCTTAACTTACACCGAAGCCCATCAGATGATTATGACGGGCAAGGCGATCCAGGAAGAGCACCAGCAATGCGTACCGTGGGTTAAGACCCTCTATGAGCTCTATCAAGTCTTAAAGCATGCGCGCGATCAACGCGGCGTCTTTGAGATTGAGAGTACCGAGGTGCACTTCCTCTTCGATGAGAAGTGGGAAATCACCGGTATGGAGCCAGATCCCCGCAATGAAGCGCATATGTTGATCGAAGAATGCATGATCGCCGCAAACGTCTGTGCGGCCACCTTCGTCAAGAATATGCAGTACGAGACGCTCTATCGTATCCACGATCGTCCTAACGAGCAGAAGCTCGATAAGCTGCGTGCGATCTTATCGCGCTATGGCATCGACTTAGGCGGCGGTGACAAGCCAAGCCCAATGGACTTCAAGAAGGCCAATGATCAGATCAAGAAGCTTGATCCTGCGGTCCAAGGCGTAATCTCGCTGCAAATGCTGCGTGCGATGAGCAAGGCCCAGTACAGCCCAGATAATATCGGGCACTTTGGCTTAGCCTTAGAGAATTACGCCCACTTCACCTCGCCAATTCGTCGCTATCCGGACTTACAGCTGCACCGCGTCATCAAGTTCATCTTGGAGAAGCAAGAAAAGCGCAGCTGGGGCAAGATTGGCGCGCAGCAGTACACCCATGAGGCCTTAAGTGCCTTAGGTATCCGCTGCTCGGAGCGTGAGATTGCCGCCGACGACGCTGAGTTTGATGTCGACAATTCCTTAAAGTGCGAGTACTTAAAGCACTTTGAGAACGAGGTGGTCGATGGCACGGTCGCAACCGTCAGCGATATGGGTGTCTTCATCACCTTAAACGACTTCTACATCGACGGCCTGCTCTCCAATGATTACTTGGTCAAGCGCAATGTCGGCGATCAAGTCTTTGAGGTGCCAGGCATCAAGAACATCTTCTTCCACGTCGGAGATCAAATCAAGGTTCGCGTCTCCAAGGTCGATAGCTTAAACCGCTTCATTACGCTGTTACCGCTGGTCAACGCCAAGAAGTCCGATAAGGAATTTGATCTTGAGCAGCGCAAGGCTCAGCTCTTAGAGAAGAGTAATCGTGAGTTGCGTCCAGACAATACCTCCAAGAACGAGTTCTTTGAGCGTATTGCCGATATCTCTCAGGGCAAGACCCCAGAGGACAAGGATCAAATCACGCGCGATCAACGTGATTACTCCTTAGGCGCCAAGCTCGACTTAGGCATTAAGCCACCAAAGAAGAGCAAGGCCAAGGCTGAGACCAAGGCTGAGACTCCAGCGGCCACCACGCCACATGATGAGCTCAAGGCCCGCGTCAAGCAAGCCGCCTTAGAGGGCAAGTTAAGCTCCGAGAGCTTAGATGACGATGCTTTAGTAGTCGTGGCTGTAGCTGCCGCCACCGCCAAGCTCAAGGCAAGCAAGAAGGCTAAAGCCAGCAAGCAAGAGGACGATCAGCTCTTAGTGGATACGGCCGCCCGGATCGATGCTGATCTCAGCACCGATACCAAGCGCACCAGCACCAAGAGCAAGGCTAAGGCGGACAAGGCCGAAAAGGCCGAGACCGAAACCCCTAAGACCAAGTCCAAGCGCTCGAACGCCAAGGCTAAGCAAGATGCGCTCAGCCTCGAGACCATGGTCGAGAGCACCAAGCCTGCTAAGGAAGTCAAGGTCGCCAAGCCTAAGGCCAAGACCGAAGAGGACAAGCCAGAGGCTCCAGTTGAGGAGGCTAAGCCAGTGACTAAGAAGACCGCTACCAAGAAGTCTGAGCCAGAGGCTCCAGTCGAAGAGGCCAAGCCAAAGAAGACTGCCACTAAGAAGGCCGCCCCTAAGGCCGAGCCTGAGGCACCAGCCGAAGAGGCCAAGCCAAAGAAGACCGCTACCAAGAAGGCCGCCCCTAAGGCCGAGCCTGAGGCACCTGCCGAAGAGGCCAAGCCAAAGAAGACCGCCACCAAGAAGGCAGCTCCTAAGGTCGAGCCTGAGGTTCCAGCTGAAGAGGCCAAGCCAAAGAAGACCGCCACCAAGAAGGCCGCCCCTAAGGCTGAGGTACCTGCCGAAGAGGCTAAGCCTGTAGCTAAGAAGACCGCCACCAAGAAGGCCGCTCCTAAGGCTGAGGTACCTGCCGAAGAGGCCAAGCCTGTAGCTAAGAAGACCGCTACCAAGAAGGCCGCTCCTAAGGTCGAGCCTGAGGCACCAGCTGAAGAGGCCAAGCCAAAGAAGACTGCCACTAAGAAGGCAGCTCCTAAGGCTGAGGTAGAGGCTCCAGCTGAAGAGGCCAAGCCAAAGAAGACTGCTACCAAGAAGGCCGCTCCTAAGGCTGAGGTAGAGGCTCCAGCTGAAGAGGCCAAGCCAAAGAAGACTGCCACTAAGAAGGCAGCTCCTAAGGCTGAGGCTCCAGCCGAAGAGGCCAAGCCTGTGGCAAAGAAGACCGCTACCAAGAAGGCAGCTCCTAAGGCTGAGGCTCCAGCCGAAGAGGCCAAGCCAGCAGCTAAGAAGACTGCTACTAATAAGGCTGCTCCTAAGGCTGAGGCTCCAGCTGAAGAGGCCAAGCCAGTAGCTAAGAAGACTGCCACTAAGAAGGTCGCAGCTAAGGCTGAGGCTCCGGCGGAGGCTAAGCCTGCGGCTAAGAAGGCGCCTGCTAAGAGGGCCGCCACTAAGAAAAGTACGGCAAGCGACGCCTAGCGCGCTTACGACTAACGGCACAGCGTCGGCCTAGGGGCGGGCGCTGAGCTTAAACCAATTTTTGAGGGGCGAAAGGAAGCTTTGGCCCCTCTGTTATGTTTGAGGTTTGACATGCAAGTCCAAAAGAAGAGCCGTAATCGTGAGCTCGTTTATGGCATCAACGCCGTGGAACAGGCGATTGAGACCAGTCCTGATAAGATTTTGTCGGCTTGGGTGGTCAAGGGACGCGATGACGACAAGCGCATCAATAAGCTCGTGGCGCAATTAGAGCGCTATGGCATTGTGGCGCAAACGGCGATGCGCCACTTTGTCGATGAGAAGTGCGACGGTGGCGTGCACCAGGGCATTGTCATCGAGATGAAGGCAACCCCACCTAAGACTGAGCACGACTTACAAGACTTCTTAGATGAGCTGCAAGCTCAAAACAAGACGCCGTTCTTACTGGTGTTAGATGGCGTCACCGATCCGCGTAATTTAGGCGCCGCCATGCGCTCGGTCTGGGCGGCAGGGGCTCAAGCCGTGATTGTCCCTAAGGACAAGTCGGCCGCCTTAACCCCAGCTGCGCGCAAGACCGCTGCCGGTGCCGCCAGCGAAATCCCACTGTTCTCGGTGACGAATCTGGCGCGTGTCTTAGATGACTTAAACGAGCGTGAGATCCGCATCATCGGTATGGACGGTGCGGCCGAGCACTCAATTTTTGAGACTGACTTAACCGGTCCTTTAGCCTTAGTTATGGGCTCAGAGGAGTCGGGCATGCGTCGCTTAACCCGTGAGAAGTGCACCGATATCACTAAGATCCCAATGGCCTCGGGCGTGGAGTCCTTAAACGTCTCGGTTGCCGCCGGTATCGCTCTTTATGAGGCCGTGCGCCAACGTGGTCTGAACTAATTTCGCTCACGGCGTGAACGCAACCGCGCCCCTGACTTAAGGGGCAACGAGCTTTTAGGGCCTGACCTGGTGTCAGGCCTTAATTTTGAGCGGCCAGCTCATACTGGTCGGACAAGTTGGTGGTACTTGTGTGACAAGTGGCTTTAGTTGTCATACAAGCTTAGGTTACTTGTCCGACAACTAGGGAAAAAGCTGGGGCAGCGGGGCTTGTTGGGGCGTGGTGGGGGCTGATTTTGCCCGTAGAATGGGGCTTTTAGTGAGTGCTGGTATTTCAGTGCCTAATTTAGCTGGGCCAAAATTGTGATAAAGCTTGCAAACTTGCGCAATTTGGCTAGAATAGGCGCACTTCAGTCGCGTGCCATACCCATGGTGGGGTGCCACGTAAGCTTCCTTGTCTAAAATCATCCGACTGAAATTTTAGACTTTTACCGTAAGGGGCATTTTTTCATGCGTCACTACGAAATCATTTTCCTGGTTCACCCAGATCAGTCCGATCAGGTTCCAGGCATGATCGAGCGTTACAAGGGCGAGATCGAGAAGACTGGCGGCAAGATTCACCGTCTTGAGGACTGGGGCCGTCGTCAATTAGCTTACCCTATCATGAAGCTGCACAAGGCTCACTATGTCTTAATGAACGTTGAGGCAGAGCAAGAGGCTATTGACAGCATCGAGAACAATTTCCGCTACAACGACGCAGTAATTCGTAACTTAGTCATCCGTACTTCGGGCCCTGTCACCGAGCCATCTCCTATGATGAAGGCTCGCGAGGAGCGTCAGGACCGTCAGGATCGTCGCGGTCGCGATGACGATGGCCGTCGTGCACGTCCAGAAGCCTCTGATGTCGATTCTGCCGAAGCTTAATTGAGAGGACTAAATAATGGCTCGCTATTTCCACCGTCGTAAGTTCTGCCGTTTCACCGCTGAGGGTGTAACCGAGATCGATTACAAGGATGTCAGCCTGTTACGTAACTACGTTACTGAGTCTGGTAAGATCGTCCCAAGCCGCATCACTGGTACCAGTGCCAAGTACCAGCGCCAGCTGGCTACCGCTATCAAGCGTGCTCGCTTCTTAGCTCTGTTACCTTACACCGATCTGCACAGCCGCTAAACCTTGGGGCCCAGCTGAGGGGTGTCCCAATGGGGCATTCCCAAGTGAGAAGGGCCTGGTCTTAGGCGCGACAAGATTTATAGGAAAGATTTTCCATGGAAATTATTCTGCTCGATAAGATCGCCCACTTAGGCGGTCTCGGTGACAAGGTAAAGGTTCGCAACGGCTATGCCCGTAACTTCCTGTTACCACAAAAGAAGGCTGTTTTAGCTACCGAAGAGAACTTAAAGAAGTTCGAGGCTGAGCGCCTGGTTTACGCTGCTAAGATTGCAGCTGAGTTAGAGGCTGCTGAGCAGCGTGCAAAGGCTATCACCGAGTTAGGTCAGGTTGTTATCGCCTCTAACGCTGGCGACGAAGGCAAGCTCTTCGGTTCGATCGGTACCCGCGACATCTCCGAGGCTTTAACTGCCGCTGGTGTTGAGGTTCACAAGAGCGAAGTTCGTATGCCTGATGGTGTTATCCGCTCGATTGGCGAGTACGAGATCACCATTCAGTTACACGCTGACGTTAAGACCGCTATCAAGGTTATCGTTGAGCCTTCTAAGTAATCACTGATTGTAAGAGCAATCAGCCCTGATTACTTCAGGACACGAAAAAGAGAGCAGAGCTTGTGGGCCCTGCTCTTTTTTTTTATCGATTTAGGCAAAGATGCGATAGCTTTGAGCAAAGCTAAACCAAGACCCGCCTCCTACAATGCTCATATGGTAAGAAGGGCAAGCGGAGGCTCTATGGCAAAGATCTTGGTGCTCTATTTCTCGCGTGCCGACGAGAACTATTTCCCTAATGGGATTCACGCGGTAGCTGAAGGCAATACCGCAAAACTAGCGCAGGCCATCGCTCAGGCGGCGGGCGCAGACATTTTTGAAGTCAAAACCGACCACCGCTATCCTAAGGCCTATCATGCCTGCACTGAGGAAGCAAAAAAGCTGCTCGCGCAAGGCTATCGCCCTAAGCTGACTGCCGATTGCGACGTTAGCCCTTATGACGTCATCTGCGTGGGCTATCCGATGTGGTGGGGCACGATGCCGACCGATCTCATGGCCTTTTTAGAACAGCATGCCGCTGATTTTGCAAGCAAAAAAGTTCTGCCTTTCTGCACTCACGAAGGCTCACGCTTTGAGCACAGTCTTAAAGACCTAAAGCATTTGCTTCCAAGGGCTCAGATCCTCGCGGGCTTTGAGATGTATGGCCATGTGGCCCAGGACGCAGAGCTGCTTAAAGGCCAAGCTGACAAAATTGAGCGTTTCTTAAGTCAGGTCAAGTAGGGAGGCAGTTATGCGTTGGTCTAAGGTTATGGGGGCAGTTATGGCCGCCCAATTGAGCGTGGCTGCCGCCGCTGCCGAGGTAAATGATGGCTTGGTTCTGTTGCCAGGGGGCACGGTCACGATTGGCAGTCCTGATAGTGAGCGCCAGCGCCAGGCCGATGAGACGCAGCATCAGGTCACCTTAAGCGCCTTCTATGTTGACCCGCATGAGGTCACGCAACAAGATTACCAAGCCGTGATGGGCACTAACCCGAGCCACTTCCAGGGTAACAATTTGCCGGTAGAGCAAGTTACTTGGTATGACGCCATCAACTACTGCAATAAATTAAGTGAGGCTAAGGGCCTAACTCCGGTTTATCAGATTGATGGCACTACCGTAACCTGGAATCGTGCCGCCGATGGCTATCGCTTGCTCACTGAAGCCGAGTGGGAGTACGCCGCCCGCGCAGGCACTCAAACGGTCTTTTATGAGGGCGGGCAGATCGTCGCCGATCAGGTTAACTTCTGCGGCTCGTACCCGTACCTCATTGAAGAGAACTATTTAAGCCATGAAAACCCCGAGGTGGTCACCAGCACCTATCGCCAGGAAACCATGCCGGTCGATGGCTTAGCGCCTAATAGCTGGGGGCTCTACCACATGGAGGGCAATGTCTCGGAGTGGTGCTTTGACTACTATGGTCCTTGCGATACGGCCCAAAACACGGATCCAAGCGGCCCTACCTCAGGCTCACTGCGGGTCAATCGCGGCGGTGGCTGGAACGATTTTGCCAAGCACGTGCGCTCGGCTTATCGCTCAGTGACCTCGCCTGATACCATCGAGCAAAACCTAGGCTTTCGCATCGCCCGTAACGCGGAGCCAGGGACTGGCAGTGTGGTCACCACTTACAGCCTCGACATCAAGACTCCAGCGCAACCTAAGGTCTTGGTGGCTTATTTTTCCTACACCGGCAACACCGAGAATGGCGCGCGCATGATCGCCGATGACTTGGATGTCGATCTCTTCACCATCGAAATGGAGCACCCATATCGCGGCAGCATTTATGAGGTGACGGCACAAGATCTCAATAACGATGCGCGTCCTGCCTTAGCTACTCATGTGGAGAATATGGACCAATACGACGTGGTGATCTTAGGCTTCCCAACTTGGTGGAGCACTATGCCGATGCCGATCTACACCTTCCTCGAGGAGTACGACTCCACTGGTAAGGTCATCTTGCCGTTCTCGAGCAATGGTGGCACCCGCTTTGGTGACAGCATCTCCGACTTCTCCAAGCAAGTGCCTGGTGCCTATGTGGGCCAAGCCTTTGAGTACTATTACTCCGGTGGTAGTGAGCTCGAGGATGAAATTACTGCCTGGCTTAAAGAAAGTGGGCTCAAGCCACAGGAGTAAGCGCCATGCCTGATCAGACCCTAAGTGGGCGTCCATCCAAGCCTCCAGCGGCCCCGGCACCGACGCCAGGAACAGCAGGGCAAGGAACAGCTGCGCAAGAAGTAGGGGCACGGGAGCGGGCGGCTCGCGTTGCCACCGCGCGCGCCGCTGCGGCCCGCGCGGCCGCAGCCCGTCGACCTGCGGGGCGTCCTGTTCCCACCCGTAAGGGCTGGGGCAAGCGCGAGTTCAAGATCGGCGTCGATGTGTTGATGCTGATCTTGTTCTTGTACCTTATGAGCTACCATCCCGGTGGCGGCTTGCTCTTGCATGCCTATTTGGGTTATGCGCTCTTTGTGCTCTTTATCCTGCACCATGCGCTCAACTGGAATTGGCATCGTACCTTGTTTCAGGGGAAGTACAATTTGCGCCGCAGCTTAACCAGCGGCACCGATGTGCTTTTGCTGGGTGCGATGGTTCTAGCCATGGTGAGCTCATGGCATATAGCCTCGATGGCCTTGCCCTTTGAGTTCTTGCCCCCGCCGCGCAACACGTGGCGTGACCTCCACGTTACCGCGACTGCGTGGTGCTTTGTCCTGATGGCCTTTCACTTGGGCCTGCATCTGCACAACACCATCACCAAATGGGAGCGCAAACTCACTGAGAAAAGGACCTTGCTTTGGGGCTTTAAGCTGCTGTAAGTTGCATTATTACTTTGGGCAGGTTGGTCTTTGTGGCACAACAATGTGGGGCACGACCTCTTGATGTTGCCGGTGCGTCCCGCTGCCTTTAATGCAGTTGCCTTCTACCTTGAGCATTTGGCTATCATCGCAGGCTTTGCGGTGCTGACCCATGGCCTGCTGAGCGCTATCACCCCACCACGGACAAGATCTAAGTAAACGCACCCACTGTGCTATAGTGAGCCCAGTTGGTTGGAGCAAAGGATAGCGCAATGGGCAAGACTTACGTTTTTCCGGACGATACGAAGGCGCTGCTGATTTTCGAGGTCAACGGCGAGGAGATGTTTATCTCGCCGATGCAGCAGCAAGACATTCGCTTAGCCTTTGAAATCTATCAATCGCCTCAGACTGCAGCTGACATGATCAATCTGCTGCAATTTCGCACTGGCTCTGAGGTTATCACTCCGACAATGGTCGAGGCGGTCATGGCGCGCCCTCCTCTGCCACACCCAACCAAGCCTGAGGCCAATGAAGCGCAGGAGAGCACCGCAGCAGCTTCTGACGGCCATGAGGCGACAGGCGCGTCAGTCGGCACTGAAGGCACAGAGCAGGTTACGGCGGCAGCGACCGCAGAGCCGGAAAAGCCTGAAGAGCCGGAGGAGCCCGAGGAACCCGTGTCCCCAGTGATTGAGGACGAAGAGACCTTTGACCTCTGGGGTAAGGCCCTGCATATTCCTTTAGCGATCCAGCAGGACATTATCTGCGCCTATCGTATCTTGGGGTCGGCTGAAGCGGCGGTGTATAGCCTTAACCGCACCAAGCAGCAAGACTATGGTCAGCCGGTTACCGTTGACATGGTACAGGCAGTGATCACGCGTCTCCTGCGCCAAGAAGGCAATGCCAATGCCGAATAGCTGGGATAATGCTGAAGCGTTATTTTGGGGCGTAGGGCTACCCAAGCGCAAATGATGCGTGTACAATAAGCGCCATCTCAAGTGGGGGTTTAGCTCAGTTGGTAGAGCTTCTGCCACGCAAGCAGAGGGTCAACGGTTCGATTCCGTTAACCTCCACCATTGAGACCACGAAGAAGCTGCGGATGCAGCTTTTTGCGTTTCTGGGCCAGGCATTTTGGCTCAATTCTGCCCTCCTTTCAGACCGCAGGCCGCGCGCGTCTTGCTCTCCTCATTTTCCCCTTGCTCCAATCTTGCTAGCCCTTGCAAAGGCTGGGTTCTTTGCCCACAATAAGGCGATTTCTTGGCCTAAGCTAGGCCGAGCTGACTGACAATTGCGGAGCAGATATGACTTTGGAGCACTTAGCCCAAGACAAGCAACACGAACGTGAAACGCAGTACATGACGGTCGAGGTCACCGCTGAAGCCAAACAGGCTCAGATGACCTTGCCTGATCCTGCCACTATGCCGGAGATCAAGCTGGTAGCAATTGACTTAGATGGCACCACGCTGCGTGAGGACAAGACCTTCTCCGAGCGCTTAATCAAAGTTATGCATGAGCTGCAACGCCGGGGCGTCTATGTTGCCATTTGCTCGGGGCGTGCTCCAGAGAGCGTGCAAGGCTTTGGCAAGATCTTAGGCATCGATCAAGGCAACGGTTACTGCATTTGCTTTAATGGCGGTGCGCTCATCAGCCTCAAGGACATCAAGCAAGACCTCTATATCAGCACCTTAAAGGCCCAGGACTTAATCGACATTGAGCATCAAGCCCGCCTCAATGGCTGTGCCGTGCACGCCTATAGTACCCGCCGCGTGCTCTTAACTGAGAGCAACATCAAGTTCACCGAGATGGAAATTGCCGCCTCGATGCAGTCGTTTGAGAAGCTGCTCTTCCCAGATGAGGTCAAGCCTACGGAAGAGGCCTACAAGCTCATCGCAGTCGGCGACGAAAAGAAGCTTGATGCTATGCGCAAGAACATCCCGTTTGAGTTCACCCAGCGCTTTAACATCGCACGTACCCACCCGAACTTCTTAGAGTTCATGACTAAGGGCTGCTCCAAGGGCGCCACGCTCCATCAGCTTTGTGCTAAGCTTAATATCAGCACCCAGAACGTGGTGGCTTTTGGTGATGCCGAAAACGACATTGAGATGGTACAAGAAGCCGGAGTGGGCGTGGCCGTGGCCAATGCGATGCCGACCCTCAAGGCTGCTGCGCGCTATCAAGCTTTAAATTACTTAGACGACGGCGTCGCTATTTACTTAGAACGGCTCTTTGGCCTCTCGGCTTAGGATTAATCCCTAATTGACCTGTTGGTACTGGTCTCTACTTTGGCCTCGACCAAATTAAGCATTAGGGCTTAATGCCTCAGCTAGTTAGACCGGGTTCACACCAGCCTCGAGCTTGCGCGCAATCCAAAGTAGCTTGTAGCGCAAGACAGCCCTTTGGTGAAAATGCTCGCTTTGTGAGGGAGGTTTCCTGTCCTCACGAGTTGTGGTCAGCGCTCAAGCTGACCTTGGAGGCTTATCGTGAACTGCCGCAAAACCAATATCGCCAGCTTGCTCCAAGGGAGCAAGCATTTCGTCGTTCCGTGCTACCAGCGTCCTTATTCCTGGACGCAGGAGCAATGCCGCATCTTGTTCGATGACCTGCTGCGCTTGAGCAAATCCCGTCAGCAAGACCCTAAAGCTACCCACTTTTTGGGCTCGCTGGTGCTGCAAGAGCACAAAGTCAAGCAGTGCCTGGTGATTGACGGGCAGCAACGCCTTATCACGACGTATTTGCTCTATTTGGCCTTAGCCCACGCCAAGCAAGAAAAAGTAAGTCGTAAGCTGCCTTTCACCTTGTTAGATGAAGATCACCTGACCTTAGAGCAGCTCTACGAAGAGCCGACCCAAGCAAGCTCTGATTCGCTGCTCACGCAAAACTATCATTTCTTTTGTGAGCAGCTCAAGCAGGTCACCGAGCTTGCTCCCATCGAGCAAGCAATTCCGTGCTTAGAGCTGGTCGCCATTAAGCTAGAAGCAGGCGATGATCCGCAGCTTATCTTTGAGTCGCTCAATGCCAAAGGCCTAACCCTCTCCATCTGGGATAAGATTCGCAATTTTGCTCTGTTAGATGTGCCGCTGGAGCTGGCCGCCCTCTATTACCGCCGCTATTGGGGCGCAATCGAAAACTTGGTGCCTTCAGCGCAACGCCAAGAGTTCATCTATTACTATCTTGAGGTCAAGCGCGGGCAAGAGTCGAACGAGCCAGAACTCTACTACGACTTCAAGCTGTGGTTCCAAACCACCAATTGGACCAAGCAAGCTTTGCTGCAAGACCTGCTGCTCTATGCCGAGCTCTTTGTTGCAGTCGAGCGTTGTGAATTAAAGCGCCCCAGTGCTAATGCGCGCACGGCCGAGCAAGCTGAGATTGAGCATAGGCTCAAGTGCTTGCAGATGACGCGCTTTCGCGAATGGATGCCCTTCGTGCTCAGTTGCTTACAGCGCTATCGCGTAGGTCAACTACCGGCAAAGCAGCTGCTGCATTGCTTGCAGCTGACCGAAACCTTTATCTTTAGGCGCTGGTTGCGCCTGGCCTCCCGCAAAAGCTTAGAGACCTTTTTCGTCAGCCTGTTCAAAACGGCTGCCCAACAAGGCGGCAAGCTGGATGAAACGGTAGGCAAGCTTATGGCCGATCCCACTGCGGGCTTGGCTACAGATGAACAAGTACGCTCTTCCTTTGAGACGATGAGCTTCAACTACAGCAACGTGCGCCAAGTGGCCATGCGCAACTTTGTGCTGGCGCGCTTGGAGGAAGGAGCAGCGCAAAGTCAAGGCGCCGATCCGGTGCCGCTTATTGACCTGATGTGGAGTGATCCTAATCGCTTTAGCTGCGAGCACATCATGCCGCAAAAACTCAGCCCAGCATGGCGTAAAGACCTAGGGGCAGGGGCCGACAAGATCCACGCGCTGTGGGTGCATCGTATTGCCAATCTCACACTAACATCTCATAATGTCGAGTATGGCAATAAGAGCTTCAAAGATAAATGCCGTACAACGGAGCATGGCTTGGCGCAAAGCTCTCTCTTCCTCAATCGCGCTATTGCGCGCTATCAGCATTGGAGCGAGAACGAGCTCACCAAGCGTACTAAGGAGCTGACCGCGCTAGCGCTCAAGCTCTGGCCTTTACCTAACGCGTCAAAGTAGCCTCGAAAGAGCTAAGTGATCGTTGCCATACTACTAGGTCGATGGTCATAATGATGCCCCGCATCACAAAAATCTAATAAAATTATTGTCTTACATGACCGCGTGAGCTAGAATGACGCGGCTAGTTTAATTTTTAACAGGCTTGCCGTAATTTAGTGATGTCAAAGCTTTTGATGAGCTTTGGTCGGCATCACAATTCAATTGCAGTGAGCTTTCAATACCATATCTGGTTAGGAGCACTCTTGTACAGTCGCGTAATTAGTGTCAAAGACTTGATGTCGCGTGGTTATCACTTCTGGGTTCCTTGTTACCAACGTGCTTACACTTGGACTCAAGATAACTGTGAAGTCTTATTTAGCGATATGACATATTTGGTCGAGCAGCTTCAAAATCATCATGAGATTAATGCTTCGCATTTCTTGGGCTCGATTGTTGTTCAAAAAGAAGGCTCAAATTTACAGGTTATCGATGGTCAACAGCGCCTCGTAACTCTATATCTGTTTTATAAAGCTTTTGTTGATATTGCTGAACAACGCGAAGTCAATGAGCGCGCTTTAGCTGGTGAAGTAAGCTCGAAGATCTTAGGTAAAGAGCCGCCGTTTAGCCTTTCGGTAGATGATAATCATAATTTAGTAGAGCTATGTAAAGGTAAAGAACCAGATTCTTTGCTGACCCAAAATTATAATTATTTTTACAGTGTCCTTGATGAAACTGAAGATTTGATGTTAACTGAGTTATATAAAATAACTCAGCATCTCGAGTTGGTTGAGCTGGTTATTGAGCCAGAAAACGGTGATGATCCTCAACTTATTTTTGAATCTCTGAATGCTAAGGGTGAGCCTTTAACTAATTGGGACAAAATTCGTAATCTTGCTTTAATGAATATCCCAGTAAATGATTTAGAACGTTGTTATCAAGATTACTGGATTAACATTGATCATTGTGCTCAAAAGGGCTCTTGGGTAGGCCATCCAATGGCAGATGATCCTGATAGTTTAATTTTCTATTATCTTGAGGTCAAACTTTCAAAAGAAGTAGATGGGGATCATATCTATAACGAGTTTAAACAATATTGCCTTTCCTATCAAGGCACTAAAGAGGAAATGCTTAATGACATTCTTGGTTATGCCAAGTTGTATGAACAGATTAGTTCTTATAATTACAACCCAGAACATGTCAATGATTTAACTCCTCAATTACAAACTGAGATCAATCAAACATTACGCAACCTTCTGTTTGTACGTAATTTTTCTTGGGATTGGTTTTGGGAGTGGATCCCATTTGGTATGCAGTGCATGAAATTGCACGGCGAGAACAAACTCAGTGCCAAAGAACTGCTGGATATTTTGAAGCTGCTTGATTCGTATTTGGTTCGCTGCTGGTTTTATTTTATGAATAAAAAATGGTTTAATGAACTATTTTCTTGTTTATATAAAGCAGTTGATTCTGAAAAGTCAGATCGTAGCTTACTAGATAGAGTTAAGTTGATTTTAAACGCCAAAGAAGGCGATATGCCAATGGGCGATATGCCATTTGATGATAATATTGTCGAAGCAGTTTCAACGTACGATCTGTATTATCCGCGTCAAAAGTTACATCGTCCAATGTTGATGTATGTTCTTGCTCGGCTTGAAGAATCTTTTGAAGATCAAGATAAGAGGTTTGATATTTATCAAGCGTTAATTGATAACACATATAGTATTGAACATGTCATGCCTCAAACACTTAATGATGATTGGCGTAATGAATTAGGTTCAGATGATGCTGATAATGTTCATAGTTTATGGCTAAATCGTATTGCCAATATGACTTTGTTACCTAGTTCTGATAATATTAGCTTGAGTAATGAAAGTTTTGCGGTCAAGTGCTCGGCTTCAAATGGTTACAAGAATAGTGCTTTGAAACTTAACCGTGATATCGCGCAACAAAATGATCATTGGAATGAAAACGCTCTTAAGACACGCAATAAAGTTTTGCTCAATAAGGTTTTAGAACTCTGGCCTTATCCAGTAGTTCAATCAGATCGTTAATCAATATGATTAAGGTATAGTCGGTTAGTGTCAAGGGACTTTGGACAAAACTTTTAATATTTTATGAAGCGACAGCCGACATTGATATTACCAAGTT
>CALXXU010000048.1 GCA_944392765.1 uncultured Anaerobiospirillum sp.
AAGTAGATTGCGGAACATTACTAAAAGCAGGGCAACGACTCTGCGAAACCGCTGACGTAAGTCAGCGGTAGTTCATCAGCAATACCTATCACCAGCAGTTTGATGCTTGGCTTAAAGGCCATACGGCGCTTGATGTGGCGGTTGATCCACGGGTCAGCAATTTCGATGACCTCTACGACCCCAGCGAGTTTTATCAAAATAACGTGGGGTGGCTCTTTGACCACGTTATTTATGAGGGCAAGTACTACAACTACTACGGCGTAGCCCCTTTGCTCTTGGTCTATGCACCGGTTTACGCCTTAACCGGCATGTTCCCGACCCCTATCTTGGTGACGACGGTTCTGGCCTTGATTGGCGTCTTTGCGAGCTTCTGGGCGCTCAGTGCTTTGGTGCGCGTTTGGGGCTTGCAGCCTAATTTGCTGCTCTATCTCTTGGCACAAATGGCCTTGCCGGGCATGGCGTTACTGTATTTTGGCCAAACCGAGATCGTGACTGCACAGCAAACCTGCCTGTCAGGTTATGCCATGGGCCTATTGTTAGTGGCCAGTGGTACGGAGACGCTACTCAAAGCGGGTAAGGCGCGCTTGGCCTTAGCGGCATTAAGTTCAGCGGCTTTAGTCTTGTTAGTGCTGTCACGGCCTCATATTCTCTTTGTGGCTTTGCTCTTCTTTGTGCCGCTGTTTTTGCAGTTCGTGGGACGCAACTGGGAGCAAGCGGCGACCGCAAGCAGCTGGAACCTTACTTCCAGCAGCGAACTTCTTGCTCACAGTAACGGCCCCCGTGCTCAAAGCAGCGGACTCCTGGCTCACATCAAGGCAAACCTCAAGTTCGTGGACGTTAAGACCTGTGTCTTAGTTGTGCTGTTGGTCGGGTTAGGTGCGCTGGGGGTTATGACCTACAACTACGTGCGCTTTGGCGGTGTGGCCAACTTTGGTGAAAGCCTGATGGTTACAGCGGCCGTGAATTTGGGTATGTACCAGCCCTCATACGACCTGCCAGCGCTACTGGAAGCGCTCTATCACACCTTCTTGCCAACCGTGCACTTAAACGAGGCCTTTCCTTTCGTGGAAGCCTCGCAGCCGACGGTGGATGACTTGAGCTATTACCCGTTCCCTCATCCAACTATCGGTCTATTCGCCTTTAGCGCCAACTATGCCTTGTTCCTGCTCCTCATCGCTCTGCCTCAGAGCTCAAACGATGCCTGGCTGCGCACGCCGCTGGGGCTTAAGGGGCGCAGCTTCGATCCGCTGCGTTTGACCTTAGGTCTGGTACTGGGCGCCGTGTGCGCGGTGGCGGTGTTCAACACGATATGGGGTGGCAACCTCCTTACGCGCTATAGCTTAGATGCGGCGTGGGCCGCCGCTTTAGTGGCCTTGCTCCTATTGCTGAGCCATATCAAATGGCAAGGCAATAAAAACAGCTGTTTGCTCTATCTCATCGTGGTCGGGGCCTTGCTTTCTTCAGCTTTGGTGGGGTATTTGCTCAATTTTATTCCGCGAACGGCTTTTATCACCCAGCCTACTTGGTACATCGAGCTCTACAACACCTTCATACCGTTCATCGTGCAGGCTTAAGCCGCCCCAGGTCAGATGATGGGGTAATAGTCAGCAAAGAGGGCTGCGTTTTGCTATCATTTGACCTAGCCTTGTGGATGGACGTGCTAAAACTCAAGGGCGAAATTTCCTTGATGTAGCAGGTCAAAGCTCCTTTGAGCTAAAGCTTATTTGAGCTAAAGTTCCCTTGAGCTGATGCAAAGGGAAGTGAAACCTGCCGCGAGCGCAAACCGCTCGGCCATGCCTGAAGTTTGGCCATGCCAGAAGCTCAGCAATATCTGAAGCTCGGCCATGCCTGAAGCTAGGCATGATAGCATTCTGTGCGCTGAGAGCTGGGCGTTACCACCTCCCTTGTGCTTGATTAATACGCGTGATAATGTAATTAGGCTTAAATTATTATGACAAGATTTAGTCCTATGGGGGGGGGTGATTCTAATTTTTGCAATGGAGTCACGTCTCAGCTGCAACCATGTGATGCGGAAGCTCAGTCCAGTTGCGGCGCTGCAAGCAGCGTGTTGGTACGCTTAGAGGTGTACTATGCCTAGTAAGCTGCATGAGCTGATTTCCCCAGCAATTCACGCCGAGTACTGCTACAAGAAAGCCAAGGTCAATAAGGCGCTTGAAAACCCTAATAGCCCGGAGTTCGACCTGCTCTACCAAATGGTGGGTGCGGAGATGGCACGCGTCAACCCACCACTCATCCTGCCTTATGTTGAGGTTTGCATCTCGCCGCAATGCACGCTGCGCTGCCGGGATTGCGCCAACTTCATGCAACACTACGACCAGCCTAAGCCAATGGACTTGGCGGCGGTAAAGTCGTGGATCGACGCCTTATTGGAGTCGGTGGACCACATCTTGACCTTCCGCGTCATGGGTGGTGAGCCGCTGATGCAAAAGCAGCTGCCTGAGTTGATGGCCTATCTTATTGCCCAAGGTAAGCTCCAACACATCCAGATTGTCACCAACGGCACCTTAAAGCCACGCGAAGAGTTGCTGCAGCTGATGCGCGGCAACACCAAGACCTCGTTCTTCTTCTCCAACTACGGCCCGAAACTGGCGCCGCATTACCAGGAGTACGTCCAGTTCTGCCTCGACCACCAAGTCTTGGTGCAGTCGGTACGTCCTGATATCAAGTGGTTTGATATGGGTGGGACTCAGAACCGCAATTTAAGCCCAGAGCGTCTCGAGCAGGTCTACGCTAGTTGCCCGAACAATTGCCGTCACCTGTGGAATGGTGAGCTCCACCATTGCCCACGCTCGGCCCATGGTAAGTATTTAGGCTACATCACCGACTTGCCGGACACGCACTACGTGGACTTGCTGCGCTACAACGCCCAAGAGCGGCGCGAGCGGCTGCGTGCTTTCTACGAGATTCCTTACACCCAAGCTTGTGACCACTGCGGTTTTGCCGAGGGCCTGAAGCTGGTTGACTGTGCGGTGCAGGTAGATCGCCCTAAGCACAAGAAAGGTAAGCCGGTCGAGGGTAAGCGCGCAGGCAAGAAATAGCCGCCACCTCACGTACTAGATCGGTAGTTACAGCCCGCCATCAGTATGGTGGAGGGCTGCCCAGCAATTGCTCCCAGCCAAGGTTAGTTAATGCTCGTTTTGAGCGAGGTTTATCATGAGTCGCACTAAGCGTCAAAATCAGAGTAAAAATGCTACCACCCCACCATTTAACGAATCAAAATGCGAGCTCAGCTATGCCTAAGACCATTAAAGTGCCGTCCGAGATTGCGCAGCGCTTAGCTTATGCCGAGGCGAAGGTGGCGCAGCTCAATAATAATGGCCAGGTCACTCCGGTCACGGCGGCCCAGTTAGGGCACTTTGTGAAGGCCAATTACTCCAATCTCTATCATCCTTGGGCCTTGGGGTTCCGCGAGTATCAGCGTCATCACGTGATGGCTGAGGTGGAGGATAAGCTCAAAGCGGGCTTAGATGAGCTTTCCTGTGATTACATCGATCACCATATTAAGACCATGACGATGGCATCCTGGGGCGGCGATATCTTGTTCAAGAACGAGATGCTGCGCACCAAGGAAGATTTCCGCTTGATTGCGCGGACCAAGGAAGCTGTGGCCAAGGGCCAGCCGCCGTTTTTAAAACAGGTTAATCTGGAGTGGGCCAGCAGCTATGTCGGCCTCTATGGCATGTATGATCTGCCGACTCCAGTGCTCCAACGCGTAAATGGTAAAGCGGTTATCGATGGGGGCGGCTTTATCGGCGACACCTTGATGCTGTTTCGCGACCTCTTCCCACAGTCGATAAAATACAGCTTTGAACCGGCCCATCACAGCTATGACTACCTGTGCGATCTTCTGAAGGCTGATATTGAGAAAGGCACGCTTAAAGCTTTTCACCAAGCCTTAGGCTCGAAGTCAGGCCACTTAAAGCTCAGCCTGCCGAGCTCGGGCGCGATCAGTGCGGCCTCTTCGACCTACTACGACTATCACCAAGCTGACTCCTACGAGGAGGTCGAGGTGGTCAGCATCGATGAGTTTGTGGCCGCGCATAACCTTGAGGTGGGCCTGATTAAGCTCGACGTCGAAGGGGCTGAGCCTGACATTATCCAAGGCGCCCTCAACACCATCAAGGAGCAAAAGCCGCTCTTGGTAATTGCCTTCTACCACCAGCCGGAGGAGTTCTACGAGCTCAAGCCGTACCTTGAGAGCCTGAACTTAGGCTACAAGTTCCAGGTACGGCGCTCTTCCATCAGCTTGCCGATCTCTGATGTCGTGCTGATTGCCTATCAGGACGCTTAAGCGCGCTACTCTAATAACACAAGGACATCTCCCGTAAGGCAGATGCCCTTGTTGCCATAGCGGCTAAAGCGCAGCTAAAGCGCGGCTTAGGCCCGCAGGTTAGTGTAGAGCAAGGTGAGCTTGTGGAAGGCTGTGCCTTTGCTCCATTCAAAGTCGTAGCTTACTTGAGCTGGGAGGTTGAACGGTGCGGCGCGCAAGTCAACTGCTCTAAAGCCGCCAGCTACAGGCAGATCTGCGTTGTTGTTCTCAGGCTGGAGATCATCGATATCGTTGGTGATCAGGGCGTATTTGAACTTAGGCAAGATCTTGAGAAAGTTGTGAATGTAGGAGTTAGGCAGGTGCTGGAGCACGTCCTTGCAGATAAGGAGGTCAGCTGGGGCCACCTGGCCAAAATCGCCCTCGTAATGGACAAACTTCACGTTGTCCTTTTGATAGAGCCGGGTGTTGTGCTCGATCACGATTGACGACACGTCATAGCCCGTGTACTGGACTTTGCTAAAGTCCATCAGGCGTGAGAACTGCCAATCACCACAGCCGACATCGGCGATGGTCTTGATCTGGTGCTGGGCAATGAATTGCTGCAAAAAGTCACGATAGCCTGCGGTTACTTGCGGCAAAGAGCCCGCACCACTGCCGTTACCCCAACGATTGGTGCTGTAGATGGCATCAAATTGCTTGCCTAAATTATCTTGGTCGAGGTTCTGCAAGAAGAAATTCGCGGTGCGCAGCTCAAGATAGAGTTGCTCATAACGCAGCTGTGCTTGGTAGGCATCGCAGATGGAGTCGAGGATTTTCTCGCACTTGACTACGAATTGGCCCACAAAGCGGACGATGGTCTGTTCTAGATTCTTGCGGACACGAGCGTTGTTGGTCGCTTGGGCGGCAAATTCGAGCTTAACTGTGGCGCTAAACTCAGTATCTTTGAGGTTAAGGGCGATGCCAGGAATGCAGGCAAAGCGGTCTTTACCCCAGACCAAGCTGCGCAGATTGTTGGGATCGGTGTTGCGATAGGCGACCGTGATCGAGTGGTTGTCTGCTCCAGAAATTAGGATGCTGCCATGGCTGGTTAGGCCAAAATTGATGGAGTTGGGGTAAATGACAATGGCGCTGGGCGCTGTTTCCATCAGGTTATGGGGCAAAGCTGCAGCAAGCGCTGATGATAGCTGGGAAATTAAGGAGCTCATGTCGGTTGCGTGAAATAGGAAGGGCAAAAGCCCTAATGGTAGCGTCTGAGGCAAGCTAAAGGCGCGACGTTGACTGAGGCGTTGAGTGCGCGCCAACGTCGACTTTAGCGCCCAAAATCAGGCTTGTTAGTGAGGCGTTGGACTTCTTACAGGGGAGCTTGGGCGGGCGTGGTAGCTTGATCCTGAGCGGTCGCTTGCGCAGCAGCTTGAGCCTGTGCCTGGGCGGCAGCTTGCGCCTGGGCGGCAGCTTGCGCCTGGGCGGCAGCTTGCGCCTGGGCGGCAGCTTGCGCCTGGGCAGCAGCTTGCGCCTGTGCGGCTGCTTGAGCCTGCGCGGCAGCTTGCGCCTGCGCGGCTGCTTGCAGCTTAGCTTGAGTTTGAGCCAACATCTGGTCGTCCATGATGGCGATCTTGGCTGGGTCAATGATGGAGCCCATATAGGTCTGGTCAGGATCGACGCGGTAGAGCTGTACGGCGTTAGCGTCCAAGATGTTCAGATAGTACCAAGCCTCAGGCAACGCAATCAGATGCTCGCGCTCTTCATTCTTCATGAAGGAGATGAAGTCCTTGATGTTATGGCGTGGTACCTTGATGCCTTGAGCGATCATCTTTGGAATGTCATAGTCCCACCAAGCAATTTCCAGCAAGTCCGAGATGACTTCATCAGGGAAGCGGTAGCCTTTGATGATGCCCTTGCTGTATTCACCGCCGCCGACACCTGCCACAATGGCAAATGGAGGCACGTCATGGGTAATGATGGAGCCCGCACCGATGACTGCGCCATGCCCAATGGTGACGTCTTTAGGGAAGAGACAGTGGCAGCCGACCCAAATATCGTGGCCCAAAGTGACCACACAGGTTTCCTCGCCATCTGGGCGCTTGCTATCACGGGTTAAGGGAATATAGCCCGAGTAGTCCATGAACAAGCGGTTGTTGTTGATCGCAGGTGAGGCCGACAAGCCGTCGAATTGATGGGCACCTAAGCCAAATTCGACCGCATGGCCGATGGAGCAATAACGGCCAATCGTGGTAGTGACCAGTGCCGAGTTAGGGCTGCTGTAGGAGTAAGCGCCAATCTTAAGGCGGGCCGCAACACAGCCTGTCTGTAAATTCGCGCCGCGCTCAAACATGAGATTGCGCCCAATAGAGACGGTGCTGTCAATGCCCAAACCCAGTGGCTTAAGCTGGTGACAGACGCTGGGGGAAAGGCGAGTCGGCGCTCTAGGCGTGATGGTTTTGAAAGTAACTGAATCCATGGACTTCACTGCTACCACTAGAACAAAGGTGCAAGCTCCATGTCCTGAGCACAGAGCTTTGGGCTTTTTGACTTAGATTCTACTGCTCCCATTATACCGATCACTTTGTCTTGGTGTGGGCAAGGCCGCAGAATTGCCGCAAAGACAAGGCGCAAGGGCAAGGCTGGAGGGTAGGGCGTAAGCCCGTAATACCAAGCTGCACTGGTTTCGGAGGCGGTACGCTCTGGGTCTTGCCCTTAAGCTCAGATCAATTTGAGGTACTGCTGGGGCAAGCGCGGAATTTGTTCTTGGCATTGGGCAAAACGCTCTAAGAAGAGCTTGGGATCTTGGAATGCCAGGTCATCGCGCTGCGGACAACGGGGCAAGTCATAGTCAAACCAATTGCTGCTGAGTAGGTCTGCGCATAACTCGTCTGAAAAACGTTGTTTCACAACGCGTGCGGGATTACCCGCGACGATGGTATAAGGGGGCACATCATGGGTGACCACAGCACCTGCCGCAATAATAGCGCTGGTGCCAATGGTGATAGGATGGGCCGCAGGGATGACGACGTTGTTCCCAATCCACACATCATGGCCGATGGTAATGGGGTAGTAGGCGCTATCAAGCCAAGGCGGACCGCCACGCCATTGCATCATGAAGGGCTCATGCGAAGCAAAGGCGGCGGATGATGAAAATCCGGTCATATTATGCTGTGGCAAGCCCAAACTGAGGTTTGAGCCTAAGGAGCAGTAATTGCCAATGGAGCAAAGATTTAAGGAGCTGTTAGCATTGCAGTAGCTGTAGGCACCAAAGGCACAAGTACGCAGGAAGCAATTGCCCCAAACCATCACCGGTGCTTTAAATTTGAGGCTATACGCATAATCGTGGTCTGGCTTAGCGCTCTGGTGCAGATATTCTGGGGACAGCTGTCCAATAGCTACTGGAGGAAAGATCTTGAGTCCATGTGCCTCCAGTTGTGCACATTGCTGTGGGGTGAGATTGGTCATAATCGATAGCATCTTGCCGCCCTTAGTCTTGGATGATGCTGTTAAGGATTTGGTAGGAGTGGGCTCGAAGCTGCGCTACTTGTTCCTCAAAGACCTTTTGACTGTGGGCGCGGGCTGCGGTAAATGCTGTTAAATCAAAGCTGCGGCCAGGTACCAGCTTCAGCGGCTCGATGTCATAAAGCTGCTCTAACGAAACGAGACGCGGATCTTGGGCGCGCAAGATGAAATAGCAAAACGGCGTGTTGAAGATCAGCGAGTACATCAGGCCATGGAATGAAGGCGTCAGCAACAGTTGGGCATGAGCCACCCAATTGACGAACTCAGCAGGTCCGGTGTCGTAATGTAACTCACAGTCAAGTCCGATCTCCTTAAGTCGGGCCGTAAATTGCGGCCGCCCTAAGATGTGGTACTTTGAGATATCGACAATCTTGAGCCCGCTCGTGCCACTTTGCTCGACATAGGCGGTGAGCACATCAAGTAGAGCATGCACATCCTCATCTTTATGCTCAAAAGGCAAGTTGTAAATCAGGATGTAGGGCTGCGTGCTTAGGGGCTGTTCGACCAAGGGCTGATAGTCAGCGCGCGTAAGTAGCAGCGCTGGGTCAACTACTTGCGTGACGGAGCCTAACGGTAAGTTGAGGTTGAGGCGCTCAAATTCTGTAAGCCAAGTAGGCTCACGCAGGCTAATCGCGCGAAACTTGGCCCATTGCGCATTGAGGTAGGGGGCATAGCTCTGATAGGCGGGATCTTCAGGGCGGGCGATGCCGAAGCTCGCCGCATAAGCATAGCGCTTACACTCTTGAAACTGCGGAAGGTCACCTAAGAAGAGCGGGAGCACTGGGCACTTTTGGTCGAAGTACCAGACCCAATCAGAACCGATTACCAGCTTGAGTTGCTCAGGTTTTAGTGGGGTATTAGGTGGCAGGTCGATGCGTAAGCTGGGACTAAATGCGGCAAAACGCTTGAGGCGCGCGAGCTCGTGCCTAAAGAGCTGCAGTGCGAGCTTACGATCCTCCTTGAGCTTACTGGTAGGACGTTGAGCCATGAATTGGAGCGAGCGCTGACGGGCAATTTGAGCTGGACTATCGGAGGAGTGCTTGATTAAACCGACCACGATGCGTTGGGCTGGAGTGCCCGTAGCGTGCGCGGCTTGCTTCTGTTGCGCCACTACTTTGGTGAGGGCTTGCTTGAGGGCCCAGGCCTGCATGAACGCGCCATAGTTGTCGTTGTTGAGGCCGTCTAAAGTCAAGATGCCAATGACTTGCAGTTCTTGAGCTTCGTGCTGTTGCTCAATTGATGCTGGCACGTGGTACTCCTCCCTCTCCTATGACAGCTAAACATTTGCAGCTCTACCGCTGCTCTTAAGTTCGGCCCCATGCCTCATTAAGGCAGGGGTGCTCAGGTCCTGACCTGCAAGGACTGCGTTTAGTGGGTGCTCGCTGGTTGCACCTTTACCTGGAGCAGGTGGGCCAAGTCGTACTTAGCTGGTACTGCTAAGTAGTTGAGGTAGGCCTCAGTGTCAAAAAGACGGGCAAAGTGTTGGAGCAGGCCTGCCGCGTCAATAAGGCTCAGCGTTCCTGATTGGCGGTTAATGACATAGAACTGATAGCCCCAGTGAGCCAAGTCATTCACAAACGTGCCGTCAGAACCTTGTAACTTGAGCATGCCTGGGTTGTATTCCAGCATCATGATTGGGCTAAAGCCGCGCTCAAATAAGTTGCGGGCGCCGTTAAAGAACTTGTGCTCAGCGCCCTCAATGTCCATGACCATGAGATCACACAGATTAGGGGCATCGGCCTCAGCGTAGAGCTCATCGAAGGTGTGAAGTGGAACGGTCACTTGTGAGAGCGTACCGCTTTCGCGCGCGACTAAGGAACTACCACCAAAATTGCCCTTTTCGATGAAGAAATTGGCCTCACCAGTGGTATCTGAGAGGGCAAAGTTGTTGAGATGTGCCCGGTCGGCATGAGGGGCGACATTGCGCTCTAAGAGCGAGAAGTTGGACTTAACCGGCTCAAAGGCGGTTACTTGACTGTGTTCGTTGGCATTGAGCACCAAGGCGCAGTACCAGCCAAGGTTGCCGCCGACGTTAAAGAACTTGAGCGGACGCTCGGCTTCAGAAGCTCCCCAGTGCTGCTGCAAACCACGCATTAAGTTCAGCAGTAAATGGGTTTCTTGTGGCTCCCACTGGCCGGTCATAACGATTTCAGGACTTAAGTACTTATCCTGCTGCCAGTCGCGATACACCGTGAAAGGGAATGGCGGAACGCCTGCCACATCGGCGTAGCACGAGATGAATTGTGGTTCTGGGTTGTGGTTTTTGACCATCACGCCCAAACGGGAGTGCTTGATCACATTGCGGCGAGTGCGCAGTTCAAAGATGAGCTGCTTTGACTCTAAATTCTTAAGTTCAGGCAGAAACTCAGGTTCGAGCACTAATTGGTTTAGGAGGTACCACCAAGCACCTTGCTCATTGGTCTGAGCTAAGATGGCTTTAAGCTTGTTAATGGTGATAGGACGTACGCAGCTCTCATCGTCGACAAAACTGTCGTGGAACGGATGGCGGGCCGTAATCACCAGGCGGGCATTATCCACGCTGGCGCGGGCAATCTCCGTGAACAACTCAGTGAGCGCAACACTCTGAGGTAAGGTCTCAAGGCTTAAGTTGCAATGCCAGATTGCAACACTGCGATCGGCTAAGGGCAGGGACAGGTGAGCGGCGCCTGCGTCATTGGACTTGGTGCCTACGTCATTGGACTTGGTGCCTACGTCATTTGACTTAATGAGGTCTTTGATTGAAAGGTACTTCACACCTGCTGGAGCGGTTGTCTGGTTGTTGTTGTCTGGAACTAAGACAACCTTGAGTAAGTTAGCCATGGGCCTGATCTTTGGTTTGGTTATACGGTCTCAATGCGCCACGCGCTAGCGCGGCACTTTCCTGTTGGTGAATACAAGCACGGGCCTGCGTCCGGCTTATGATCATAGCAAAGAAGTTAGGCTTAGAGCGGGGATATGGCGTAGCTTCAGGCGTGATAAGGCTAGAGCTGTTTGCTATCCAAGGCCGGTCTTGCTCTGACTGATGGTTGCGACTGGGCCGCTACTATTGGGCGTGGCTGCGCGTTTGGAGCGCCGTCAGCTCGGGGTCATTGATGATCGCCAGGCGTGGAGCTTCAATGAGCGACCCCATATTGGTCAGCTCGGGAGCCACCCGAAAGATTTGAGCGCTATTGGAGTTGAGAACATTGAGGTAATACCAGGCATTAGGCAGAGGAATGAGGTGCTCACGCTCTTCATTCTTCATAAAGTTAATGAAGTCGCGGGCATTGTGCAGCGGAATCTTGATGCCTTGAACCAGCATACGTGGCAAATCATAATTCCACCACTGCAAGTCCAGTAGGTCGGAGATGACCTCATCAGGGAAGCGATAGCCCTTGATGATGCCTTGGCTGTTGGCGCCACCGCCCTTGCCCGCCACAATGGCGTAAGGAGGTACGTCGTGGGTGATAATGGAACCCGCGCCAATTACGGCACCATGGCCAATCGTGACGCTTTTAGGGAAGAGGCAATGGCAACCCACCCATACATCGTTCCCTACTATCACTTCACTGGTTTCCTCTCCCGTGGGCGGTAGCTGTGCTAACGCACCTGGAATAGGCCCGGTGAAGTAGTGAAAGGTTGAGCGGTAGGTAACGGCAGAGGAAGTGGTTATGCTGCTGATATCATGAGCGCCCAGACCAAACTCCGTGCCATGACCAATGGTGCAATAACGGCCCAGCGTGGCGGTGGTGAGCGTCACGTTGCGGTTAAAGGCGGTGTAAGCACCAATTTTGGCGCGTAGCGCTAAGGAGCCGACAAAAAAGCGCACCCCGCGCTCAAACATCATTCCTCGTCCCACCACTAACGCGCCATCAATGTCTAAGCCCAAAGGTCTAAGCTGGGCACAAAGGCCTGAAGATAATTGAGCTGACGGGTTGAGGTTAATCGATTGAAATGTAACAGAAGGCATAAGATCTAAAATGGCTTAAACATGGGGTTGGAGTTAAGCTTGCTTGCCGAAGCGGGCAATGACTGCATTGACGCTGGCGACCACCGATTGGGTACGAGCAAGCTCTTGGTAGTAGAACTCACGGACGGGCGGTACTAAGGTGGCTGGTTGGCGCAGTGATATGTTGGTTGCGCGCATTACATCTGCACTAACTTCACAGACGTTGCGGGTGTGGTACTGGAGCGTGTTAATCAGGGCAGCTCCTTTAGCAGTGCTGACAATGGCGGCACTGACTCCAGCTTCCGGATACGGAAAGTCTTTGATCAAGCTGGCTACTCCCCAGAAATCGCCTAGGGAGAGATCTCCCACCCGAGTGAGAGTGGCATAAGGACAGTGATAGCAGCTGGGACGTAAGTTAACGTTTTGGGTAAAGGCAAAGAAGTAGTGAGTGTTATTGCTCTCAGCCTTAAAGGTACCCTCTGAACCTTGGGCTTTGAGGATCAGCGGTACCCAGCTCTCGGCTCTAAAGTTCAGGTCATGAACCGCTCCTACTTGAGAGCTCAACTCCTTAAGGTAGAGCTTGAGGCTTTGCGGGTCGGGTACGCCATGACAGATGAGGTCAATGGTAAAGAGCAGGGCTTGCTCTTGCTCGTTTAAGAGCTGTTTGAGGCCTGCTACTTCACAAGGGGTACCAATGAACAGCACCTTACGCCCAGAGCGCAAGTGCTCTTGTATTTGCGCCATGACGTCGTGCTTGTTGCTTTGGACGTACTTGGAGCCACAAAAGGCTTTGAGTTCATCAACGGTGGAGGCTATAGCGTGCTCGGCTTCAGCGCTCTCGTAGTTGAAGCGACAGCCGCAGACCAAGCCGCCTGCTTTGATAAAGGCGTATGAGATACGAAAGGCCGTGCCGGTCGTAGTGCAACCATAGAGCTCTTTGTAGTCAGGCTTAAGGCTTAAAGCAAAGTAATGCGGGGTAAAAGCAGGCTGAGCTTGTTCAGCAGCCATTGGGAGCAGGTTGCCTGGGGTAAGCTGGACCTTGCCTTGCTGAAGCTGGGCGCTCGGGCACTTGCGATAGCATTTGCCGCAATGATTACAGCGCTTGGCATCGACCTTAGGGAAAAAAAAGCCTTTCTTATCAGGCTGCATGGTAATGGCCTGGCGTTTAGCGCAAACTGCGACACAGGCGGAGCAGCCAGTACACCACTTGGTGGCAGTAATCGTTGGTTGTTGGTCGTGATGTTTGTGCTTTGGTCTCATGGCTTGCCTTATTTAGTCTTGGATGATGGAGCGCAGTACTTGATAGGAGAGTTGGCGCAGGCCGCCAATTCGTTCAGCGAACTTGGCCTTGCAATCTGTAAGCGTTTCGTTGAAGGTTTTGAGGTCGAAGCTGCGTTCTGGAATCATCTTAAGCGGCGCGATCTCAAACACCTGCTCTAAAGTGATGACACGAGGATCCGATCCCCGTAAGGCAAAATAGCTAAAAGGTGTGCCGAAGAGTAACGAGTACACCATGCCATGGAAGGATGGGGTCAGTACCAACTGCGCATGGGCTACCCAATTGACGAAATCATCGGGACCAGTGTCGTAGTGGTAACTGTAATCAATCCCCAAGGCCTTGATGCGTGCGACACAATCTGGGTGGCTTAGGATATGGCAAGAGGAAATGTCGATGACCTTAGTGATGCCGCTTTGCTCAACGTATGAGGTAAGCACATCAAGCAAGGTGTCCACATCTTTCTTCTGGTGCGAGAAAGGTAGGGTGTAGATCAGGATATAAGGCTCAGAGCAGAGCGGCCGAGCCACCATGTCTTGATAATAATGGCGATCAAGTAAGAGCGCTGGATCGAGTACGTGGGTGACCGGACCTAAAGGTAGATTGAGCGCAAGGCGTTCAAACTCCGGTAACCAAGTCGGTTCACGCAGACTGATTCCCCGGAATTTGGCCCATTGAGAATGCAGGTATGGCGCGTAGCTCTGATAGGCTGGATGCTCGGGGCTCGTAGTGCCAAAGCTTGCGGCATAAGCGTAACGGCGTACCTCTTGGAATTGAGGCAAGTCTGCTAAGAAGATGGGGTTGATTTTGTTGTCCTGGTCAAAGTACCAGACCCAGTCTGAGCCAATGACAAGCTTTAATCGCTCCGGCGAAAGATCAGAGGCGATGGGCTGGTCAAATTTCAGTTGGGGCATGAAGGCAGCAAAGCGCTTGAGGCGTGACAGCTCATGCTTAAAGACCTGGAATGCGATGTGACGGTCTTCTTTGAGCTTACCTGTAGGGTGTTGAGCCATCAAGCTCAGGGAACGTTGGCGCGCGATCTGTGCTGGAGTAAGCGCGGAATAGGTGACTAATCCGATAGCAATGCTGTTATTGCTCGTTACAGGATTGAGAGTAGAAGGGGCAAGCAAATCAGGCGCAGCGGCTACCTTAATGAAGGCTTGTTTGAGGGCCCAAGCCTGCATGAATGCGCCATAGTTGTCATTGTTGAGGTTAGCCAGATTCAAAAGTCCAATGACTTGAGGCGGCACCCTTTGCTCTATTTCCATCGCTGCTTACACCCTTGTGCTCCATTCTCATTCTAATCACATGATGGCACTTACCCATCATTTATGCAAACCGACCAAGGTTCAATGGGCCTTAAGACTTAACTTGAGGTTTGGTGTTGTGTCTTGATGTGGGCTAAGACCGTGTTGACGGCCGCTACCGTGCTCTGTTGTTCCTTGAGGGCAGCAAAGAAGAGCGCACGCTCTGGGGGTAGCGCCATTGGATCGTGGAGCAAGTAATTGGATTGCAGAACCATCTGGGCTGGTACTTCCTGGACGTGACGGATATGGTTGTGGAGCAGGTTAAAGAGGGTGACGCCGTGCTTCGAGTTCACCAAAACTTGGCTGGTACCAAGTAGAGCGTATGGGAACTGTGGTAATAGACGCTCGATGTTCCAGAAATCGCCTATGGTCAGGTCGCTGGGGCGATTGAGGTTGGTGTAAGGACAGTGATAGCAGCTCGGGCGCAAGCTCCAATTTTCTAAAAAGGCGGTGTAATAGTGATTTTGGCGGCAGTGCTGCACTATCTGCTGCTTGGTGCCTTTGAGTCCAATGAACATATTGCGCCAATCCGGACTTTGCGGCAAAAAGACACGGAAGTTAATCCCGGTGATTGAGCCTAACTCCTTTGCTGCATCCTGTGCATAGAGCTTTAAACTCAAAGGCGAAGGTACGCCATGGCAGATGAGATCCACGGTGAAGAGACGATCTTTAGCCTCAGGCTTGAGCGTAGAGCATAAGGTGGTTACGCCTGCGATCTCACACGGAGTGCCCAAGAACAGCACCGGAGTGCCTGCTTGCAGTAAAGATTTAACCTCGGCCATGACCGCGTGCTTGTTGCTTTGCACGTACTTGGAGCCGCAAAACGGCAATACCTCTTCAGGCGTACGCGCGATGACATGCTCGGCTTCGTTGGTTGAAGAGTTCAAACGACAGCCTACGACTACATCGCCAGAGCGCACAAAGCGGTGGGCTAGCACAAAGCCCACGCCTGTGGTCGCAGCGCCATAGAGCTGCTTGAAATCAGGCTTTAAACTGAGCGCAAAGTAGCGCTGGGTAAAGCCTGGATGAGCTTCATTGTGATGTTGAGGCGCGTTGGGGTCGGTGCTTGCCTGCTGATGGGGAATAAGATGCGCCTGATAGGCCTTGCGCTGTACCACGTGGCAGTAGCGATAGCATTTACCGCAGTGATTGCATTTTTTGAAGTCAATGACCGGCTCTAAAAAGCCTTCAGCGTTAGGTCGCATGCTGATGGCATGGGCCTTAGCACAGAGCGCGACACAGGCAGAGCAACCGGTACAGTCGTGGGCGGCTACGACCTTAGAGACGGTTGGGGCAGCAAGCTTATTAGCCTGTTTGGTTGGGTGCTTCTTCTTACTCATTTTGGATGCCTGGGTTAATCTGCCACAATGGTCTGAAGTTGCTTCAGCGAGGGCTCTCGTAAAGCGCCAATGCCTTGGTTGTAGACATTAGCAATGTCATGATTGAGTGCAGTAAGCTCAGCGATCTTTTGATTGCTCTGGGCGTTCACATGTAGGCAGGTAACGCCAAAGACGTCTTGCAACATGGCAAGACGCGGATCACAGCCCTCGCGGTAGAAGTACGAGAACGGAGTGTTGAAGATGAGCGAGAAAACCACACCGTGAAAGGAATTGGTGAGCGTGAACTGGGCATGAGCCACAAAGTTCACGAACTCGTGGGGAGCCGTAACAAAGCGGTGTTGCCAGCGCAGCTGTTAGGACAGCCTCTTAACGAGGTGCTAGCCTGTTAGGCGAAAGTAGCCTTTGGTCTTGGTTAAAGGCACAAAGAATCCAGATATCTGGAAAATATCGCCGATAGAGCCATGAAATGAGCAGAGGGAGAAAAGTCCTGCCTTGAGAGCAGAAGAGCGCTCGACCTTAATTGGCATATTTAGGGCGTGCATAGCCTAGCCCTGCAGTGCGAGTGGCACTGGGGCTTGCCATAAGGTCAAGCTTTATTTCCTTTGGTAGTTACTAGGAACTGCGTCCATAAGAACAGCGAGTGCGGTGTTACACCAAGCTCAGCTGCGTTTCGCGTTCCAGTTTTGCGTGGTATCCAGTTAACGCAAATCGCGAAACTTTACGGTTTCTAACGGCGCGGGACGCTTGAAAAAAAAAAATGTAACTACTTAGAGCTAGCAAGCTATTTTTATGGTTCTTTTGACGGTCAAAATTTAAGCTTCGCTCATGCACCAAAAGCAATGAGCGGTTGTGTCAGTGGACGAATCGGTTTAGGGGCGGGCGCTCAGGGTCTTTGAGCCGATTGGTCCAGCGCGGCCAAATAAAATTAGGCCACTGCGACATCTTTGTTTTGGCTTGAAGGAATGCGTACCAAAAGGTGCTCGCTGCCGTGCGGCAGTGGGCGCCTTGGTGGTGACCAGGCTAGCGCCTGCCACCTCTTGTCCGAGCAACAGCTGAGCTCAAATGGCTAAGCTGAGCGCTGTGTGGTTAAATGCCTTCTAAGAGCACGATTTGCTCAGGCTTGGTAATAGCTAATCGGACACTTGGCAGGGTTACAGTGTACTCGACATTGTCCATACTATATGGATTACGCTCTAAGAAAGGAGCGCGGTTTACTAAGAAGTAACCGGCAGGGCCAAAGGTGGTATCTGCGTAGGTCAGCAGAGCTCTGTTTATTACACCATCAGCCAACTCAGGAATAGCTATAATCTTGAGCCCCGGAAAAGTCGCCTTGAGCATATCGTAGGCTGAGCTCAGTGTTCCGGTATGGGCCATGAGATAAGGCATGTGAGAAGGAGGTACAGCCAAGGTCAGGTTACGGCTGATATATCCTTGGTTGAGCTCGAGCTTGCTGCCGAATGTTTTGATCAATAGGGAGATGTCGTTAACAATGGCCAGAGAGCCGAGCTTTGAGCTGTTGAGCTTAAAGTCCCACTTGGTGGATAAGCTAGGCGAGCCGGTGAAGTGGAAGTACTTATCAGTCGCCTTTAGCTCCTTGGGCTCAACGGTAGTTAGGGACAGGCCTTTGATGTTAGCGGTGAACTCATCACACAATTGTTGATAAGTCTTAGCGCGTACAAACTCAAGAGCAAGTGATTTGATTGATTCGATGGTATCAGTACCATTTTGGCTTTTAACCACAAACTTAGTGGTTTCAGGGGCCCTAGCGTTTAACCAAGTGACCTCGTTCACGGTGAAAGGTACATCGCGCCAGATCTGAGCTTCAATCTTCTGCATAAAGCTCTGTAAATCTTCATTGCGCGAAACGTGCTCGATTGGAAAGATTGAGGTAAGGGGACTATCGTAGCCTTTCCAAAATTCAAGTGGAATGCCATTTTCCATAATTGACTCCTTATTTGATGGTAAAAGGACGCACCTTATAGTGCGCCCTGTGAATGTGGTAAGCAGCGAGATTGGCCTTATAAGCTAAACCTTGCGGCGGGCTCTGGGCTGTTCTGTGACTTACCGTGCCTATGTTGGCTTTAGCCTGGGATAGCAGGCTTGCTTTTTAAGGCAGGCCTGTATTTAAGGCTTGTAGCTTCAGTTGCAGACCGATTTGATTCGGCCTGCTTTCTTTAGACCCGCCCCGCGTGCGGAACGCGCTGAACGCGTCTGCGTGAGGCGGATCTCCGACTAAGAGATTTGCGCTTATGCGCGTCTCTTAGAAGGTGAAGCGAGCGTTAGCGTTGACGCCGAAGTCATCAACGTTGCTGCTACCGGTGTAGCCAACCGACAGGCCTAAGGAGATACCCGAAGCGCTTTGAGCAGCAACACCTAAGGTGGCACCATAGGTGAAGTTGTCAAAGATCTCGGAGTTCAGGCCAGAGTCGATGTTCTCAACACCATTCCAGTGGAAGGTACCCTCGTTCTCGTCATCGCCGAAGTTGCCGGTCAAGGTGATGTCAAAGCTTGGCTTGACGCTCCAAGAACCAGCGTTGAACTCGGAGGCGATGGTTACGCCAACAGGGATCGAGAAGACCGACAGGGAGTCAGCGCTGTAAGAGCCGATAGCACCGGCCTTGCTGTCTACGGTGTAGTCATCGATATCGATGTAGCTGTAACGTAAGCCGACGTGTGGGGTGACCTTGACACCGGCAGCGGTATCAAAGGCGTAAGCGCCGGTGACACCGAAGCTGATGTTCGAGGAGTCAAGCGAGGTCTCCAGCTTGCCGATCTCAGCAAACTCGGTATTAGCCTCAAGGTCGTTATCCACAGCGGTGTAGGAAATATCACCAACGATCGAGAACTGACCCATGGTGTAGCCAGCATAGAGGCCTAAGCCGTAGTAGTCGAAGTCCGAGGAAACGTTCGAGCCTGCGCCCTGACCATCAACATCACCGCTACCTACGTTGAACATAGCACCAACGCGGATGCCGTTAGCTAAGGTGTAATCACCACCTAAAGCCACGCCATACAGGTTGATATCGGTGCCATAGCTGATGCCTTGGGCCTCAAAGCCGTCGGAATCAGAGTTCATGTAGATTGGGGTTACCCACAGACCAGCACCCTGACCGTTGTTAGCGTAGGTGATAGCGCCATTTTGAGCACCCATACCCATGCGGCCCGAGATCGCATCAGAGGTCGAGCTACCGGCCTTTAAGGCAACCTGAGCAACACCGGCAAAGTCAGCCATACGGGCAGCGGACTCAGCGGAGATACCGCTGTTAGCCTGGACGTTGTTGATAGCGCTCAGCAATGCGTTGTCGGCCTTTAAGAAGACCTTTGGCAGGTACTGCTGCGAACCTTGTACCCCTTCCTTGTACTCTGGGTTCAAGACGTTAACTACGGTATAGTACTTGGTCTCGTCCGTATCAGTAATCTCGACTGGGGTCTCACCCTCTGCGCTTGGTTCGCGGTAGTAGGTGACATTACCGTTGTTGTCAATAGAAGCAATTACACCCGATACGGCAGCACCGTGGGTCTTAGCAGCCAGCTTCTGATCAGCATTTTGCTTGTTAGCGTTGCGCCAATCAGTATTGCCGGTGCCGTAAGCGACTAAGCTCTCATGTACTGGGCTCGAGGTAGCCGAGAAGGCCGAGGCAGCACGCTTGGTATCAACCTTCATGTCGCTGATATCAAAGTACAGAGCATCACCAGAGCCGCCATTATAGGTGTACTTCAAGAGGCCGTTGATGGACTCAACCGTGATACCGCCGCTCGAAACTGCGATGTTGTGATCGGAGTCATCGAACAGGAAGATGCGATCAGACTGGTCGTAATCGCCGGTCAGCAAGATCTTGCCAGCCTTTTCCGCGTGGATGTCAGCCTGATCCTTAAAGGTGATTGCGGCCTTATCACCGTTAGCAGCCGAAACCTTAACACCTAAGACGCTGTTATCGCCGATATAGACGCTGTGCGAACCGTAGGTATTAAGAACGGTTTGATCATCGTAGGTGTTTCTATTTTGGGTCTTATCTGCGACGATCTTGCCATTAGCAGCAACCTCTACGTTCTTAGCTACGTAAACGATAGCACCAACGCCATCCTTATCATCGCTTAAGTTGCCTTGAGCGTTGATGTACTTATCGAAGATAGCGAGGACGTCGTCCTTGTCCTTGTTACCAATCGACAGGATGGAGTTCTGTAAGGCGTAAGCTTGGCCGTTTAAGATACCAGCTTCGGCATCCGAGGTAGTGGCATCGTTGAACTTATTGACACCAACAAAGGCTAGACCTGAGGCATTGTTCCAAGCTGGATCAACGACTAATTCATTGCCTTTTAAGCTTAAGGTCTCAACCGATAAGGTACCAGTACCTGCGTGATCGCCCTCAATCGAGCCGACGAAGATATTGCCCGAAGTTACGAGATTGTTGATCGTAACGACTGCGTCATCTTCGATCGTGATGTCTTTCTTGGTGGTAGCAGTACCCTCAACCGTGGTATCGCCATAGAACGCAGCGTTACCCTCGAAGGTTACATCCTTAGCAAAGTTGGCACTGCCAGTGTGAGCAACTTCGGCGTTCTGATAGAAGATTGCAGCACCCTGGAAGGTGGCATCACCAGCTAAGCTCGAGGTGGTACCGTCCTTAGCGCGCTGACCTACGGTTACATCATCTACGAAGGTGGTATTAGTACCTGCAGCGGTGGTTAACTGAGCGGTTTCAGTGGTGCCAGTTACGGTTGCAGTACCAGCGTTGAACTGGGTAGTTGCGTACTCACCGTCGATGGCAGCGATCTTGGTGGTGCCATTCTCAGAAGCTACGACGAAGGAACCGCCATTGTTCGAGAAGGAAACAGTACCGATCTCACCGCCGTTGTTCAGGGTAACGTTAGCATTCGCGGTGACATTCAAGCCTAAGACCTCACCTACGTCATTAGCGGCAAATTTACCACCATTGGCTGCGGCGTTGTTTAAGGACAGATTGCCATCAACTGCGATTTGATCGCCTGCGCTCAGCTTAGTGGAGCTTAACGAACCTAAGCTGCCACGCAGCTCGGAGCTACTGTCAATACCGGTTACCTTGACGTTTTGCAGAGCTTCAGTGGTGAAGTCAGAGTTGACATCGATATAGCCCTTCAGATCGCCGTAAGTAATTTCGTTATTCTTGATAACTTCGGTCAGACCTGCGATCTGAGCGTCACCTAAGTTAACGAAGCCAGCAAGGTTGCCGCCCTCGGCTACGCCGAAGATTTCCTTACGGAACTCAGCCAGAGCCTCAGATCTAAAGCTGGTGACCGAATCAAACTCGAAGGTTACGGTTGAGCCAACAGCGGCATTGATTACAGTCTGGGCAGTAGCAGGGTTGGCATTGCCAAAAGTGCCATCAACAGCCGAGATCCAGCCGGAGCCAGAAACGTTAGAGGTGTTAACATTGATGGCCTTAACTGCATTAGCCTTGAAGGTCAGCTCAGCGTTTTCACCAACGTCAATCGAGCCACTAGCTAAATGTACGCCGTAGTTAGGGTTCTCAGCACCAGCTGCGACAGCCAGGCCGTTGACGGTCATCGAACCGCTAATGTCTAAAGCGTCACCAGAAGCGGTTAAGTCGTTGACCGTGACCGAGCCTACGGTGTCGATCAAGGTTTTGCCGCCTTTAAGAGCTAACTTGTTCACGGTCAGCGAGGTATCAAAAGTGCTGCCAGAGGCGCCGTGATTGGCGGAATCACCTACCTTGAAATTACCATCATCAACAGTGATGGTCTGGTTAGCGCCCTTCCAAGAACCATTTTGAATGGTTACTTTACCATTCTTGAGGGTCAGGTCGGTCTTGATGTCGCCGTTGTTGCTCTTTGCTACCAGAGAGCCCTCAACACCATCGAAACCACCTAAGGTCAGGGTAGCGCCCGAGACCTCAATGCCCTTGGTGCTATTGCTGCTCAAGCCCGACCAAGCGGTGAAGTTACCACCAGAGAGCACAGCGGCGTTAGCGATTTGGGCGTCAGCCATGTCGAAGGTTAACTTCTCGGCACTTACGTAGGTTTCGGTGCCAAGATCGATAGCTGTCGTGATATTATCCAGAGCTAACTCGCCATTGACCAATAAAGTACCGCCATTGTCCTTGTGGAAGGTCAGCGTCTTATCACTGAAAGTCGATGCATCAGCTACAAGTTTTTCAGCATTGATCGATAAGTCGTCATTGACCTCTAAAGTACCTTTATCAACCTTAACAGCAAAGCCCTTGGTTTCCTTAACATCTAGGATGGCCTTAACCTGATCTGCGGTGGCAACTAAGATACCTCTATCCTTTACAGTGATCGTGCCAGAGGTCGAGGCGTGACCGGCAACATTGAAATCGGTACCTGCGACATTGGAAATATCGAGGATGGTGTCAGCTCCAGTGTTGTTCTTGCCATCGACCGTGATTGTAGAGCCACTAGCGTGGAGGTTAAGCTTGTCTAAGGTTAACTTGGTATCGATGTTCTTGGCATTAGGGTCGTTTTGAATGGTTAACGTACCGCCCGAGATGGTAAGCGAGCCTTCGTGGGTGTAGGTACCGCGCGCAACGGTTAAGCTGTTGGCAGCGGTGGTTAAGACGAAGTTACCCGAGAATTTGCCGTTTGCATCCGTCTCAATGTTATCAGCACCGACGGTGGCGTCTAAGGTTACTGCATTGCCTAAGGTGATCTCACCGTTGGTATCATTGTACAGGTTGGCTACCTTGGCCGACTTAAAGCCGTAGTCGGTCGCAGCGTCGTTGTTGTCGCCTAAGGTCAGGCTGGTGGCCTCGATCTGAATATTGCTGCTTGAACCAGTCAGGCCTGTTGTGCCATTGGTGAGCTGCTCAGAAATGCGAATATCGTTGCCCTTGATAACAGCATTACTTTGGGTGTAGATAACGCCCTTAGCTGCGCCACCACCACTGAAATTAAAGTCGGACAGGTCGACTTCATCGGTATCGGTCAGATATAAGACCGCGAGCTTGTTAACAGCACCACCTGAGAGAGTGATTTGACCTTTGTCACCCGAAGCGGCATTTGCATCTCCTAAAGAACCATCCTCATTGATCGCAGTGTACTGACCGCCGTTTAAGAAACTATCTAAGGCCGATCTGTCGATCTTTAAGGTTACGCTATCTGCTGCATTGTTATTTTTAACTTCAATCTTGGCAGCTGTAGCGCCTTCAGCAGCGTGCAAGGCAGCGCCATCTGCAACATCTAAGGTACCTTGATTAACCGTAATCGTACCGCCGACAACGGTGTTCGAGCCTTCGGCTAAGGTAACTACACCCTTAGTCTCGTCCGTAATATCAGTCGAGAGGTCTAAGGTCGAGTCCTTGGAGATGAGTACGTTACCACCAATATTTGCGGTCGAACCGGTAAACTTCTCGGTAACGGCTTTACTACTTTCAGCGCTGGAAATAACGTGAACCGCATCTTTAGCAATCTTAAAGGTATCGGAGGCAATGGTTAAAGTACCGCCTGCGCTCGTGCCAGCTGCTACCTTCATGAATGCCTTATCGTTTAAGGTTAAGGCAGTACCGTTAATGTCTGCGCTACCTGTTTCTAAGGTAACTGCTAATTGGCCAGTGCTCTTAACCTCGATTGAGGTCTCACCTGCTGTACCTAAAGCGATTTTGCCGCTAGAACCAGATGCATTTAAACTTAAAATACCGGCAGGATCACCAGCAGCGAGTAAAGTTGGAGTGGATTTAGGAGCTGAATCCTCACCGATGGTGATGGTTGTTGCCGATACCGTTGCAGTCTTGTTGGCTGCACTAGCGATTGCTAAAGTACCCTTGTTAACAGCAATCGAACCAATCGATACAGTGGCACCTTGTGCATCTGCGTTGATGGCTAAGCCTTTGTTTGCAAAGTCATCAGCAACATTGATTTTTAAAGAGCCCGAGCCGGTAATACTTACAGCCGCATTAGTGCCTGCAATCTTGCTTTGGGAGGTAGTGCCACTTTGTACGATTACATTAGCGTTCCACGAAGCAGGAGTGCCCCCTGAGATGTTGAACTTATCATAGTACTTGGTGGTTTCTGAACTGCTACCACTGTCGACGATCAGGGTAAGCTCACCGTTAGCTAAATTGTCAGCAGCATTGTGATCGATATCATCTGCTTGAGCCTGGGATGCACCTGCGGCTAAACCAGCAGTTAAGAGCACAGCCGAAGCTAAGCCCTTGACGTAAGCGCGCTTAAAGATAGCGCGGTATTGGGCTAAGAGGAAGTTTAAAGCGTTGTTTGAGACTTTCACTTAAGTGAACTCAAAAAAGCAAAATGGTTGGGATTTGAGCGCTCTTCGGTCTTTGCTTGATTTCTGGTTGGGCTTAGGCTGTAGCAGGCAAGTTCATCTTTCTCGCACCTTGAGTACAGCCTATTCCAAGGCTTAGCGCGATACCCTAAATAATCCCTTGCCTCCAGTTTGGTGCCCAGGAGCGGGCGCTGGATCAAGAAATCTTAGTCTGCGCTAAAACCAGCTCAAGCGCGCACTGTGCGCTTGGGTTGAACTTGCGCCGTAGGCGGACGCGGCTTAGGGCCGCAGTACTGCTGTTATTACGGACGCTGCTCGTTACGCTGGGAAATTTGTAGGCACCAAGGCTGAACCTCAGCGTGATGGCGTGTTGTGCAGCGCCGGTCACGCGTTTTGGTTCGTTTGGTAAAGATAACTTGGATGCCGGGCCCTGAGGGCCAAGCTTTAGCCTAAGCAGAGGGAAGTGGGCGGCATCATGCCACCAGCTTGTGCCATGTTCTTGGATAATTTAGAACGGGCCGCGCGACTTGATCTGGATACCAGGGCGCGGCCACAACCAAAGGAAAATCTGGTTTTATTTCCAAGAAAACAGCTAGGCATCTTGCAGGGCCTACGCTCGAGCAGGTTCGACCTAGGTGGTCGGTGTTTGTGCTGTGGTGAGCTGAGGCGAGCGATGCCAAATAGAAGAGATGTGTCGATGAGCTTGAACCAGTGAATTGCAGGTCAAAGCAGATCCTGCGTAGCGCAGGTAAAGCCAAAACAGTCCATGGGTCTGGAATCACCCCTTAAGTGGGGCCTGTCTTGGTAGGACACATCCACCAGAAATCAAAACAAAGCAGCAGATCGTGCGGATCTGGCTGGCGAAGAGGGCTCGCTGCGTCTATAGGAAGTAGGGTGCGCATTAAAAATTGTGGGCACACCGGCTGTCATAATATTACGACAGGTAATAAGACGGTTAGTGTCAAGGGACTTTGGACAAAACTTTTAATATTTTATGAAGCGACAGCCGACATTGATATTACCAAGTT
>CALXXU010000049.1 GCA_944392765.1 uncultured Anaerobiospirillum sp.
CTTGAGCGGGTTTTTGCGGCCGGGCCGTGTTGGGGTGGTTGGTCCCAAGGTGGCCGTGTCTTTTTTTTTTTTGGTGGGCTTGGTTTGAGCGGTGGGGAGGGTCTTTTGCACCTGTGCGGCAATGTGAGCGCGTCAGCAATGATAAAATGACGCCGACCCGTAACTTTTACGGCCTAAAGGCTGCAAGGGGTCAGGTGTTAGGTCTGATTTTGGTCCACGGTTCATAGGTTGTGCTATGCGGATTCGCGATTTATTAGATAAGCAGTCGGTTTGTCTTAATGCTGCTCCCGTGAGCAAGGAGGCGGCCATTACGACACTGGCCGATTTCATGGCCAAATCAGGCTGCATCAGCGACGTCGATAGTTATCGCGAAGCAGTCTTTGAGCGCGAGCGCAAAAGCTCAACCGGCCTAGGTGAGGGTATCGCTATTCCGCACGCCAAGAGCGATGCGGTGCTGCGCCCAGGTCTTGCCTCAATGGTCGTGCCTAACGGCGTGGACTTTGACTCGATCGACGGCGAGCCGGTGCATCTGCTCTTTATGATCGCCTCGCCGCTGCAGGCCTCAGACTCCCACCTTGACGTGTTGGCGCGCCTGTCGACCTTGCTTATCAACGAAGATTTCCGCAAGTCCTTGCTTGCGGCCAAGACGGTTGATGAGTACTTAGAGGCGATCGACCGCGCCGAAGCGGCCGAAGACGAAAAGGAAGCCCAAGAAGCCGCTGAAGAGCAGCAGGCTCAGCAAGAGTCCGCCGATCAACCCGCCCAGAAAAAAGGCTATGACATCGTAGCGGTTACCGCCTGCCCAGCAGGTCTGTCGCACACCTATATGGCCGCCGAAGCCTTAGAGCATAAGGCTAAGGAAATGGGCATCTCGATTAAGGTCGAGGCCGATGGTGCCGCCGGCAATCGCAATAGCCTCTTACCTGAGGATATTGCCTCGGCTAAGGCCGTCATTGTGGCCGCTGACCGCGCCATCGATATCGACCGCTTCGTGGGCAAGCGTATGGTGCGCACCGGCGTGGTCGATGGCGTGCACCGCCCAGAAGAGCTCATCAAAAAGGCCTTAGACCCTAATTGCCCGGTTTACAAGATCGGCTCGATGGCGGCTGAGTCGTCCAATCTGCCGATGAAGCTCTACCGCCACTTGATGAGCGGTTTAACCTATATCCTGCCTCTGGCGGCTACCGCTGGTGTTTTGTCGGCGGTCGCGCGTCTTGAGTTTGTCCAGACCTCAAGCCTAGGCCTGTTCTTAGAGACCATTGGCTACAGTATCGGTACCTTACTCTTCCCGGTTTTAAGTGCCTTTATCGCCTTCTCAATGGCCGGACGTATGGCGCTGGTGGCCGGTTTTACCGGTGGTGTTATGGCCGATATGGCCAGCGCAGGCGTGATTGGTGCGCTGCTTAACGGCTTTGTCGGCGGTGGTGTGTCCTTTGTGGTGGCGCGCGTGGCGCAAAAATACCTAAAAGGTCATGACGCGATGTTCGCGCTCTTGGTCTACCCGCTCGCTGGAGCCGTGCTCACGACCTTGATCGCGCAATTTGTCACCAATCTCCCGGCGGCCTTGCTCGACAATCTCATCACCGGCTTTATCAATAATGCCAACACCCTGACCTTGGTCATTGTGGGTATGGTGCTCGCGGGCATGATGTCAGCGGATATGGGTGGACCGTTCAATAAGATCTCTTATGCCACGGGTGTGCTCTTATTAGCCGACTGCCTGCCGGAGAATGGCCCAGGTTCCATGGTCATGGCCGCCGTTATGTTAGGCGGTATGGTGCCGCCAATGGCCGCCGGTCTTGCCTCCAAGCTCATTGCACCGCACCGCTTCTCGCAAAAAGAACGCGACTTAGGCTGGCAGGCCATGTTTAAGGGCGTCCTCTTTATCACTGAGGGCGTAATCCCGTACTTAGTGGTACCGCGCATGCGTGTGGCCTGTATCGTAGGTTCGGCGACCGCCGGTGGCTTTTCGATGCTGTTCCGCTGTGGTGTGGCTGCACCGCACGGTGGTGTCTTCTTGATGCCAATTGCGATCAACCCACTGCACTATGTCGGCGCCTTTGTCGTCGGCTCTCTCGTCGGCGCCCTGTGCTTTACCGCATTGCGTCCGCAGACCGTCGAGAGCGGCGTGCTGCCACGCGTCAAGAAGGTCAAGGCGGCTGCCGCTGCGCCAGCCGCCGCTGCTGAGGCTCCAGCTGAGGACGTGACGCCCCCAGCTGAGGCTAGCACCGCTGAAGCTACTGCTGAGACGGTAGCCGCGCCGGAAGCTACCGCTGCAGCCCCAGAAGCTACAGCTCCGGGCGCTGAGTCCGCTGCTGACAGTGTGCCGGCAGCTGAGGCTGTTCCAGCTGAGACGCCAGCGGCTCAGGAGCCGGTCAGCAAGTAGCCACGGGCCTGAGCGCGGGGGCCCTTGGGGCGGTCAGCGGGCCTGGAGCGCGCTGGGAGAGATGGGGACTATGGATTTGTCCTTGCCGGAGCGCTGCGCCTATGTGGCGCCATAGCGCAAAATTGCCGGGATTGCGGCGCTGCTTTTGAGCCGCCAATCGCGGCCTGGCGCTTGAACCTCATGTTGCTGCCGCCCCCTACCCTCCATGAGCTCTGGGAGGTCACGCTGCTGACCTCTATGGAGCTGGTGGCGGCACAAGCTGAGCCTGAGAGCGCCAGCGGCGCTGTGCCCCGCGCAATCCCATAAGCTCTTGGGCCTTGTGCTCAATGAGGTCGATCAAATCCTGGTGCTACGTCATAATGGACTAATTTGTTTTTTTTTTTTTAGGCGCCCGCGCCTGCCTCCTGAGGTGCGCTCGCTGTGTGCGCCTTGAGCTACGGTGTGTGCGCCTTGAGCTACGGTGTGTGCGCCTTGAGCTACGGTGTGTGCGCCTTAGCCTTGTTACTGGGCCTGTTGGTTGATGTTTTTGCTGATCTTAAGGAGGAAGCTGCGCAGCTTTTGGCTTAACTTCTCTGGGTCAGCACAGTCTTCGTGGCTGAGGTTGAGTCGCCACGGCGAGAGCGTCGCATTGGGCGCTAAGTAGCTAAAAGTGCTTGCCGTTAAGGCCGGGCCGTCCCCGGCGCTGAGGCAAATGGGAATCACCAGCTTGTTGCTCAGGTCAAACTTGTTAAAAAAGCTGTAGACGGCGCTGGGCAGGTCGTGCCACCAATTGGGATAGCACAGATAAATCGTGTCGAACTCATCGAGCCTAATCGGCGTGTCGTCGGTCAGCTCCGGATAGTGGCGCGTCAGCTGTTCGTTTAAAGCCTGCTCATAGAGCTCAATTAAGTCCGTAGGATAAGTCGTAACTGGGCTGATCTCGTAGAGACCGGCGCCGCTTTCTTCGCTTAAAGTCGTGGCAATAAAGCGCAGGGCTTGGTGCGGCTCTCGATCTCCTGCGTCATTGAGAAGGTAAATGGTGGTAGCGCCGGTTAAGGCATCGGGGGCCTTGGCGCTGGCTTGCTCTTGGCTGTTATCAGAGTAGAGGCTGCGTAAAGGCGGCAAGCCGACCGCGCCTTGCTGTAAGAGCTGGCTTAAGGCCGCCTGCGTGGCGGCGTCATTTTTCACCTGGCGGTCGTAGGGCACACTAAAAAAGACCACCAGGGCGCGCCGACTCATCAGGGGTGGATAGTACTGCTTGGAATTTTGCGCAATGGTAGCAATGGCCGCATCCACTTGCTCTTTGCGCGCGCTGAGGGCCTCTTGGTAGGCCTTTTTGTCCGCTGCACTTTGCTTTGCGACCAAGGCCGCAATCTCTTGCTCTAAGGCCGCAGTCTGGGCGTCGAGCTCCTTATTGATGGCATCTTGTGGCCTCAAGTCTGGTGTCTCCATAACCTCTTCGCTTAAGGCGTGATGATCAGAGCGGGTCGCGATTTGGGCCGTTCCGTCGGCGCTCATTACCGGCGTGTCCTTGGGGGCACCAGGCTGGTTTTCTGTTGCTGTGTTGTGGGCGCTCAGGCCGGATTGGGGCTGAGCTGAGGGCGCGGACGTGATCTCGATGGTGCCGGTGGTGCTTGACTGGGCGTGGGCGCTAATGGTGGCGCATTGCACGGGTGAATTGTCGGCGCACAGCTCGTGGGCTAGATTATTGTGCTCTATGGTGCGCTCTTGCTTGGTCTGGTCGGGGGCAGCGCCGACGCTTAGGGCGCCGTCCGGGTCGAGCATAATGGTGCCGGTGCGGCCGGTGTGGTCGTCATTACTTGGCGCCTCTGGGTTCAAGCTGGCTTGTTCATCTTGCACGGCCCGCTCTTGGTCGCTGGAGAAGTACCAAAAGGGACTGGTGAGGGCAAAGATGGCTCCTATAAGACAGCCTATAACAAGAAGACGGCGCAACGGCATAACAAGACCAAGACTAAAGACGGGCCAATTCTAGATAGAAAGCTTAGCACTTTTAGCGCTAGGCGGGCGTTTTATTGCGCTTCGTGCGCGCTCTTGCGCTGTTATGGCGCCTTAGTGGTGCGCTCAGGGCAAGGGCTTGGATTTATGAAGAGCTGCTCGTTGGGGCTGCGTTCGTGGCCTCAGGGGTGCTGCTTTGAGCTGCGCTACTGCCTTGAGGTACAGTGCTGCCTTGAGCTGCGCTACTGCTCTGAGTTGCGCTAATACCTAGAGCTGCATTTCTGCTTTGAGCGGCGCTACTGCCGTGAGCAGCGGCGTTGTGTTCTAGAATTGGGCTGTGGCGGTCGAGGTCAATGCCGACCGGAGTGCCGAGCTTGTGGCTTAAACGCTCATTGAGCGCTTGTAGCCATAAGGAAATCGTGCTGGTGGCATGGGTCGGCACGACTAAGCGGTCGATGATGAGGCCGTCGTTGTACAAGACGTAGGCATTAGGCTCTTGCTGGGCAATGAGGGCAAAGGTCTTGTAGGCGCGGCTGCCGCCGTGGGTGCAGAACGGAATTACGATTTTGCCTGAGAGATCGTACTGCTCAAAGAAGGTGTAGAGCGGCATTGGCAGCTCATACCACCAAATAGGATAGCCAATGAAGATCACATCGTAGGCCTTGAGATCTAACGGCGGCAGTATCACGATTTCGGGGTGAGTGCGCTCGTCGAGCTCTAACGATGCCTGGTAGATCAACTCATCATGCTCATGGGAGTAAGGGCTTAAACGGGAGATGAGGTAGGTTTGAGCGTGAGTGGCTTGGGCGATCAGCTCGGCTACGTACTCGGTGATGCCGCGCCGCTCGTGGTTGTGGTTGTAGATAATCGAGGCGCCGGTTAGTTCATCAACGTCATTGCTCGCCAAATTTTCGCTCACACTAAAATAGATCACAGCGACCTTGCTGTGCGCTAAATCAGTTTTAGGGAAGTTAATCTGCGCTTGATCCTGCCCGTGCTGACTTACTCCATAGCTCGAGCCGGAGACCTCTTCTTTTTGATTACGTACGGTGGAGAGCGGGGCCGTGATGCGATTGCCAAAAGGATCGCGATAGCGTGGGCGCTCACGCACGAGCGAGCCTGAATTGGCGCAGCTGCTCGCGGCGCTGCTTGCGCTGCTGCTCGCGGCGCTGCTTGCGCTGCTACTTGCGGCGCTGCTTGCGCTGCTGTTTGCGGCGCTGCTCGTGGTGCTGGCCAAAGGCGCACTGTCCTGGGCCCCAGGCTGAACTTGAGCTGAGGGGCTGGTGGTGGTGCTTGCGAGAGTGCTTGAGCTCGCCGGGGCTGCGGCCTGGGGAGCTGCGCTTGTTTCAGCGCTTGGGGCTCCTTGGTTAGAACTTGGAGTCGCAGGCGCGTCCTGGGTGCTTGGTTGATGCAGTTCGACCTTGCTTAAGTCGAGACTGGTGTTTGCTAAGGTGACATTGCCCCCGATTAGGCCAAAACAGCCTAGGACTAAGGCTAATGCAGTCGTAACAGGGGTTGGAACAGCCATACCTTGCACCTTTGTTGACAAAACGTGCGTATCATCTCACACACAATCTTCCATCATAGGGATTTTAGGACGCCCCCGCAATAGTGCGCACTTTAGGGCGCACCGGGCGCAAGCATGACAGCGCGCGGAGCATGGTAAGAGCCGCTCTGAGCGGGGTGGGGGCTGGGACCTTTGTCCATTTTTCTCATTTACTTGCCTGATCGTGGCATCAGGCCCAAAGCGCAATTTCTTTTGCTATGTTAGCAGGGTAATTATGGGGTAAGAGGCATTGTTAGGGGGGCAGCTATGCAGAAGCTGAAGCGTGCAATTGAAGAGCTGTTAGGTTGTTCTTATCAGCCTAAGCTACCGCCTCAGCGTGCTAATAAGCTGCCGCCTCAGCCTAATTGCCTCATGACAGAACATCAGTGGGAACATGATGCCGCTGCGATGGAACGCTTTTTCGCAGCAGTTGACGCGAACGGAAACGAGCCACTTATACTTGATTGTGATCCAGAGTGCTGTTTTTGTCAGCACCAAGGCTGTTACACTTGTGATGAAGATTGGCTCAACAATGGAGTTGCTATGAGTGATTTAGTTGGTGAGAAAAGCGCTTTGCTCAGTGAACTTAGCGCTATGGTCGCTAAGGTTCACCCTGAGGATGGCTTGTATGAGATCACCCCTCAGATTCGCCTGCATCGTAGCAGTGCGGAAGCTCCATGCTCCTGTCCATGCGTCTATCATCCGATGCTCTCGTTTTTGCTCCAAGGCCAAAAACGCGCGGAAGTCGATGACCATATTATCGAGTATCACGCCGGTGACGTCTTTATCGCGGGCCTTGATATGCCAGCGCAATATCGTGTTATGCGCGCCTCCAAGGAGCAGCCGCTGCTTGCGATCTCGTTTTTGATTGAGCCGATGACGATGCAAGAGGTGATGCTCCAGCTGCAGCCATTGGAGCAGCAAAATCTGATGGAGTGTGAGTTTAGCGTGCTCTCGGATCATGCGACCTTAGATGAGCTTAAGACCATTCGGCGCGTGATGGAGTTAGTTGAGCGCGGCACCACCAACGAGTATCCGTACAACCTCATGGTGCGTGAGCTCTATTACTACATCCTAAGTTCACAGCACGGTTTGAGTCTGCGCAAGATCTTCACCTCGGGGGCCCAAGACTACAAGATTGCCAAGGTCATCCACTATCTCAAGGATAATTACCGCCGCAGTGATATCGAGGTCGAGAACTTGGCCCAAATGGTCTATATGGCCGTGCCGACCTTCTACCGCCATTTCAAGGAAGCCACTTCGCTCTCGCCTTTGCAGTACTTAAAGCGCCTGCGCTTATTAGAGGCCAAGCGCCTGATGATTTCCGAGAGTATGTCAGCATCAGCGGCTGGCTATGAAGTGGGTTATATCAGTGAGCAGCACTTCTCGCGCGACTATAAGAAGTTCTTTGGGCGCCCACCGATGCAGGATGTGGCTCAGTCCATCACCATTAACGCCAGCAACGAAGAAAGCTTGGTCGGCGCCGCGCTGCAAGCTTAGCCTACGTACCGGCTGGTTAAGCCGCGCTTGAGCCCGCGTGCTGGCGCGCAGCATTTGCCCTTTGCCCTGTCAAGACCTAGGGCGGGCGCGGGGTTTTAGCCGCAATAAGCTTGAGGCTGGGACTTTCGCCCTGACCTGCCCGATTTACTTGAGCTGCGGTGCTTAAAGCCGACACGATAGGGAACCGGGCGGCGCGGCGGCTCGGATTGAGCGGTGCCTGATGCCGCGCCCTTTGGGGCGGGTGGGCGGGCCTTGCTAAACTTGCGCGTAATCCTGGAGATAAGCGAGCCACCGCGCCTTAGGCTATTGCCGGGCCTATGAGCTCAAAGCCACCCCGCGCATGAGGTTGACGGAGCGCGCCCCATTACCTGTGCTCGAGGCCAGCCACGCTTGAGCGCGTGCTGGCACGCAGCATTTGCCCTTTGCCCTGTCAAGACCTAGGGCGGGCGCGGGGTTTTAGCCGCAATAGGCTTGAGGCTGGGACTTTCGCCCTGATCTGCCCGATTTACTTGAGCTGCGGCGCTTAAAGCCGACACGGTAGGGAACCTGGCGGCGCGGCAGCTCGGATTGAGCGGTGCCTGATGCCGCGCCCTGTGGGGCGGGTGGGCCTTGCTAAACTTGCGCGTAATCCTGGAGATAAGCGAGCTACCGTGCCTCAAGCTTGCGCTGGGGCGGGCGCGGGCATGAAAAAAGCGGTGCTGGGCACCGCTTTTGGTGAGGCTTTAGTTGAGCTGGCCTAATTGCTTGAGGATGTTATCCATGCGCTGGCGCCAGGTCGAAATCAGCTCTTTGAGCTGCTCGTTTTCTTCCTTGTACGCCGCCAGCTCCCGCTTTAAGGCCTCGATTTCCATATCCTTCTTGTCAAGAGATTGCAGCTTCTCCTCAATGCTTTGATTTAAAGCATCGGTCTTAGCGGCAATTTCATTGAGCTCTTGTAATAACTCGAGCTCACGCAGACTGAGTTGATCACGATTGGCCATAATGCTGCCTTCTGTTGGTCAAGGGGCCGCTGAAGCCCCCTTTTTTTAGTTGGGCTCTTGGCCCGTGCCGCTACAGGATGTAGCGCGAGAGATCTTCGTCTTGAACGATATCGCTTAAATGCTTATCGACGTAGTCGGCATCAATCTCAATTACGCTCCCGGCGCAGTCTGGGGCCTCAAAGGACAGTTGATCGAGCAACTTCTCCATTAAGGTGTGCAGACGACGCGCGCCGATATTCTCGGTCTTCTCGTTGACCGTGTAGGCGTCCTGGGCAATGCGCTTGATCGCATCGTCGGTAAAGGAGATCTTGACCCCTTCGGTGCCCAGCAAGTACTCGTACTGCTTGGTTAAGGAGGCGTGCGGCTCCTTTAAGATGCGCTCAAAGTCCTCAGCACTTAAGGCAGTGAGCTCAACGCGAATCGGCAAACGACCTTGCAGCTCTGGGATTAAGTCCGATGGCTTGCTCATCTGGAAGGCGCCCGAGGCAATAAAGAGGATGTGGTCGGTCTTGACCATGCCATACTTGGTGTTGATCTGGCAGCCCTCAATTAATGGCAGCAGGTCGCGCTGCACGCCTTGACGCGAAACCTCGCCGCGCGAGGAAGTGCCGCTGTCGCCGCCGCAAATCTTATCGATCTCGTCGATGAAGACAATGCCTTGGTTCTCGCACAGCTTGATCGCTTCGGTGCGGATATCGTCGATTTGGGTGAGTTTCTCAGCTTCCTCTTGGGTCAAGTCCTTTAAGGCGTCCTTGATCTTCATCTTGCGGGTGACCTGACGGCCTTGCGAGATGGTGTCAAAGAGCGATTGGATTTGATTGCTGACGTCCTCCATCGAGGGGCCGCCGCCAATGATGTTAAAGCCTTGCGACTTCTCGGTGACGCGAATGTCGATCTCGCGGTCATCAAGCTCGCCCTCGCGCAGCTTCTTGCGGAAGATTTGACGCGTGTGATTGCTCTGCTTTTCGTCAGGGCTGGCTGATGGCGCTGGTAACAGCGCATCTAAGATGCGCTCTTCGGCGGCCTCTTCGGCGCGTTGCTTATTGCGCTTAAAGGCATCGTCCTTGACCAGCTTGACCGCCACTTCCATCAACTCACGGATAATGGAGTCGACTTCCTTGCCCACATAGCCCACTTCAGTGTACTTGGTGGCCTCGACCTTGATAAATGGGGCCTTAGCCAAGGTGGCTAAACGGCGGGCAATCTCGGTCTTACCGACACCGGTCGGGCCGATCATGAGGATGTTCTTAGGGAAGATCTCTTGGCGGATCTTCGGATCTAATTGCATACGGCGCCAGCGATTACGCATAGCGATCGCCACAGCACGCTTGGCCTCGGTCTGGCCAATGATGTGCCGATCCAGTTCACTGACAATCTCGCGCGGAGTTAATTCTGACATGAAATGACCATCCTATTTGGTACAGGTCTTAGTGGATTTAGTCGGCGCTCCAGGCAGCACCTTGCTGAGTGTCGCTCTTAGGCAGAGCTTTCTTTTCGTCTGGTTCAGGCGCGTTGGCGTCGATCGTCTCGATGATGTGATTTTGGTTGGTGAAGACGCAGATCTCACCTGCAATCTCTAAGGACTTCTTGACGATCTCTTCGGCCGATAAGTCGGTATTGCGCACTAAGGCACGCGCCGCCGATAAGGCGTAATTGCCGCCTGAGCCCGTGGCGAGGATATCGTCGTCCATCTTAACCACATCGCCCGTGCCCGAGATTAAAAAGGAGTGCTCCTTGTCGGCCACGATCATGATCGCCTCTAATTTGCGCAGCATCTTATCGGTGCGCCAGTCCTTAACTAAGGCGACGCAGGCGCGCTCTAAAATGCCTTGGTGCGCCTCGAGCTTCTTCTCAAAGAGGTCAAGTAAGGTAAAGGCATCGGCGGTCGAGCCGGCAAAGCCTGCGATTACGCGGCCCTTAAACAGGCGGCGTACCTTGCGGGCATTGTCCTTTAAGATCGAGCTCTGACCCATGGTGACTTGACCGTCACCTCCTACCGCGACAGTGCCGTTGCGGCGAACAGAAACAATAGTTGTCATAGCTTGAGAAATCCTGTGAGCCCGCCCCTTGGGGCGGTTGCGGAAGCGTTGTGCCGCTCCCCTTAGTTTAGTAAAGAAAAATGAGCGCTAGATTAGGCCCTAAGACCAGGCCTAGCCCCTAGGCCAGGGGCCCTAAGGTCCTAGGCTTGGCCCCTAGGGCCCCAGGCCCGGTGGCGCTGGGCGCGCTCTTGGTCTTTTGGGTTGTTGTTTTCTTGGGGCTACTGGGTGATGAGGGCGCAGCGCTCGAGCAAGCCCTTGGAGCTTAAGTCATTAAAGACACTGCGGCCACGCTCAGCGCTCTCATAAGGACCGAGCTTTAAGCTGTAGGTGCCATCATCGTTTTGCACCACACTTGAGACCATGCCCTGGAAGGCTAAGATTGCCTTCTTGGACTCTGCGCTCCCGGCATCGCCAAAGCTATCGCAAATTAAGATGGTTTGCGGCGGCTCATTGGTTGGAATTGGGGCCGGACCTGGAGCGGGCGCGGGGTCAACAAAGACTTGATCTAAGTCCTGGGCGTTGGCGTTCTCAGAGCTCCCATTCTCAGTGCCCGTGCCCGGCATTCCGGCAAATGGGTCGCTTGGCGTTACTTGCGGCTGCTCAGGTGTCTTGAGTAAGTCCTCAAGGGCGCCTTGCTCCTGCGTGCCTTGCTCCTGCGTGCCTTGCTCAAAGTCGTAGCGCTGATCATTAGGCTGACGCGGGTCTTGTGGCGTGGTTACGGCCGATTGGGCCTGATCGACAGGTTGCGTTTGAGTCGGCTGCTCGTCCTCGCTTAAGGACAGTAAGAAGCTGACAAAGAGTAAAACCACAAATGCGACGCCGCCAATGGCCAGCACCCTTTTCTTTTGCGGCGGAAGATCCTTTAAGTTTTGCAGCGGATTCATATCCCCAATTCCTTGCTGTTTGTTGTCTGGTGCGGGCCTTGCGGCGAGCGTTCTATGCGAGCTTGCTACATCTTTTCCATGACGTTGATGCCCAAGAGGTCTAAGCCTTGGCTTAAGACTTGGGCGGTCAGGGCGCATAAGGCTAAGCGCGAGCGTGCGGTGTCCTCAGCTACGCCCTCCTTGAGCACTGGGCAGTGCTCGTAGAAGCGCATAAAGGTGCCCGCCAGCTCATATAAGTAGGTGCACAAGAGGTGTGGCATCGCCTTATTGGCAACGTTCGTTACCGCCTCATTGAAGGCTAAGAGCTTGGTGGCTAAGGCCTCCTCGTGCTCGCTTGTAATAACAATCGCGCCTGGCTTCAGCTCCGTCTTGCGGAACATCGACTTGATACGGCTGTAGGCGTATTGCAGATATGGGGCGGTGTTGCCGTCAAAGGCTAACATCTGATCCCAGTCAAAGATGTAGTCGGTTAAACGATTCTTGGAGAGGTCAGCGTACTTGACCGCGCCGATCGCGATATCGTGCACAATCTGCTGGCGCTCAGCGGCCTCGTACTCACTGCCACGCTCGGTGAGCATAGCGTCGACGCGCTTTTCGGCCTCGTCTAATAAGTCCTTGAGCTTGACCGTACCACCGGTGCGGGTCTTAAATGGCTTGCCATCCTTGCCTAACATCATGCCAAAGGCGGCGTGCTCGATGCTGACCTCAGCTGGGACATAGCCGGCGATGCGCGCAATCTGCCAAGCGGCCTCTAAGTGCTGGTGCTGGCGCGAGTCAACAAAGTACATCACGCGGTTGGCATGGAAGTGCTCGACGCGGTACTTGACGCAGGCGATATCGGTAGTGGTGTAGAGGTAGCCACCATCGCTCTTTTGGATAATGATGCCTAACTTGTCGCCGTCCTTGTTCTTGAACTCATCAAGATATACCACGATGGCGCCTTGATCTTCTTGGGCAATGCCCTTGGCTTTGAGGTCGGCCACGATTTGCGGCAGCATGTCGTTGTAGAGGCTCTCGCCCATGACATCCTTAGGGCTTAAGGTGACGTTGAGGCGATCGTAGATGCGCTGATTTTGCTCCATGGTCATAGTGACCAGCTTTTGCCACATATCATGGCAGTACTGATCGCCGCCTTGCAGGCGAACCACGTAGGAGCGGGCCTTTTGGGCAAATTGCTCGTCTTCGTCGTAGCAGCGCTTAGCCTCACGATAGAAGGCCTCAAAGTCGCTTAAATCAAGACCTGAGCCCGACTCGTTCTCGCACTTTTCTAAGTAGGCGATGAGCATACCAAATTGGGTGCCCCAGTCGCCCACGTGGTTAGCGCGGGTTACGTTATGGCCTAAGAACTCCAGCACGCGTACTACGGCATCACCGATCACGGTCGAGCGGATATGGTGTACGGCCATCTCCTTAGCCACATTCGGGGCCGAGTAGTCCACCACGACGTTTTGTGGGGTGGCGACTTGAGCTACGCCTAAGCGTGGGTCTTTAAGCATCGCCTCGAGCTGGGCGGCGGTGTGACCTGCGTTGACAAAGAAGTTGATAAAGCCAGGGCCAGCAATCTCGGTCTTAGCAATAGCGCTATCTTGGGGCAGCGCAGCCACAATCTTCTCGGCGAGCGCGCGCGGATTTTGCCCTAAAGGCTTAGCTAAGAGCAGGGCGACATTAGTTGCAAAATCACCATGTGCCTTGTCTTTAGTGCGGTCAATGCGGATCTTTGCTGCGATATCGCTCGGCAGCGCTAACTCAGTACCGAGTTGAGCGAGACTTTGAAGTACTAACGAGGCAATGTGATCTTTCATAACTTTAGTGTCATAACCCAAAATAAAACTAGGTGCGCTCTGGGGCGCCCTGCCCAAGCTCTCAGGGGCGCAAGGCCCAAACTCTCAGGGCGTAAGCCCCAAATTCTCAGGGACATCAAGCCCAAAATCTCTCGGGTGCTCGGCCCAAACTCTCAAGGGTGCTCGGCCCAAAATCTCTCGGGTGCTCGGCCCAAAATCTCTCGGGTGCTCGGCCCAAAATCTCTCGGGTGCTCGGCCCAAACTCTCAAGGGTGCTTGGTATCCTGCCTAATGGACGCCGCGCCAAAGCCCTAAATGGCTCATTATAACATAGGCCTTAGGTGCCCCCGGCGCTTGCGCGTGCCGATTCTGATGCCGTTTTCTGAAACTTTATCCTAAGATCCGCCCCATCCTGCTTAGGGGACGATCTTGTGGTTGTGAGCGACTATTTTGCGGGGTTGGTGGTCTTAAAGGCGTAGCATAGAGGAGGTAAGTTCGTTTTTGGGGGAAGTTTGCGATGTTTACCTTGATTAAGCACTGGTGGCGTAAGTTGCGCTCCTTAGTGACCAAGACGCCAGTACCGGCTCAGACCACGTCCACACTTTCAGCCGCGCCCGCTGCGGGTGCTCCCGGTGTGAGGGCTGTTCCTAAATTTGGTGCACCGGGCTATGAGGCCGCCGCGCGGAGTTCAGGGGCGGAAGGCGACTCTCTGGTGACCAGCGCGCTGGTGGGCATGGCCGTGGGCAGTATGTACAACCGCGCTTGGGAAATGTACGGTCCACTCGATGAGTTCAGCGCCGAGCAACTTATTGATAGTGTGCTTGATCCGGATGCGCGGGCGCTGCAAGCGCGAGATGCGGGTTATGAGGGGGCGCGCGGTGATGATGAGGTCTACGCTGATGAGGATTACGTTGATGAGGCTTGCGGCGCGGATCCCGACGCGGTGTCAGCTGACGGTTTAGCTGACGGCGCAGCTGACGCTTACTCTTCTTATGATGAGCAGACCTCGGATGAGGGGTGGGCGCAGAGTGATGACTGGTCGTCAGGAGACGATAGTTGGGGCTCAGAAGGCGATACTTGGTAGGCGCGTGCTGGTGCATTAAGGTGCCTTAAGGCCGGTATAATGGGGCGGAGCTTGTGCTGTGGCATAGGAGGATTTTGATATGAGCTTACTGCCCCTGACGGCGCCTGCGGCTATCCTGATTGCTCGTACCGATAAGATCGGTGACTTTGTCGTTTCCATTCCGTCCTATGCGACCTGCAAGGCCATGTTCCCTCAGGCTAAGATTATTGCCTTGGTCAGCAAGCACAATCGCATCTTGGCCCAGCACGTACCCGTGATCGATGAGGTAGTGTGCTTAGATGACTTTGTCTCAGAGGCGGGGGCTTTGGACTTTGCTGCATTGACCGCCCGGCTTCAGGCCTTAAAGCTCGATGCCTTTGTGGCCTTAGTCTCCAATAACACTATCTCCAAGCTCGCCGTGGCCTCAGGGGCCAAGGTGCGGGTGGGGCCGCGCTCTAAGCCTTGGTCCTTTGTGCACTACAACTACGGCCTGCGCCAGCAGCGCTCGCAATGTATCAAAAGCGAGGCGGCCTATAACCTCGATCTCATTGCCCATTTAAACCCACAGCGTTGTGCTCAGGTCGGCGTACAGCTGCAGCGCTTGATCTACAAACCTGAAGATGTGGTGCCGGTCACTTCATTCTTACAAGCTGAAGGCTTGCAGCAAGGCAATGAGATTAAGCCTTTTGTCCTGATTAACCCTTTCACCGGCGGTAGCGGCGCTAACCTTAATTGTGCCCAGTATGGCGCGGTCATCAATAAGCTGTTGGCAGGTAACTCAGCCCTTGAGGTGGTGCTGATGGCGATGCCTAATCAGGCGGCCAAGGTCGAGCAAGTGCTCGCGGACGTGACCGAGCGCGTGCGCGTTCATGTCTATTTAAATCAGGGCAGCTTAATGGTGGCGACCGCATTGGTGGAGCGCTGCACCAGCTTTATTGGCCCGAGCACCGGCATTACCCAAATTGCAGGTAATTTGGGCAAGCCGGCCATTTGCTTTTACTCAAGCCGCAAATCCAATAGCCACACGCGCTGGGCGCTGTATGGCGATGAGCAAGAGGTGCCGGTGACCTTGCCGTTGGAGGCCTTAGATCCGGTTACTAAGGAAATTGTGGACTTGCCTGCTGCGCTGGAAGCGCAGATTGTGACTCAGACTCTTGCTTGGTTTGCTCAAGGAAAAGTTATGACTGCTCAATTATGGGATTCTAAAACAACGTCAGCTGCGGCCGCAGAGCCTACTGCCGCAGCGCCTACGCAGACAGCGGTGCCTGCTGCTCCTCCTGCGGCACCGGTGGCTGAGCCGCCAGCGATTGAGGCGGTGGCTGAGCCGCCAGTGATTGAGGCGGTGGCTGAGGCGACAGTACCTGCTCCTGCGCCTGAGGCGGCCGCTTCCGCTCAGGGCGCGGAGCCTGATGTGGCCCCGGTGCCGGTGCTGGCTACGGCGGGCAAGCCGAGCTTGACTGTGGCGATCATCGCGCACAATGAGCAAGATCGCCTGCCTAAGACTTTTGAACAGATTCAAGATATCGCTGCGGAGATTATCCTGATCAATTCGTGCTCGACGGATAATACCGTGGCGGTGGCTCAGTCTTATGGCGCTAAGGTCTTCACCGAAGAATTTAAGGGCTATGTTGAGCAAAAGAACTCGCTTATCCCTAAGTGTACCCAAGATTGGATCTTGTTCTTAGACGCCGATGAGGTGGTCAACGATGAGCTCAAGGCGGCCATCGTAAAGGCGATTGCATCTGGATCGGCGCAAGCTTATGAGATGAACCGCCTGACCTTCTACTTGGGCAAGCTGTTAAAGCATGCTTGGCAGCCTAATTACCGCTTGCGTCTGGTGCGCCGCGCCGCAAATCCTAAGTGGGTGGGCGAGATCGTGCACGAGTCTTTGGCCTGTGATGATGCCGTAGCGCGCTTGCCGGGCTATATCATTCACTACTCCTATCGCGATGTGAATGACCACTTCGAGCGCACGATTCGCTATGCCAAGATGTCGGCCCAAAGCTATATCAAGCGCGGTAAGAAGCCTTCGCTGGCTAAGATTATCTTCAGTCCAGTATTTAGTTTCATTAAGCTCTACTTTATCAAGCTCGGCTGCTTGGATGGCCGCGCCGGTTATATCGCCGCGCAAAGCGCCTTTATCTACACCTTCCTCAAGTACGTTTTCTTGTGGGAGGCGAGCTTAGGCCTTAAGTCCCAATATGATGAGCGCAAGTAAGCCTGTTATGGGTTGTTGATCGGGTCGACGTCGATCGCAAAGCGCAGATCGGCAGGTCCCGGTAGCTCTTGATAGCGCTGCACAATAAAGTTGAGCAAGATGGCGCGACTTTGCGGATCGGCGGCAGTGAGGCTGACATGGAAGTGGAAGCGGTTGAAGCGCTTTTCGATGCGGTCCGGCAGAATCGGCGAGATCGAGATATTGTGCAAGAGGTCCGGACGCTGGTCGAGCGCACTGAAAATCTGGCGCAAGCAGTTAAAGGCATGCTCGCGATTGCGTGAATTGGCCATGATGTGAGCCTGATAGGTGTAAGGCGGCATCTTGGTCTCGTAGCGTAATTCCAGTAACTGCTCGGCCAACTTCACATAGTTGAAGTTCGGCGCCACTAAGTTAATGAGCAGCGGGTGCTCAGGGAAGCGTGTTTGAATATAGACACAGCCCTTTTTGCCGGAGCGCCCAGCGCGCCCTGCTACCTGGGTAATGAGCTGGGCGGTGTATTCCCAGCCTCTAAAGTCATCGCAGAATAGGCCTGAGTCCACGTCCAAGATGCCCACTAAGGTGACGTCAGGAAAGTCGTGGCCCTTAGCTAACATTTGGGTGCCCACTAAGATTTCGCTCTTATGGGTGGTGACGCGCTCTAAGGCTTGATCTAAATCCTTCTTGCAGGTGATGTTATCGCGGTCGATGCGCTCGATGCCCACATCCATAAAGCGGCTTTGCAGATAGCTTTCTACTTGCTCGGTGCCTACTCCGATTTCCACCAGACTGTCCTCACTGTGGCAATAAGGACAACGGTTGGGAATCGGCATGGTGGCATCGCAGATATGGCAGCGCAATTGGCCTAAAGCCCGGTGTACGGTCATTTGGTTATCGCAGCTGGCGCAGGCGATGATGTGCCCACACTCATGGCATACCATGGAGTGTGAGAAGCCTCGGCGATTTAAGAACAAGATAGCCTGATTGTGCATAGCAGTGGCTAGGCCAATGGCATTCTCGAGCACAGTACCTAAGCCTGCGATCACGCTGTCGCTTAATTGCTCTTGGCGCAAGTCGATTAAGGTGATGTCCGGCAGGCGGGCGCTTTGGGCACGATGCCTTAAATCAAGGCGCTTAAAGTTGCCTAACATGCACTGATAGATCGACTCTAAAGACGGGGTCGCTGAACCTAGGATGACCGGGCAATTGCAGAGCTGAGCACGGTGCAGGGCCAAGGTGCGGGCGTGATAGCGCAGCCCATCAGCCTGCTTAAACGATGAGTCATGTTCCTCATCGATTACGATCAGGCCTAGGTCAGGGATTGAGGTGAAGAGCGCGGAGCGGGTGCCAATCAAAATTGCCGCCCGGCCATAGTACATATCCAAGAAGGCATCCATGCGCTCGCGATTGCTCAAGTTAGAGTGCATGGTCGCAATCGGCACCTTAAAGCGCTGATAGAAGCGCCGAAAGGTCTGCGGGGTCAGCGCAATCTCTGGGACCAACACCAAGGCCTTTTTACCCCGGCGTAAGGTCGCTTCAATGGCTTGTAGATAGACCTCGGTCTTACCTGAGCCGGTGACGCCATTTAATAAGAAGACGCAATAGTTTTGCTTGCTCACCAAGACATCAAGCACTGCTTGTTGCTCGTCGTTGAGCGCTAAAGGCTCATGAGCTAAGAGCGCGCCATTGTAGGCGAGGGCTTTAAGGTCGAGCACTTCACGTTCTTGGGCAAAATCATAGCGTGCTGCAAGATTGCGCCGAATTAAAGCTGCTTCTTGTTGGGCGCTAAAGCCTTGCTCGCGCAGCGCGCGGCTTTGCATCGGACCTTGTTGCAGCAAGGTTAACAGGTCGCGTTGCCCTTGCGAGCGCAGCTTTTTGAGACTCTCTTCGAGCTTATCGGGCTCAACCTTGCTCTTAATGCCAGGGATTTCTTTGTAATGGGCGGCCGCGCCGTCACGCAGAAGCTTAGGCAAAGCCAGCGGCAGGCTCTGACCTAAGGGGTAATGGTAGTAGCGGGCGGCAAATTCTAAAGTCGCATAGACGTCAGGTGAGATCAGGGGCTTGGTTTCAAGCAAAAAGCCCGGCTTGATCTTGGTAAAGGCAAAGGCACTGCCTGCACCTAAGCCCACGACAATCCCGACATCCTTTTGGCTGGTGCTGCGGCCAAAGCTCACCTCGATGCGGCAACCGATAATTTCGGGGCCGTAGTAGCCCACGACCTTGTAATCGTAGCTGCGATAAAGGGCGCGGTTTACCCCCACCTGAACAATGGTGCAGTGCTGGTTAAAGGCTGCTTCATTGAGCGCATCGATGGCAGCGTCCTCATGGTGCGGTCGCTGGTAGTTCGCAGGACACAAAGGAGGAGCGGGGGACGGCTCGGGGGCTGGGGCCTTAGCTTTCTTTGCTTTCTTGGTCGGCTGAGGCATAGGCTCCATCTCCCCGGCTCCGAAGGGGATATCTTCGTCAAACTCTGGGGCAAAGTAGAGCGAACCTTGCTCCTTGGGGACTTTCTTGCGCGGGCGCTGGGCTGAGGGGGCCTGATTGTCATTGGGATGATAGAAGATGCCTTCAGGTACGGGACCACTGAGCTTGATCAGGCGGGTATGAGAGGGCAGGTTGTGGCGGTGATTGATCTCGTCCTTGTCTAAAGTCAGTCCAGTAAAGCCGGTGATGGACTGGCCTTCTTGTGCTTCGACGCCGACCTTACTTGCTTCAGTTACAGTTGGGGCCTGGTGTTCGTGCTCGTTGTGACGTTCCGTCATAAGACCCCCTGCTGTGGCTAAAGTGTGAGCTCATGCTAGCACAGCCCTGGGCGGCTGTGAGCAAAATGACCGCTTAATGCCAAACGACCGCCCCATGCCGGATGCGGCGCGGCTCGGTAATTTTTGCGAAAAAGATGTTGTTTTTGTGAGCTAAATCATTTACCATTAAGCGCTTTTTTTACAATGGCATGTGGTGTTCGGCGCATCTGCTAAATCTCTGTGGCTGAATGGCGACATGCACTGAGGTCCAGTATGAAAAAGAATATCCACCCACAATACGAAGAAGTTAATGTACGTTGCTCTTGCGGCAACAAGTTCACCATCCGCTCGACCGCTGGTCACGACATCGACATCGAAGTCTGCTCCTTATGCCACCCATTCTATACCGGCAAGCAGAAGATCGTTGACACCGGTGGCCGTGTAGAAGCCTTCAAGAAGCGCTTCGGTATGCTGGGTGCTCAAAAGCACTAATTGCGTGTGCTACGAATTTGGAGCCGCTGTGGCCGCTTAAAGTGGCGCAGTCTGAAGTGTGATGTCAGCTTCAGGTAAAGGCCTTACATCGCAACTAATTGACAAAAAGCGCTGGGATTGCAAGATCCCAGCGCTTTTTAATTTTTTAGGCCTATGAGGACAGCGCTAGCGTTGGGCGGCGTTCACGCCGAGCGACACGCTGGGCGCCACTCAAGCCGAACAGTGCCGCGCTGGGCGGCGTTCACGCCGAGCGACACGCTGGGCGCCACTCACGCCGAACAGTGCCGCGCTGGCGACACTTGAGCTGGACGGCACTCATGAGCAGAGGGTGGCTCCGAGGTGTGGCCACGACTTAGCAGTGCCTTTGGGGGATGGAGCTGCTTCAAGGGCGGCTACTTTTGAGACAATCGCAAGCGTTTGCGGAAAATGGCACGTTGAGCTGAAGGTTGGGTGTTACGCACTATTTAAAGGCAAATGCGCCTATTAGGGCACGTAAAATGGGCATGGTGTCCCGTGCCCTAAACAATTTTTCAAAATTACGACGTGAGCCGCAAAATTTACTGTTCCGACCTAAGGGCAATGCTTTAAACTGAGGTCGACACAGCGGAGGTAGCGTCTCATGTAAACGTTTGAACGCCGCCCTGCATTACATCGCACCATAGGCGCGGCCCGTTTCGGGCTTTTCATGTGATAGGTATCGGCCTGTGGTTGCGTAAGCTAGATTGACTGGTTGTATCAATAAGGGGGACACCTTGGATCATCAAGCTCTACATGATGCCGCTCTGAAATATCACGAGGAGCCAACTCCAGGCAAGATTAAGGTTGTTATCACCAAGCCTGCCGAGACTGCTTATGATTTAACTTTAGCTTATAGCCCAGGTGTTGCTGAGCCAGTTCGTGAGATCGCAAACAATCCTGCTGATGCATTCAAGTACACCGGCAAGGGCAATTCCGTTGCCATTATCTCCAATGGTACCGCGATTTTAGGCTTAGGTAACTTAGGCCCATTAGCCTCCAAGCCAGTAATGGAAGGCAAGGCCCTCTTATTCAACCGCTTTGCTAACATCAATGCGATCGATATCGAGGTTAAGCACAAGACCGTTGAGGAGTTTATCACCACGGTTGAGTGCATTGCCGATACCTTCGGTGGCATTAACTTAGAGGACATCAAGGCTCCTGAGTGCTTTGAGATCGAGCGTGAGCTGATCAAGCGCTGCAAGGTTCCAGTATTCCACGACGACCAACACGGTACTGCGATCGTAACTTGCGCCGGTATCATGAATGCCGTTGAGCTCCAAGGCAAGAAGCTTGAGGAGTGCAAGATTGTTTGCGTCGGTGCTGGTGCCGCTGGTATCGCTTGCTCGGATCTGTTAATTGCAGCTGGCGCTAAGAAGGACAACTTCTACATGGTTGACCGTCATGGCGTTATCCGCTCGGATCGTCCACAGTACAACAATGGTGAGAAGCCACGCTACATCAACGACAACGGCCCTAAGACCTTAGCTGAGGCCTGCGCTGGTGCTGACATTCTCTTAGGTGTTTCGGGCCCAGGCTTAGTCACCGAAGAGGAAGTTAAGAGCTTAGCTCCAAATGCTGTAGTCTTTGCTTGCTCGAACCCAGATCCAGAAGTTGATCCAGCTCTGGTAAAGCGCGTACGTCCAGATATCATTGTTGGTACCGGCCGTTCGGACTATCCAAACCAGATCAACAACGTTCTGTGCTTCCCATTCTTATTCCGTGGCACCTTAGACGTTCGTGCTACCGCGATCAACCTCGAGATGAAGCTGGCTGCAATGCGTGCTATTCGCGACTTAGCTAAGGAGCCAGTACCTGAAGAGGTCGTAAAGGCAGCTCAGGTTGATCACTTAGAGTTTGGTCCAGAGTACGTCATTCCAAAGCCAATGGATCCACGCCTCTTAAAGAAGGTATCCCGTGCTGTCGCACAGGCTGCCGTTGACTCGGGCGTAGCTCAGATTCCAATGCCAGAGAATTACATGCTCTAAGCTTAATTGCTGGTGAGCCCAGGTCGCGCCGTAAGGCGGACCGCTTTTTCCACTAAAAGAAAAAAGATCAAAAAGGTCAAAGCTGCGGCTTTGGCCTTTTTTATTGCTGCTGCATTGGGGTGCGCGGGTGCTAGGAGTGCGCATGCTCCCAAGCGATTGCGTAGCGCTGGCACTTGCGTGGCGCTGGCACTTACGCGGTAATGGGTGCGCGCATGGTGCCAGGCATGTGGAGCCTAGTTGGGGCTACCAGGCTGAGCGTTGGAATGGATTCCTGAACGCGGCTGGTTAGCGGCGCTCCAGCAAGATGCCGCTTTCTAAGTGCTGGGTGTACGGGAATTGGTCGAAGAAGGCGACCTTGGTAATCTTGTGGCTTCGGGTTAGGTACTTGAGATCATGAGCCAGCGACTGTGGGCCACACGAAATGTAGATCACGCGGTCAAAACGCGCGGTGAAAGCAAGCGCCGCTTCATCTTGCAGACCGGCACGGGGTGGATCGATGAGCAAGGTGCCAAAGTGGTAGTCATCAAGATTGATTTGGTTGAGCTCAAGGCGCTTGAAAGTACGCTCCTTATTGAGGGCCTGGGTGACCTCAAGGGCGCTTAAACGGGCCAGCTTGATATTGTGAATGTCGTTGAGCTCCATATTGTAGAAGGCGGTCTCGGTCGGAACGCGCGCTACTTCGGTGGCAAAGACCTTTTCAAAGAAAGGAGCTAGGGCCACGGTAAAGGTGCCCGAGCCGCAGTAGAGCTCGATTAAGTCGCGGCGCTCTTCTGGGGTAGCGCCTACGTGGTTGACACAGCTTAAGGCAAAGGAAAGCATAGCGCTGCAGGCCGTGGCGTTAGGCTGTGAGAAGGTGCCCTCAACCTGCTTGAGCTTGACTTGGCTCGTGCTGCCATCTGGCAGAGTGGTAGGGATCGTCTCAATAACAAAGTCATCACCTACCACCAGCTTTTGCTTCTTGGCATGGGCGACCATGCTGTAGCGGCACTGGCCGTTGGCTACTTCGGGCACGGCGTCCTTCAGATGCTCATTAAGTAAGGCTTGGGCGGCGTTTAACCATTCCTCGTCAAGCTTCTTGTGGTAGTTGAGGCTGATGACCACATCGCCCTTAGTGTTGCTCAGAAAGTCGGCCCCAAAGAGCTTGGTTTTAAGGATAGGATAGCGGGGTAAGTAGCTTCTAAGCCAGGCCATGGCATGGTTGATGGCCTTGGTGCAGCCGGGGAAATCCTGGAGCAAGATAATCTTGCGCGGCTTGCTCCCTGGCTCATACATGCCAAAGTCAAAGCTGCTCTGATTGTGGTGAAATACCGCAAACTCGGCGCGCATGCGATAGTGTTCAGGCAAGGAAGCATAGACGGCCGGAGTCTGCGCCATAAAGTCTTGATAGCCTTGGCTGGACTCGGGAGTGTTGAGAGTGCTGCTAATCAGAGTGACCACATGCTCAATCTTCTCATTGAGGTAAGCATTGTAGTTGTCCTTGTCAGTGGTAGTAAGTAAAGTTGGAAGCATGCTAAAACACTCCAAAGTGGTAAGAAAGCCGAAATAAAGGCGCTGGCGCATGGTACCAAAAAATGGCCAGTAAGGAGAGCACATGGCAAGCAATAAGGTTCCCGTGAAGGTTTCTAATCTGTTGCCGCTTCCTAAGAGCTTGAAGGTCCCTAAGATCTTGTTCTTTGATTCGGGTATGGGCGGGCTCTCGGTCTTAAGCGAGGTACGCAAGCTCAATCCTGGAGCGGCTTACTACTATCTGTTTGATCACGAGGGCTTTCCTTACGGCCAAAAGAGCGAAGACTATCTGGTGACACGGGTTGCGACTTTGCTCACCCAAGTGAGCGTGCAGTTAGCTCCTGACTTAATTGTTATTGCCTGCAATACGGCCAGCACCGTGGTGCTCGATCAGATTAGACCGCGTTTTAACGGCATCCCTATTGTGGGCGTGGTTCCGGCGATCAAGACCGCAGGTCAATTAAGCCGCAAGCGCAAAATCGCCTTACTGGCGACCCCTGGTACGGTGCAGCGGGCATACACGCAGCGCTTGATTGATAACTTTGCCGCTGATTGTGAAGTGCTGCGCTTGGGGACGGTCGATCTGGTGTGGCTGGCTGAGCAATGTTTGCTTGATGAAGTCACGGCTGCGCATCGGGCCGGGCTGGGGGCAACGGCTGCCCCACGTTTGCAGTTGCCATCCAGCAAGCTGCCTGAGCTTAAGGCGATTTTGGCACCGATTACTACGCTTAAACCTGAGGCGCAACCTGATGTCGTGGTCTTAGGGTGCACTCACTTCCCACTGCTGCGTGATGATATTGCCACGCTGTTAGGACCTAGTATCACCTTAGTGGACTCAGGCGCGGCAATTGGTCGGCGCGTGGCTTATGTGCTAGCGCAAAAGCAAGAGAGCTTAGAAGTTGAGCCAGGCTATTACGGCGCACCGGCGGGGGCAGGGGATCAGCTGATGAATACGGTCAGCCCTGGAGCCTGGGTCGCGTGGTACACCGGCACAGTGTCCGAGGATAAGCGGGCCCAGTTTGCGGCGACCTTCTCCTATTTTGGCTTTGCGCAGGTGCAGGAGCTCACGCTGCTTTAACTTGTTTCTAGCTTGGGTGGGTGCGCAAGAGTTTTTGCTTACTTTTTTCATACCCATGCGCCGGGGATTTCGGGGGTGGAGTGCTGCGTTTTTTGGGGTTGGAGGGCTGTTTTGGGGGCAAAATGGGCCTGAATGCTAATTTGGGAAATTGATTGACGATAAATTGTGGCTAGATTAAAATGGCGTAAAAATCAGGTTTTGTTCTGATTTTGCTACGATTTTAGAAAAAAGTTGAAATTGGGTGTTGACCCTGACGCAAAAATCTCTAAAATACGTTTCCGCTGTCACGCACTGAGGTGCTGACAAAAACCAAAGCCCAGCGCTTTGGGGTTCTTTGAAAATCGATAAGAATGACAATCTGTGTGGGTTCTTTAA
>CALXXU010000050.1 GCA_944392765.1 uncultured Anaerobiospirillum sp.
CAGAGGAGATTGTTCTTAACGATCTCACCAAGACTGGTCTAGCCTAATAAGCTATTTTGGTTGAGGACTCTGATTCGTCGTAGGAATCCCCTCTCGTAAGAGAGGGGAGGATGTCAATTGAAGCGCTTCTCTAAGAAGGCAACAAAGCGCGTGATGGATAAGGTCATGATGAGGTAGATGATGGCTACCGCAGTCCAAATTTCCAAGGAACCATAGGTCGAAGCGATGACCAGCTGGCCCTTACGGGTTAATTCCTCAAAGCCGATAACCGAGACCAAGGACGAATCCTTCAACATAGCGATGAACTCGTTACCCAGTTGTGGAATGGTACGACGGAAGGCCTGTGGAATCACAATGTAGCGCATCGTCTGGGTCCAGCTCATACCCAAGGAGCGACCGGCCTCCATCTGGCCCTTGTCGATCGATTGGATACCAGCACGGAAGATCTCAGCGACGTAAGCGCCCGAGTTAATCGAGCAGGCGGCAACCGCAGCCACAAACGGCTCGATACGCGTGCCCAAGATAATTGGCAGCGCAAAGTAGATAATGAAGATCTGGACTAACAGTGGGGTACCACGGATGAAATCCACATAGATCTTGGCAGGGATGCGAATCCAAGGATAGCGGGCGAGCTCAGCAATACCCACCATTAAACCAATACAGGTACCTAAGAACACCGAGACCGCAGTGATCTCAATCGTCACTAAGGCACCGATACCCAGCAGCGGTAAGCTGTCGAAGATTAAGGACAAGTCAAATGGAATCGACACGTGGTAACACTCTCAAAAGCGCTGTAACAGGGTGAAATGTGCAGGTCGCGGCACCTAACGGCGATGCGCCTACCCAAGTAAACACAGCCGCAGGGCTTAAGTCCCCACGGCTGCGCGCCGAGCCTGACGGCTCAGGGTCAAGTGGTTTACTCCTTATCAGTTGGAGCTAACTTGAACCACTTTTGGTAAATCTTATCGTAAGTACCGTTAGCACGGATCTTAGCTAAGCCCTCGTTGATCTTAGCCTGCAGCTCCTTATTCTCTAAGTGCGTAGCAATACCGTATTTCTCAGCGGTTAAGATCTCTGGTAACTCAGTGATACCGGCGGAGGCATTGCTCTGAGCTAAGAAGTACAGATTAATTGGGCGATCGTTAACTACACCCTCGCAGCCCTTAGCCTTGAGCTCCATAAAAGCTTCTGGCTCGGTGTTGAAAGCCTTAACCATACCTGGGGACAGCTTTTCAGCGGTTATAGCACCGGTGGTACCGATCTGAACGCACAGAGGCTGGCCCTTTAACGACTCAACCTTAGGATACTTGTCAGCAGTTTCCTCGCGGATTAAGACCGACAGACCCGAGGTGTAGTAAGGGTCAGAGAAAGCCACACGCTTAGCACGCTCTGGGGTAATCGACATCGCGGCGATAATCGCATCGATCTGCGAGGTCATAATCGCTGGGATTAAGCCGTCAAATGGCATATTGACAATCTCAACGTCATAACCGATTTCTTGACCAATCGCCTTCATGATCTCGACATCAAAGCCGGTGAGCGAACCGTCTTCAGCGGCAAACTCAAACGGCGCAAAGGTCGCCTCAGTACCGACGCGTAAGGTATCAGCCTGAGCAAAGGAAATGGCACAGCACGATAAAGCAGCGGCGCACGTAAGTGACTTTAGAGCACCACTTAAAGAAAACGACATATCATATCTCCCACTAATGCGCCTAGCGACGCACCAGCGCAACTGAGTTGAGGCAAGAGCAAGCCACGAAAAAAGAAAAAAGTGGCCTCCATCTTACCGTGAATCAATTTGAGCTATGGGGCAGTGCGCACGTTAGTACTCACGCTTCTTGCCCTGCTTTGAGCCACGCTCAGGGCTATTTTAAGGCAAAGCTAAGCACACATTATACAGGCAAGCCCAAGCTTTGCGCTTTCTCACGTAAAAATCTATGCGCAGCGCGTTTCTGTGAGCCTTGCACCACAGCAAACCAGCCTTTGCACTGCGGCAAGACAGCTTTGCCCCAAAATAACAACAGCGCCGCCCCAACTCAGGTTATCCCCAAATCAGGACCGCGCTGTGGCGGCTGTGGGCCAGCCGCTATGCGGGCTTGCAAAGCCACGTACAGGCTATTTCAGCTAGTTTTGCGCGCCGCAGCTCTTGCTCAGCCGACTTGTTACTCAGCCGACTTGTTACTTAGCCGTATTGTTACTCAGCCGTATTGTTACTTAGCCTTTGGAGCCTCACCAAACCACTTGGTGTAGAGCTCATCGTACTTGCCATTGGCCTTTAAGGCGGCTAAGGCCTTGTTGACTTCAGCTAAGAGCTCTTCATTGCCCTTAGGGATGACCATAGCCATATCCTCGGCGTCCATCACCTGAGCTAACTCTAATAAGCCCTCCGCGCCCTTGGAGGTCTTGATAAAGTACTGGTTGACTGGACGGTCGTTGACCATAGCCTCGCAGCCTCCCTGCTTTAACTCTAAGTAACCGGCGTAAGCGTCGTTAAAGGTGGTGACCATGCCTGGGCTTAAGGTCTCAGCCTTCATGGCCGAAACCGAGCCTAACTGAGCGCACAGCTGCTTGCCCTTTAAGGCATCAGCACCAGCGGCGTACTTGTCAGCGTCATCAGCACGAACCACAAAGGTAATACCCGAGCGATAGTAAGGATCAGAGAAGTTAATGCGCTTAGCACGCTCCTCGGTGACGGTGAAGGAGGCAACTGCCATATCAACCTGCGAGGTCAGCATCGCTGGGATTAAGCCGTCAAATGGCATCTGCACCCACTCAATCTGATAGCCCAGCTCTTGGCATACAGCCTCGGCCAAATCGATATCAAAGCCTACCAGCTTGCCGTCTTGGGTAAACTCAAATGGGGCATAGGAGGATTCAGTACCCACCCGTAATGGGCCTCGGTCTTCGGCTAAAGCGCTTGCGCTAAAAGCTAAGGCTGCACCTGCCAATAATGCCGAGAAAGCCAAATTACGACTGAAATGGGACATCGAATAATCTCCTAATAAAAACAAACACAGAGCCAAGCCACCCTGTTCTAAACAGCACTTGGTGCGACGATCATACTCAGTGCGTGCCAAGGCGGCGCAATCGCACCATTTTGGGCTACAAATCGTGCACTTCAGGTCAAATGCCCCCTTTTGCAGCACTGAACCAAATCACCCGGCCGCTCAGTTGGGGGCATACCTGGCATTAAGTGCAGCTCGGGCCCAAACAGGCTTACGCTTGGCTCTGAGCTGATGCGGCCTGTGGCCCCAGTCGCATCTTTAGCGCCGCCCTATTCTCAAGCCCTATTACCCGCGTTTAGCATTTTTTGAGTTAAAATAGTTCGAGTTTTTTCGATAAATATCAGCGTCGTTTGATGTTTTGAATCCCGGAAAGATGTAGTGACAGTAGTGCCAAAACTTGGTAACGTTCTGTTAGTTGAGATTAGATGAGGGACGGCATGAATTTGCTGCTCAAAAGCATGGGTGGCGTCAAATACCTGCGACTGGTATAGTGCTGCCGTGAGCCCAACAAGTCATACCCGGTCCATAAGACAAGAACTTTGGCCGAGTTGATCATTTCCCTCCTTTCTGTCACTACATCTTTCCGGGATTTTCTGTCTACATAAATGGCTTATATATGCCGTTTGAATGCGTTTTTTCTTGTTTAAAAATGCTAAACGCGGGTGCAGCACTGAACCAAATCACCCGGCCGCTCAGTTGGGGGCATACCTGGCATTAAGTGCAGCTCGGGCCCAAACAGGCTTACGCTTGGCTCTGAGCTGATGCGGCCTGTGGCCCCAGTCGCATCTTTAGCGCCGCCCTATTCTCAAGCCCTATTAGGTGCGTTATGCTTGAGCTACAGCAATAAGGCGGGCTGCTAACATAGTGCGTCCGTTGCGATAGGAGTTAAGGCTGTGAGAAAGAATGTAATTTTCGACTTTGGTGGGGTTCTGCTTGATTGGGACCCACGCTACCTGTATCGCCCATACTTCAACGATGACGCTAAGATGGAAAAGTTCTTAGCTGAAATCTGCACTGGAGAGTGGAACTCCCAGATGGACGCAGGTAAGCCTTTTGCCGAAGGCGTAAAGGAGCTGTGCGCGAAGTATCCTGAGTGGACCAAGGAAATTGAGCTCTACCACAGTGGCTGGTCCCAGATGCTGCACGGCGCTCTGTCTGACGGCGTCGATCTCTTAAAGAAGATCAAAGCCGATCCTCGCTTTACGGTCTATGGCTTAACCAATTGGTCCGCCGAGACCTTCCCTTATGCCTTTAACCACTACCGCTTCTTAGATGACTTCGAGGGTATCGTCGTCTCAGGCGAAGAGATGATGAAGAAGCCGGACAAGCGCATCTACTACACCTTACTCGAGCGCTATCACTTAAAGGCTGACGAGTGCATCTTCATCGATGACAGCCAAGCCAACATCGATACCGCGAACAAGATCGGCATCCACGGTCTGCTCTGGCGCCATAATCCAGACGAGGTTTGGGCTGAAATCGAGCGTCTCTACCACGAGTCTAACGCTGAGTAATTAACACTCAGGTTCCTTTTGGAACCACCTAAAAAAAAAACGGCCGCTGTGCGGTCGTTTTTTTTTTTGTTGCTGGAACCGCCGTAGCGGGCCCAGAGGCAACTTGGCCGTGCGGTCAGGCACGGCCAAGGCGTCAGATGCAGTTAAGGCAAACTATTGCTTGGAAGCAATCAGCTTCACAACATCGCCAACCGTATTGCAGGTAATGAGGTCATTTAAAGCCAAAGGCAAGCCCTTTTCCTGCTTGTAGAAGAAGACGATATTGAATAAAGCAAGCGAGTCGATGTCAGCGCACTCTCTAACTACGGTCTCTTGGGTGATCGGGTCAAGAGGGTCGATGATCTCGACAATCTTGTCAAAGATTTCTGCTTCAGTCATTGATTTGGTTTCCTTAACCACTTAAGTAAGCGCAATGGGCGCGTTCTGTTGCTTCATCATAACGCAAAAGAGCCCCCAAAGCTTGTGACCTTGGAAGCTCTTTTTGTGCCATCAGCGCCGCACTTAGGCTTTAAGCGGCAGCACGCCGGACTTTGGGCAGCGGCACGCCGGGCTTTGGGCAGCGGCACGCCGGGCTTTGGGCAGCGGCACGCCGGGCTTTGGGCAGCGGCACGCCGGGCTTTGGGCAACGGCACGCCGGGCTTTGGGCAGTGGGCTTTAGTCTAAGAAGCCCTTGAGGCCTGCCGAGCGGCATGGGTGGCGCAGCTTACGCAGCGCTTTAGCCTCTATCTGTCTAATGCGCTCTCTGGTAACACCAAACTGGCGGCCTACCTCTTCTAAGGTGTGATCAGAGGTCATGCCGATACCAAAGCGCATACGCAGCACTTGGGCTTCCCGTGGTGGCATCTCATCTAAGACGGTGTTGATCGCCGCCTTTAACGACTCGGAGGTGGCAGCCTCGGATGGTACCTCAATCGAGCTGTCCTCGATGAAGTCGCCTAAGTGCGAATCATCATCGTCACCTACTGGGGTCTCCAAGGAAATTGGCTCCTTGGCGATCTTCATGACCTTGCGGATCTTCTCCTCAGGTAAGCCCATCTTGGCGGCTAACTCTTCCGGAGTTGGCTCACGGCCCTTCTCTTGAAGCATCTGACGGGAGATACGATTGAGCTTGTTGATGGTCTCAATCATATGAACCGGGATGCGGATGGTACGGGCCTGATCTGCAATCGAACGGGTGATGGCCTGACGAATCCACCAAGTAGCGTAGGTCGAGAACTTGTAGCCACGACGATACTCGAACTTATCGACCGCCTTCATCAGGCCAATATTGCCCTCTTGAATCAGGTCTAAGAACAGTAAGCCACGGTTGGTGTACTTCTTGGCAATGGAGATAACCAGACGTAAGTTGGCCTCAACCATTTCCTTCTTGGCCTTCTTGGCCATAGCGTCGCCCATCATGACGCGGCGCGACAGCTCGCGTAAGCGCGCAATCGAGATACCTGCTTCCTTTTCGATCTCTTGCAGGGCCTCGACACACTTTTCGATCTGATCGCGATATTCCTTTAAGCGGGTTGCGTAGGCACGACGTGGCTTAATGGCCTTCTCATACCACTCCATGCTCGACTCCTTGGCCGAGTCAGTGTAGTAGGTACGCAGGTCTTCGACCTTCATACCGCAGCGGGTGACCGCAATTTCACGGATACGACGATCTTGAGCCTTAACACGCTCCATCATGTCGCGCATGTGATTTAACAGGGCCTCAAGCTGCTGTGGCACTAAGCGGAAGGTCGAGAAGAGCTCGGTTAAACGCTTTAACTCTTCCTCGTACTTGCGCTTGTTGACCGCACCGGTCTTATCGCGCAGGGCTTGGACCTTGTCAAATTGAACGTGCAGTTCTTGGAACTTTTGCTTGATCAGCTCAGGATCTGGACCGGAGTCATTAGACGAGCTGGCGCCCTCGCCCTCATCCTCGTCCTCGGAAACTTCAGCCTCATCCTCGTCCTTAGCCTTGCCCTTGCGCTTAGCAGGAGCCTTCTTGGATGCCTTCTTATCCTCGACGGCTTCCTCATCGCCCTCTAAATCTAAATCGTCGTCATCGTCGACCATATCACCGGCGTCGATGTCGGCGTCGAGATCTTCGAGCTCCTCATCATCAACGATTTCAGGCTCTTCTAACTCAGGCTCAGCTTGCTTTGCTGCCTTCTTGGCCTTTTCAGCGGCAGCAGCGGCATTGACGGCGGCACGAGTGCTGGCAACTTGGGCGATTGCCTTCTCGAGCTGGGCGTCATCCTCGACATAAGGATCGGTAAAGCCGACAATGATGTCGTTAAAGCGTAATTCAGTGGCCGGATCGCAGGCTTCGTCAAAACGGGCAAAGAGCTCCTGCATCGCCATTGGGTACTCGACAATGCACTTTTGGACATCGTTGGTACCGCGCTCGATGCGCTTGGAGATCTCAATCTCGTCCTTACGAGTTAAGAGCGAGACATTACCCATCTCGCGCATATACATACGCACTGGATCGGTAGTACGACCAATATCGACCGAGCTGTCTAACTGTGAGGCCACAGTTTCAACGTCCTCGGAGTCAACTGACTGCGAGTTCTCGTTGATCAAGAGCTCATCAGGATCTGGTGGGGTTTCACAGACTCTGATGCCCATATCAATAAAGGTCTGGATAAAGACCGAGAGCTGATCACCTGAAATAATATCAGGTGGGATCAGATCATTGATCTCTTCGATGGTGAGGTAGCCCTGCTCCTTACCACGGGCAATCAGTTGCTTAAACTCGGTGCTTGCGGAATTGTCCATCAAACAAATATCCCACGAAAACTAGACTTGCTAAAACGGTCGAACGTCCATTTTAACAAGACTAGCGTGGCTAAACAAGCCACTAGGTCAGGCAAAATGGGGCAAAAAGCCCTAAGTTACGGGCTTTGTACCCTCATCTTCCAGTTGGGCCCAACAGCTAAAAGCGAGAATTTGATGCCGCCGTACAGACAAAAAGGCGCGGCCTAAGGAGCATAAGCCCAAGAAGATGATAATGATAAAAGGTTGAGCGTAAAGAAGCTACGCGTAATTAGTGGATTCTTGGTGGTGACTCATATAGCGGTACGGGCAAATCACATTGCGCGGTACCTTGATTAAAGCCCCCACCGATAACACGCGGTTACCGATCCGGTACTTGTGGTTGATATACATCAAGCGAAAGATACCGTCTTGTGCCTCGCTTTCATCATCTAAGACGATGTAATCGCTGACCATATGGTCACGGGCGTACAGTGAGGCGACCATACCACGCTTAATGGGGTAGGGCTGCCCCGGAAACGGCAGGAAGGCATGGGCGATCGCGCATTTAGGCGGACGCACAAAGCGATAGCAGGCGACGGCGTTTAAGGCGAGCTCGACATTGACCGAGATCGTGTTGTCGTCGGCATTGTCGCGCACCCCAATGGCATTGAGGCCGTTCATGAAGTCAGACAAGAGCTGGCCATCGAGGACGCAAAAAGGCGTACCGTATTCGGGGAATACCGCTAAGTGCTCGACCTTGAAATTAGTCTTAAAAAAGTAACGCACCCCGTTATCAAGCGTCAGGTGCAGGCCAAGGTAATCTTGCCCGTTGATACTTTGATAAGACCAAGTTCCAGACTCGCCTGGTGTTATCCTCATTATGACCCATACCTTAGAGCATTAGCTCATGCCCGTTAAGGCCCCATCAGACCAAGCATCCTATCAGGAGCTTGCCACCCACTCAGGAGTTTGCCCCCACTTAAGAGCTTGCCCCCCACTCAGTAGCTTACCTGCCTCAGGGCTTAGTCTGCTACCACACAAAAACTAAGACTTAAACAAGAACGAAAAAAAAAACAAGCTTGCGTCCCCATAATACCAAAGGCAGCTGTAGCTTGCGCACCAAAACCTTTGGCATCTAGGATAAAGTCCGCTGTTAGGACACAGGCCAAAGCTTATGAACCAGCATAAAACTGGGCTTTGCCCCATATCCGGTTGAACTAGATTTTTTAACGCAGACTCGTAATGACAATTTAATGCAAGTTCTAAGCCCCGTGCCTAGAGATTGTCCACGATATCCTTAATAACCGCAGGACCTTGATAGACGAAAGCAGTGTACAGCTGCAAGAGGCTTGCGCCCGCCGCCATTTTCTCGCGTGCGGCAATAATGCCGTTGACACCACCCACACCAATGAGCGGAATGCGATCGCCCACCTGGGCATGAACCTGAGCTAAGACCTCGGTTGCACGAGCCCGCAGAGGCTCACCCGAGAGTCCGCCCCACTCGCTGGCGTGCGGTAAACCGTAAATCGCGTCGCGTGAAGTCGTAGTATTGGTCGCAGTGATGCCATCGATCTTAAGGCGCAGGCAGGCATCGCAAATAGCCTCAAGCTGCGTCGTCGTCAGATCAGGAGCAATCTTGACCACGAGTGGGACATAGCGTCCCCCAGCAGCGAGCTTGCCCTGCTCTTCCTTCAAGCGCGAAATCAGCTTGACCAAAGGCTCAGCCTCTTGCAAGGCGGTTAAGTCCTTGGTGTTGGGGCAGGAGATATTGATCGCGATGTAATCGCAGTGGTTATAGACCTTGTTCATGCAGATCAGGTAATCATCGACTGCATTCTCAAGCGGCGTGGTCTCATTCTTACCGATCGAGACACCGACGATACCTTGGTAATGGCGCTGCTGTAAGTTCTTAACCAAGTGATCGACGCCCGCATTGTTAAAGCCCATGCGGTTGATGATACCTGAAGCAGACTTGATGCGGAACATGCGCGGGCGGGCATTGCCCTTTTGTGCCTTAGGAGTGACAGTGCCTAACTCCAGATGACCAAATCCCAACGCTCCCAGATAATCGATGGCATCGCCATTCTTATCCATACCGGCGGCCAGGCCTAAGGGATTGGCGAACTTAAGGCCCATCACCTCAACCGGCTTATCAGCCACTTGCTGGGAAAAGAGCTTAATGAGCGGCTCTTTACCTAAGACTGAGCCAAGCTTAATGGTCATGCTGTGGGCATTTTCTGGGTCTAAGCAGAAAATGAGCGGACGCACCACGCTCGGATATAAACCATATAACGACATAGCAGAAACCTTGTGTGGCCTCAGGCACAGGCCGGGGCTTGAACCTATGGCACAGGCCGGGGCTTGAACCTATGGCACAGGCCGGGGTAAGACCCAAGCCTTGAGCCTTATTGCCCCAGGCACATGCCTTAGCTGTGCTCTGGAGGCGCTTTAGATGCGCTCTAAGCGCAGAAACTTGTTTTGAGCGCTAATCACTAGGCGAAAGTCACCTTGGATGCCCGAGCGCGTGGTGTAGGCGCGCAAGTGATTAGCGTCGAGATCGACCACCGGACCTTCTAGGGAACGCACCCGCAGGCGGTGAGCCGCGCCCCGATAGACGCGCATCAGCTCATCGGGGTCGATATTCAAGTGAAAATGAAAGTAACGCTCCCCGGCCATAGGCCCTCCTCATGAAGGTCTGGTGATGGTTAATTGTGCTCTTGGGTTAAGGCTGCATTGACCTTTTCAAAGACCGCACGGTTTAAGCCGTCGATATTGCGGATCTTGTTTAAGTACTCCTCAGCCTTGGCTTGACGTACCGCGTCAAAGCGGCGATAGCCCATCATGCCGTCTAAGATGCGGGCGGCTACCGATGGGTTGATGCTGTTGAGCTGCTTGACTACATCGTAGATCAAGAGATAACCGGTACCGTCACGACGGTGCAGCGCCACTGGGTTGTTGTAGCCCAAGGTGCCGACCAAGGCGCGGACGCGATTTGGATTGGTGAGGTCAAAGCGTGGGTGCTCCAAGAGCTTGCGCACGGTCTTGACCGTATCTTCCTTTGGTACTGCTGCCTGCATCGCAAAGAACTTATCGAAGGTGAGCGGATCCTTACCGTAGCTATCCTCAAAGCGCTCGAGCAAGGCCGACTTGCATGGCAGATCGAGCTTGACCGCCGTGCTAATCGCGGCAAAACGATCCGTCATATTGTTGGCATCGTAGTAAGCACGCGAAATGAGATCATCCGCCTTGATCGTGGCATCACCCAAGCCCTCGCCTGCGGCATCGAGATCATCTTGGGCCAGATAGCCTAAGGCGACCATGTACTGGGCGGCATTATGGACGGCACGGCGGGCCGCACTTGCAGCATCATAGTGATACTTGCCCGAAGTGCGGGTGGCGTGCTCCACGGCTTGATACTCGCGGTGTAAGGCCACGGCCAGCATGCGGTTTAACTTACGGTAAATCGCGGCTAATTGATCTAAGTTGACCTTCTTGAAGGTCTCAATCACCGCCTCTAACTCCGGCAGCACAATGAGCAAGGCCTTGAGCTGTAAATCAAGCTTCTCATCCTTTAAGACATAACCTATCGCCTTGATAATCGCGGTAGGCTCCGGCAATTCACCGGAATCGACCTTATCGATATTCTGGTGGATATAGGCGGTGACTAAGGAGCGCTGAGCATCGATGCGAATGAACGGATCGTCGCAATGCTCCAGTAAGTTCATATAGTCTTGCTCGGTGTAAATCGAATCAAGCTTAACTGGAGCGGAGAAATCACGGAACACTACTGGAATCGTACCTTGCGGCACCTTAGTGAACTCGAATGATTGCTCCTTTTGCGTAAAGAGCAGAACGCCGTTCTCAGGCAGCTCTGGCGGTACCACCTCCAGCCCCGAGGCGCTCAAGAACGAGGTGCGAACCGGAATCATAAATGGTTCCTTGGTCTTTTGGCCTGGGGTGGCTGGGGTGTTCTGGGTTAAGGTCAAAGTGAGCTTGCCCAAGGTGCCCGCTGAAGCCTCGGCGGTGTCCGCCTCAAAGTGCCACTTAGCGTAGACCTCTGGGGTACCTGCCTGCGAGTACCAACGGCGGAATTGCGCTAAGTCCTGCATCGAAGCGCTTTCCATAGTCAGGATAAAGTCTTCGATCGTGGCGGCCGAGCCGTCAAAGCGCTCTAAGTACTGAGCCACACCCTTTTGAAACTTTTCCTCGCCCAAGATGGTGTGGATCATACGAATCACTTCGGCACCCTTGTCGTAGATGGTGACGGTGTAGAAGTTGTTCATCTCCATCACCTGTTCTGGGCGCACTGGGTGGGCCATTGGGCCTGCGTCCTCAGCAAATTGCTTGGAGCGGATCAAATTGATGGCATCAAGACGGGTCAGGACGCGGCTGTTGACGTCAGACGAGAACTCTTGGTCACGAAATACCGTCAAGCTTTCCTTTAAGGACAGCTGGAACCAATCACGTAAGGTGACGCGGTCACCGGTGTAATTATGGAAGTACTCGTGGCCGATCACGCCTTGGACGCGATAGTAATTGGCGTCGGTCGCGGTATCTTCATCCACCAAGACGCAGCTGGAATTGAAGATATTGAGCGACTTATTCTCCATCGCACCGAAGTTGAAGAAGTCGACTGCCACCACCTTGAAGTTGTCTAAGTCGTACTCGAGGTTGAAGCGCTGCTCATCCCAGGCCATTGCGTCCTTGATCGACTGCATGGCAAAAAGACCACGCTGATAGGCGCCGCGATCGACGTACAAGCCCAGCTCGACCTCACGGCCTGATTTGGTGACAAACTTGTCCTCAATGATGTCAAAGGTACCGGCTACCAGCGCAAATAAGTACGATGGCTTCGGGAACGGATCTTCCCATACGGTGTAGTTGCGGCCGTTCTTAGTGCCTGACTCCACCAGGTTACCATTGGACAGCAGCACGCCGCAGCCGTACTCTGGGCCGATCACGGTGACGCGATACTTTGCTAACACATCAGGGCGATCTAAGAAGTAAGTGATGCGGCGAAAGCCCTCCGGCTCGCACTGGGTGCAAAAGCAGCCACAGCTCTTGTACAGGCCCATCAGCGAGGTATTGGCTACCGGGTTAATTACGACCTCGGTAGTGAGCTCAAACTCGTTTGGGACATCCGGCACGATGAGGTTACCGTCGATCACCTGGTACTTGCATGGCTGGCCGTTTAACAGCACCTCATTTAAGGTCAACTCCTCGCCATCAAGACGCAGCGGCGCACGACTATCGGAGGTCAAGCGCTCATAGTGGGCGCTCGAGCGCACCACCGTGGCCTCATCGGACAAGGTGAAGGTCAGATCGATATCAACTGCCGTAAAGTCGGGCTTCTTGTAATCTAAACGCCGTTTGACCTGAAACGAGTTTGCTGCCATTTCGTCCCCTCAACAAAAAAGAACCAGTCCCTAAAAGAACTAGCCCGACCTGATACCAAAGCCCTCAGGTCTTAAGGCTATGGCCTATCTAGCCTGTGCCAGTCCGGCCTGGGCCTACCTGGTCTGAGGCCAGGGCCTATCAGGCTTACCTGGCCTTAGATCAGGGCCGATCTGGGCCTAGCGGGCCTGTGACATGGGCCTAGCGGGCCGGTGACCTGGGCCTAGCGGGCCGGATGCCAAAAAAGGCAGGAACGACCTGCCTTTTACCACAAAATACAATTCTCAGGGTCTATGCCCTATTAATCAGCTTGCAACACGATAGTGCCGTGGGAATCCTTGGCTACCGCATCCTTGTTAGGACGCATGACCGAAGGATAACGACTATCCTCTAAGTGCTTGCTCATCGAGCTTTGCGTGCTGTCGCGCACCAGCTCACGAAAATCTTGGTCGCTTAAGCGCAAGAAGGTGTCATCTTCGTTGACCGTGCGCCATGGGCCTAAGAGCGAGCCATCTTCGGCCATATTGTCCATTTCTTGGTACAGCGGCACCTCATCTTGGCTCAGCGTCGAAGCTACGGCATCGTCTGCTGGCTCCACCCCCGACTCAATGAGGGCAGCAGCTGCCGACGAAGCGCTATCTTCAGCTAATTGCGCGACCACATCCTCAGCGCTCTTAGCGTCCTTTGCTTTAGCAGGCACCGCCCCTAACCCCGGCTCACTAGGCTCAACCACCGTAACTCCCGGCGCGACCTTATCGGCTACCGCTTCGGCGGCCGTGACGGCGGCGGCATCATCTGCAACCGGCTCAGGTGCTGGGGTAGAGTTTATAGTCGCCCCTTTGGTGACTTGCACGCTCTCAGCGGCACGCTTGACCATAGGACGGGCTGGCATCGCGGCCGCACCTGGCGGCGAGCTTAAACCCGAGCCCTTGGAGATCTCATCTTGCTGAATCTGATAGCGAGTCAGCACCGGCATATTCTTGTCTTCGTAAAGCTTCTTCTTTTGTGCTTCAGCGAAGTCGCTGGCGATCGCTACTGTCTCATCTAAAACAGCGTCGTCGAACTCAAAGTCCTCGTCTAAGTCATCGAGATCGGAGATCGTCGGCTCATTCATCACCTTAAGACGGGCGTTGACCGTCTCTAAGCGGTAGGCGTCGTCGTCCTTCTTCATCGCCTCGCGCTCTTTTAAGTTGACCGACAAGACCTTCTTGTCCTTCAGCTCATAGTAGCGCTCGAGATCGGACTTCATGACCTTGAAGAAGACGTTATCGGCGCTGCGCTCTTGCGACAGACGGGTCAGCTCTGGGACATAGGCGGCGATATTGAGGTAGCCCTCATACGGTACCGCGCTGATCTTGTCCCACGGCAGAGCATTAGGCTCGCTTGACTCACCAAACTCGTTATTGTCGACCGTGGTCGGCAGGTAGATATCAGGCGATACGCCCTTTAACTGAGTTGAGCCGCCATTGATGCGGTAGAACTTAGCAATGGTGTAGTGAATCGAACCAAAGTCCGAATCATTGAAGTCGTAGACGCGCGCCAGCGGCTTGGACTGCTGGACCGTGCCCTTACCAAAGGAGGTATCGCCGACCACCAAGGCACGACCATAGTCGCGTAAGGCAGCCGCCATAATCTCCGAGCTTGATGCCGACAAACGGTTGATCAGCACTACCAATGGGCCTTCGTAGGAGACCGATGGATCGGTATCAAATTGCGGAATAACGTTGCCGCGTGCATCGCGTACTAGCACGATTGGGCCTTGCTTGATAAAGAGGCCTGAGGACAGGGTTGCCTCTGGGAGGAGGCCACCACCGTTATTGCGCAGATCGACAATCAAGGCATCAAGCTTGGTGCCGTCTTTTTGGACGCGCTCGAGCTCACGCTTAATGTCCTGGTGTAAGTTAGTGTAGAAGGATTTGATGCGCAGCACGCCGATCTTCTTGCAGTCAGGACCAAGCTTTTTGATCGCATCAGCCTTAGCCTTGGCCTCATACTCAGCCCGTGCTTGAGCCGCAGCCTCATCCGCCTGCTTTTGCTCAGCGGCCGTCAGCGCCCGCTCCGAGCTCTCCTCAGACTCTTTCTTCTTTGGCTCATCAATGGTGATGATCGTGCCATCGCTGCCTAAGAACTTAAGTTCAATCTTGGCCTCAGAGTCTTGCAGGCGCACCTTATCGCGGATAATGTCCACGCTAAAGGTGGTCATCTGCGAGCCTTCACCGCGCTCGATATCCAAGGTGACCTTGGTGCCCTTTGGACCCTTGATCTTCTTGACCACGTCATTTAAGCGCCAGCCGATGATGTCCTCATAGGTACCATCAGCCTGACGTACGCCCACGATCTTATCCTTGGCCTTGAGCTTCTTGCTGCGCTCAGCCGGCGAGCCCGGCAAAATCGAGTTGATGACGGTGTACTCATCTTCAGTCGTTAAGACCGCACCGATACCCTCTAAGGATAAATTGAGGTTATCGTTGAAATTCTCCGAGTCATCTGGGCTCAGATACGAGGTGTGCGGATCGATCGCAGTGGCAAAGCTATTCTCAAAGATCGAGAACACATCTTCGGACGTGGTTTGAGCCAAACGACCTAAGGCCGCATTGTAGCGGCGCAACAAACGGGACTTGGCCTCTTCTGGGGTCTTATCTGAGAGCAGCTGCAGAATATAGTCGTTCTTAAGCTCGACTAACCACTGATGCTCTAAGGCCCGCTCATCAGGCAAGAACTCAGCATCCTTACGGTCGAACTCAACGACATCATCCGCCGTTAAATCCAAGGCATCCTTGGAAATTTGATCGACGTAGAAGGAGTACTTCTTAAAGCGCTTCTTAATCGAAGCGTTGAAGATCTCGTAAGGGTAGCTCAAGTCGCACAGCACTAAGGCGCGGATAATACGCTCGCGATTTTGGTAAATCGCGTCGACTTCGCGCTGAGTAAAGAGACTCTTGTTGTAGTCAATAAGGTAGAGCAGCTGCTTGATCACCTTATCGGCAAAGGCGTCATTGACGTCAATGGCCTTATAGTGCGCGCGGAAAAAGCTATTAGCCGTACGAGTACAAGACGTCTGGTGGATTCCTTCCGGCTCGAGCTCCGGGAGCTCTTCGTAGGTCGGAATCGATAATTTGGCTTGAGCGGTCACTGCGAACAGTGCCGCGCCCAGCCCCAGCGCAAGGTGAGAAAATTTAAGCACAGCTAACGCTTCCCCAGTTCTGATTCCACACAGCAATCAGAAACTAAAAATAAAATCCCAGTGCCAAAACCACGGCGGTAAGCCTCGGCCTATGCACCAAATTTATCATTATAAGCTTAGCGTAAGCATCTTAGCGCACGCTTAGCCCCAAAGTGCAAAAAAGCATCCATTAACGCCCCAGATTAGCTCAATCATCTGGGCAAACTCAGGCTCAACTAAGCCCGAGCTGAATCCCAACTAAGTACTGGTGCGTCCTATTTTTTCTTACGCTCTAGACACGCCCAAGGCGTCGCCCTCTGAGGCCCTCTCAAAAACGCTCAAGAGAGCCTTAAAAAACAACGCCTTGCACGCAGGAAATAAACAGCAGCGCTAACTAAGCTTGTGGTGCCGCTGCTGGGGCCCCGTGGTTACGTGGGCCACGGCCACGTGGGCCCGAGCCCCCGCGATTGTCCGAACCACCACGATTATCCGAACCCCCACGATTGTCAAAACCGCGATTATCACGGCGTGGGCCACGGTTTTGGCCTTGTGGGCGACCACTGTTAAATGGGCGCTTGCCTTGACCTGGGCGATTGTTACCACCCTCGCTCAAGAAGACCTGATTTAATGGGATGCTAAAGGACACGCCGTTCGCCATAGTGACGCTGACGTTAGCGCCGCGTGCAGCCTCCGATACCGTAGCTTGGACATAATTGCTGCGGTTAGAGGAGACAAAGACGCGACGACCCACGCGAATATCGCTTTCCTTGGCTGGAATATAGCGGCGTTGTGGCCGATTGTTGGGACGACCACGCCCTGCCTCAGGACGACCGCGACCTGGGCGTGCATTGCCCTTGCCTTCGCCTTGGCCCTTGCCCGCAGGACGACCCTGCTGAGGCTTTTGCTTCTTAGGCTTTGGTGGGCGGCGCTTAGCATTAATCTCGCTAAAGCGGCTGCGGGCGTACTCGGCGTGCTCAGCGGTAACCGGCTCAATCTCGTTGCCGTTTAAGTCGATACGCATGGCACCTTCACGCACAGCGTAGAAGTAACGCAGACGGGTGGTGTAGATACGAACCGCCGCACGAACCTTGGAGATCGACAAACCTTCGATCCCGGCAATCAAAGGCTTTAAGTCCTCTAAAATGCCGACCTTTAATGGCTTGCAATCACCTTCCTTGATAAAGGCCTTAGGGAAGTGCTGATATAAGAGCTCCAGCGCTTCCTTGACGTGCTCTTGGTGGGTACCGGTCTCGCTTTCGGCCTTTGCCTCAGCGGCAGCAGCCTTTGCCTCAACGGTAGCGGCCTTTGCCTCAGCGGTAGCGGCCTTTGCCTCAGCGGCAGCAGCCTGAGCTTCAGGAGCAGCCCCCAAAGTTTGGGTAGGAGCTGCAGCTCCAGATTCTGGGGTGGTAGTGATCGAATCAACTACTTGCTCATTAGTTTCCACTAAAATTTTCTCCAAATCGTTAGACGACTAGCCTAAGGGCCAAGCGCCGCTTGACCTAACAACAGCAGGCCAGTCGCTGCCTAATCGCTTAAGTCACAGGCGGTGCTAACACTACAACCGTTGAGGTTGACCCCAAAGCGTTGATGTTGCCCCCACAAGGGTTGATGCGCGCACCCTAACCGTCCCAATGCGCCCAAGGGGCTCACGCCCCGCGCCGGATTAGGCTTCATCGGCAGGACATAATCCTGCACAAACTGTCATTGTAGCAAAATGCACACAACACGCCACGCCAGCACGCAGCAAAACAATGCGCGCGCCCGCTCCAAAGTTTTGACAAAAATAGCGCAGCGCCCGCACTCAATTAAAGCAAGTCAAAATCTCGCAGTCCCAACTCGCCCCATAAACAGTCCCAGCCCGCCTCATAAAATTGGGCTCAAGGCTCCAGAAAAAATTTTTATCGCCCGTAAGCAAGGTGAAATCGCCACGCATAAACAACTGGAGCAATTTATCCCGAACTCAGAGCACTTAGCGGCATAGGTGATGCTGAACTCTCGCGATTACCCCCAATGCAAGGACTTGCTATGTCATTGAAGCACTTGATCTGGGCGAGCGCCGCATTGGCGTTGAGCGCCTCTGCTGCCGAGGTCAAAACCACCTATTACCAGCTCGATTTGGGCGACTCTTGGCACGAGCAAGTGCAAAAAGAGCAAGATGGCACCTTGGTCGCGATCTACACCAATCTTGCCACCGCTGACATCATCACCATTGCCGTGGTTCCCGCCTCGCCTTTGAGCGCCGAGCAAACCGGCACCAAGACCATTGCCAACTTGGCGGTGCAAAATGGCACTGCTCAGCCCTTAACCCGCGAGCGCAACTACTATCGCACTGATATCGAGGTGCAGGACTACAGCGGCCGCTACTATTTTAGTGAAGCCGACGGCACGGTCGTCAGCATCAACATCATGAATCCCCAAGGCCAAAAGGACTTTACTGAGTCACTCAAGCTCCTTAAGAGCCTTGACTCCAAGGTCGCAGGTCTCTTCCCAGAGCTGTAGTTAACACCTCGTCCACTTCAAGCCGTAGCGCATCAAGCCACAGCACAACAAGCCGTAGCGCATCAAGCCACAGCACAACAAGCCGCAGCGCAACAAGCCTCAGCGCAACCTGCGGCTGGTGCGGGGTTAGAACAAGTAGTTGAGCTGGCCGTTGACCATATAGTCCTCGGCATGGAGTGAGCCGTTGTATCCCACATTGAGCACAGCGCTAAACTTGCCGGAGTTATGCTTGAGCGCAACGCCGGTCGTGACCGAGTAGGTGAAGTTGTCAATGACCTGGGTGCAGTAGTTAAAGTCGGCCCCACTGACGCCATCAAAGCGCGTACGCGAGTACATATCGGTATCGCCGAAGTTAGCACTGATCGTGAGATCAAAGGCTGGTCGCAGCTGCCACTGATCGGTGATAAAGTCGCGCGCAAAGGACACGCCCAGTGGCACACTCCACATATTCATGTCCTGCATGCTATTCGCCGCGACCGTAGTGCCGTCGATGGCAACCTCGTAATCGTCAAGCGCGACGCGGTGATAACGCAAGCTTAAGTGTGGCGTGATCTCAACTTTGCTCTTGAGCGCCTGCAAGGTGACCTGTGCACCGACCCCGACATTCCAGTTGGAGCTGTCAGTCGAGCTCGTCATCATATTCCAATCGGCCACGCCCGCTAAGGCTGAGAGATCGTTATCGACCTCAGCATAGCTTAAGTTCGCTACCAGCTTGACGTCACGGCCTAAATCGAGACCGGCAAAGACACCGACGCTATAGAAGCTCATGTCATTGTTGATGCCTTGACCGGCGTTTTTACCCTCAGCTTCACCCTCACCGACGCTGAACATCGCACCAAAGCGTAAGCCCTCAAGCCCGGTGCCTGAGAGCAGACGGCTGGAGCCATCCTCGTAATGGTCAAGACCTAAGATCGCGCCGTACAGTTCGATATCCGAGCCATACTCACGGCCTTGAGCATCGTAATCCTTAGCCTTGTAGTTGCGGTAGATCGGATTGAGCCACAGGGAATTGCGCTCTAAGCTGCTGGCGCGGGCAATGCCCGAGGTAAGCTCCATATTGGCGCCCTTGCCAAAGCCTAAACGCAGATTCATGGCATCAACCGAGCTTGCCGAAACCAACTGTACACCTTGGACCGCGCCGCCAAAGTTAGCCATACGCGCTACTTGGTCGATCGCCTCGTAGTTATTGGAACCTAAGGCATCACGTAAGAACTGGAAGCCCGCTGAGCGTACTTGGACCTTAACGCCATTGCTTGGGCGCAAGCTATTGGAAATATCGCTACTCGATGAACCTGACGAACCGCCCGCCGAGCCCGCGCCACGATCTAAATCACCCACGGCCGCTAAGTCGCCGCTGTCAGTGCCCGTCTGCGTACCGGTAGTGCTATCAGTGGTGCTGTCAGTGCTGGTCAAACTATCGCTGATAGTGCTATTGGCTAAGCTGTTATCAAGCCCGCCGTTGCTTGGCGTAGTTACCACCGCACCATTAGTCGTGTTGCCACTGGTAGTAGTGCTATCAGTGCTAGTACTATCATTAGCTAAGCTACCATCGTTGCTTGGCGGCAGCGCATCATTTGCCCCATCAATAATGGCATTGCTATCGCCAGGAATGGTGTTGTTGGTGAGACCGCCGTTGGTGGTACCGTTAGGATCACCGGTAACCAGATCGCTAATCCCACTGCTATCGTTCGTGCTTTGGTCGTTGACGATCGAGTCAAGCGATCCCATCTGTGAACGCTCATAGGTGCCGATGAAGGATGAGTCTGGGCTCATGATGTTCATCAAGGCATCATAAGTAGGATCAGAGAGCTTACGTAAGATCTGACGCGAGTTTGGAGCTAACTTAAAGTCTAAGTTGAGCTTACCTTGCAGCTGCGCGCTGTTAGTAATCGTGCCGCGATAGAGGCCGTTTTCGGTGGCCACCTTGATGCGATCACCGGCCTTGAGCTTAACCTCAGAGCCAAAGATCGTACCCAGCTCTTGCGCGTTGGTCATAGCAGGTACTAAGAGGTAACCGCCATTAGAGGCTACGGTCTTGCCTGACATATCAACAAAGACCGAACCACGCTCAGCTGCCGCAGCTAACGCGCGCGCTGTCACTTGCAGACCGCCGCGTTGGCCTAAATAAACACTGTTGCTGCCATTGAGCTCACGTTGCAGCACCTGCTGGTTTTCAGGTCCGACAATGAGCTTGTATGGCCCCATCTCAATTCCAGCGCGGTCGATGTAAGCAAGCGAGGAAACCTTGGCGCTCTCACTGCCTGACAAGAGGTTGAGCTGAGGTTCCGTAGCATTCACCGCATCCGCCTGCGCGTTAGCATCCTGGGCCTTGAGGAGCGCATCATCCGCCATGACGCGGGCTTGCGCCTGCGCAAAGCCTGCTGCATCCTGGGTCACACCCAAGGCCGCATTAGGACCGACCACGACGTTACCCGAGATCTTGAGGGTCGAGGCCCCTAAGTTGGTCGTCTGCACCGTGGCGCGCTCGCCTTCCGGCGCCGCCAGCCACAAGAGGCCGCCCTGCAAATCGAGGTTCTGGGTTACGACATTGGTAACAACCGGCGAGGTGGTGCTGAGTTTAAGTGCCGGAGCTTGCGGAGCACTTGGCTCGTGCAAAGCTCTTGGCTCCTGCGAAGCACTTGGCTTTTGCGGAGCACTTGAATCTTGCAGAACACTTGGCTCTGGCAGCTCCACTTGCTGGTGACCTACCGCCAGGACACTGTTGATACCGCTAAGCTTAATTGTGTCAGCATAAACCGAAGTGCCTTGGTGCAGCGCCATCTGATGGGCAACGACCGTGTCCACCTCAACTTCGGTGGCGGCCACTTGAGCCGTTTCTGCCACGCGACTTAAGTCTAAGTGCTTGAGCTTAAGCTTAGAGTCACACACGCTAAAGGAGCCTTCGTCGCTCACCTGGAGGCTTTCAAGATGTAAGGCCGAGCTTAAGCTTTCAAAGTGCTTAGCCTGAATTTCCTTAGCTTTAAGTGCGCTGTCCTTGAGCTTGAGTGACTCAACCTCGACGTCCGCTGGAGCTAAGCCATCGGGGCTTACCACCATCAGTTCGACGCCGTTTAAGTTAACCGTGCCCTTACCGGTGAGCGAACCGACCTTGCCTGAGCTCTTGAGGTTTAAAGTCGAACCAGCCCCCAGCTCAATGCCCACCATTTGGCCTTGGCTCGTGGCCGCGATCGGAGCTAAGTTCTCATCTTGCGGCACTAAGCCTTGATCGTGCTGCGGCAAACCACCACTGAGTGGCAGGCTACCAGATTGCGGCAGGCTAGCAGAGTGTGGCCGGCTACCAGAGTGTGGCAAGGTGCCCGTTAAATCCAGAGTTTGACCCGCGCTCACCGTAACCTGCTTGGTGTCAGGCTCAGCCTCAAGCGCTTGCCACGAGCCTGCCAGCTGATCGCCTGATGCAATGCCAGTTAACACAGGGTCACTTGCTGGAGTGTGCTGCGGCTCAGAGCTCAAGCCCCTGGCACGCGCCTCCAGTAAGTCAGAAACATCGACCCGCCCACTGCCATTTAACGGCAAGGCGATATCGGCACCATTGATCGCTAACAGACCGGTGTGATCATCACGGGTGAGCACGACGGCCGGACGCTTAGTGTCTTGAGTAATCGCAACCGTATCCTCGCCTAAGGACGAGACGTCGAGCATCACCGTGGTATTTTGCGCCAGTACAAACTTAACTGAGTCGACACTGGACGTAACTGGCTGCGCCCCAGCACTGCGATAAGTCAGCGCGAGGTAATCATGATTGGTATCGTCGGCCACCTCGAGATCGACGCGGCGATTTTGCTCCCCAGGAGCAGCAAAGACGCTAGGCAGCGCACGAGAGGTGAGCAAATTAGGGGTAGCCGGACTGTGGTCGGTCACAACCAAGGTTGGACCGGTGTCCATCACCAGATCAACGGCAAAGGCATCAGACGAGCCTTGATTGTGCGCATTTAAGCTCCCCAAATCCAGCACTGCAGGCGCCGAGGTAGCGCGCTGCGCACTGGACAGCACGAAGGGATCAGCTGCGCTCAGCTGGGGACTAGTCAGTTCCTGTACCTTAAAGTCCACGACCGAACCCGGCATCTGGGCTACGGTCAAGCCGTGATTTAAGTTAGCGGCACTAGCAAAGCTCAGCTTATTTTGGGCGCTCAGCTCAGTGTCTTGCGGCAAGAGTGTGCTCACCTGCGGCGGCACTTGCTCAGGGAACTGGTAGTCGTGCACCGAAGTAGCCACTTTCGGCTCAGGCAGGGTTGGCTCAAAGCTTGAGGCAGAGTGCCCCAGCTTTAAGATGCCAGGCTCGTCAAGCTCACCTAAGGCGGAAACATCGACCACTAAGTTGGCCGCAAGCTCATCGCCTAAGCTCAGATCATAAGCGCTCAAGGCCTTACTATCTAAGGCCAAGGTACCATCAGCCTCAACACTGATCGCACGGGTCACGCCATCAAGACTCAAGGAGCTGCCGGCAATAAGTTCTACCGTTGTGTCAGGCTGGATCTTCAGCTCATAAGCACCGGTCACTACGCTATAGTGATGTTCTTGGGCGGTGCTAGGCCGCAGGGTCATAACCGCGCCCTGGCTATCAGTTAGCGTAATAGTGCCATCGGCGCCCACATTGACCGTGGTCACCGCAGCATTAGTCGCAGCACTCCCCGCAGCCGAGCTCATCGCATCCTGGCTCTTCTGAGTAACGCTGAACTGAGCAGCGCCCGACCCAGCAGTGGCATCACTCACTGCTGGTACGCCCCATTGTGCCTGAGCGGCATCACGCGCTAAAGCAGCAAAAACGGAGGTAGAGCCTGGTAAGGAAGCAGACCAATAGCCTGAGGACAAGACATTGGCATTGAGATCACGATCGTGGCTTAACGGCGAGCCATCTTGGGCTAAATCAAAGAATTTGGCCGGAACCTCACTATCAAAACCGTAAGGGCGCGGCGCAAAGGTAGGAACGTGGACTACGGGGCTCCCCGGTTCCACCTGAATATAAGCTGAGCACTCAGCGCTTGCCTCAGATTTTTTAGAGACAGCATCAGAGGTCGTCTCAACCACTGGCTGAGCCGCTATCGAAGTTGGAGGCACCATCGGCGTTGCTGCCACCGCACTCGTCAGTGCGACGGTCGCGACACCAGTCCAAGCGCTGCTGCTGCGCAAGGCGCGGCTAAAGATCGCGCGATAGTGTGCCAATAAAAAAGTTAAAGCATGATTCGTTTGTTTCATTAAAGTGATGCGCTGAAACCAACAACCATTCAAATTAGATAAAAGCTGATTAAGAGCGAAGCCTTCGTCCAGTAAGGTGAAACGCTCAGTGACCTAATCCCAGGAAACCAGTAAAAACGAAGCTTGCCAGGGGTAGCGCCACTTAGCCTAAGCTAACATTGTAGCAGCTTAAGCGTGGCAACTTGTGACATAGACTAGCAAAAGCCAGAAAATATCCCGACCCCCACCACAAATTTGCGCCGCATCTCGCAACTTTAGCTAACCTGAACTTCCTTAACTTCCAGAAATCGTTACACTAAAAGCAAATGCTGATTTTACAATTACCATGTTTATGCGGTTTGCAAGGCACAAGACGGACTTTAAACCCATCAGATATTAGTGCAACTTGTTAACCTGTCAAAACATGTCAGAATTGGCTTAAATATCGTGGTTTGCTCATTTGAGTGTAACGATTTCTGGAAGTTAAGGAACAATCGATCGCCTGCGGATCGCCGCACTCACTGCCAAGCGCGCTTGCCCCAAAAGGAGATCGTGCTCCCACACACTACACTCTGGATCTACGGTGCTCTCTCAAACTCCCGTACGGCGTTTTGACCGAGTGTGATCTACGCTGCATTTTTACGTCTTTACCCACGTGTCTCCTTAAACAAAGGCTACATAGAACAGCGCCATTAAGCGGATCCCGTCCCCAACAAGAACCGAGGGCTGCTAGGTCTTTGTGACTAAGATCACACCGCGTCGCAACGCCGTACATAACATCACAACGCCGTAAAGTCTGAAGCAAAATTTCCGACCTTGCCTGATATAAGGGGTATGCTAAGAATAATAAGGCATGTCTGTTCTTAGCATAGAACTTGCTTATCTTAGAATCTCGGTAGAGCCTTCCAGGCAAAAATAATGAGGAGCTTAAGTTTTGCCAAATGTTATGGA
>CALXXU010000051.1 GCA_944392765.1 uncultured Anaerobiospirillum sp.
TAACCGAACTGAGAACATGAGGCGGCGCTTCCTCCCCCGAGTTACCTCGGGGGTATCCGCGCCGGTTTTAGATGAATGAGCGCTGGGTCGTATCACCAGGCTGGGATTGCAATGCTAAGGGCAGCCCTAACTTAACCACTAAAGCGGGCTATGTGGTGACCCCAGGCCATGAGGGGACGCTGGTGATCGGCACCACCGATGGTATGCAGGAATCTATGCGCGAGATTGATGGTGACCAAACGCGCATGCAGTTTGGTCCTGACATTTGCGCTATTTTCTTCATTGCCAACGATGATATGTACTGTCGCTACGGTGCGGGCTTTGGTGACAATCATGGCAGCATCTCGATTACGGTCTAAAGCAAGCTTTGGCTCAGTCAGTGCGCTACAATCCTAATCAAGCCCTTCACAGTTTGAATTAGGATTGCTATGTCTGCTCTGCCTCCATCAAGTAAATCTGCGGCAACCTCTAGGTCTGCTGTTAGCGCGCTACCTTCGTCCTCTAATGCACTCAAGGAGCGCCTGTACAGTGAAGACGAGCTGACCCTAGAGTTTGTCCCTGAGGACGATGCTGCGGACTGTGCAGCTCAAAACGCTGCTACTGTTGAGACAGACTCGGCTCAGGAGGCGCTACCTGCTGCGGAAGCTGCGGCGGGGTTTGACGCTAAGGCCTTTTTGAAGACGGTGCCCAATCGCCCTGGCTGCTATCGCATGTACAACGACCGCGATGTCGTGATCTACGTGGGCAAGGCCAAGGACTTGAAGCGCCGCTTGAGCTCGTACTTTTTAAAGCAAGGTCATGAGCTTAAGACGCGCCTTCTGGTGGCGCATATCGCCCACATCGAGTTCACGGTCACCTTCTCGGAGAGCGAGGCACTCATTTTAGAGAATGAACTCATCAAGAAGTACCAGCCCCATTACAACATCTTGCTGCGTGATGATAAGTCCTATCCTTATCTTTATCTTTCTACCAATCATGAGTTTCCGGGGGTTTATTTTCATCGTGGTGCACGCAATAAGCCCGGTGAGTTCTATGGGCCTTTTCCTGATTCTTCGGCGGTCAAAGATAGCTTGCGGCTGCTCCAGCGCATCTTTCCGATTCGCCAGTGCTTAGATAACGTCTTTGCGCATCGCTCGCGTCCGTGCCTCATGGCGCAAATGGGTAAGTGCTTAGCGCCTTGTGTGCCGCAGCCGCCCGAGCAAGTGGCCCATTACCATGAGCAGGTGGAGCTGCTCAAGCTCTTCTTGCAGGGCCATAACCAAGAGCTCTTTGCCACGATGGTGGCTAAGATGGAAGAGCACGCGGCCAAGATGGAGTTTGAGCAGGCGGCGCTGTTGCGAGACCAAATGACCTCGCTTCGGCGCGTGCAAGAGAGCAACTCGATTGTCTCAAGCCTTACCTATCCGGTCGATGTCATTGGCTTTGCCCTCAAGGAAGGTGTCAGCTGCGTGCATGTGCTCTTTATTCGCAACGGCCGCATCTTTGGTACGCGCTCCTTTTTCCCTGGTAATAACTACGGGGCCGAGCCGCGCGAGATTTTGCTCTCCTTCTTGACCCAGTTCTACCTCAACGAAGCTCATTCCAACCTCATTCCAGACGAGGTGGTGGTCGACTTCGATCTCAATGATTTGGCTAACTCATCCTCCGATTCTTCGGCCGGGGATGTCAACACTTCAGCTGATGATACCAACGCTTTAGCTGATTCCAACATCGATGAGCTCGAGAGCTCTGAGGCTGACACTAATGAGTTTGAGAGCTCTGGGGCCAGCACCAATGAGTCTGTGAGTGCTTCGGTCACTGATGTTCCTACTTTATCGGCTGAGGATAAAGCCGATCGGGCGGCCGCTATTGTGGAGTCGGTTAAAGCTTCCACTGCTGCTGAGTCGGCCTTGGAGCAGGATGCGCCGGAAAATGATTGGTCGGAGCAGGGGGCTCCGGCTGAGCCGCGTCAGGAAGTGACCTTGCTGCAAGAAACCTTGCAGCGGCAATTTGGCAAGACGGTGCGCTTCTCCAAAGGGGCGCGCGGGGCTAAGCATAAGTTTCTGCGCTTAGCGCTCACTAATGCCCAGGTGGCGCTTGATTCACGCTTAAGCTCGGTCTCGACCGCTAAACAGCGCATTGAAGCGCTGGAGAAGCTCTTGGGGCTGTCGGGAGTGATGCGCATGGAGTGCTATGACATCTCGCACACTATGGGCGAATTGACTGTTGCTTCGTGCGTGGTCTTTAACCGAGAGGGCCCTGATAACACGCGTTATCGGCGCTACAACATCGATGGTATTACCCCAGGTGACGACTTTGCCGCGATGCACCAAGTGTTAACGCGCCGCTTTAAGGATCCCGACGCCGGAGAAATGCCGGATGTGATTTTTATCGATGGTGGTCCGGGCCAGTTAAAGCAAGCTGAGGAAGTGCTCACCGCCGCCTTTGCCCAATCTAAGCGCGCTTTACCGTGCATCGTTGCGGTCGCTAAGGGCGAGGGGCGTAAGGAGGGCCTTGAGACCTTGATTCTGGGCTTTAGCCATGAGCGTATCAACCTTGGTTTAGGTAGCCCGGCCTTGCAGCTGGTGCTGCATATCCGCGATGAGGCGCACCGCTTTGCCATCACCGGGCACCGCGCACGTCGGGCTAAGGCGCGCCGCACCTCGCGCCTGGAGTCGATCGAGGGCGTAGGGCCAAAGCGCCGTCAGGCGCTGCTCAAGCATTTGGGCGGCATGCAGGAAGTGATGCGGGCTGGCGTCGATGAGCTCAAGAAAGTGCCTGGTATCAGCGCGGCGATGGCGGCCAAGATTTACGATGAGCTCCACGGTTAGGCTGGCCCCAATACAGTTGCATTGGGCTCAAATGCGACCAACCCGCAGGAGCGGGCGCCGGGAGGGCGGACACAGCTGCGGGCTGGGGTGAGCTTGAGCTCTCTAAGCTTTTTTTGTTGGGCTTAGTGGCTCATGATGTACTTGACGATCTTGAGCTTGGTCGAGTCGTCAGCTTGCTCGTAGAGCTGTACCATCTGATTGTAGATTGCAGCATTGGCAGGCGAGGCGATGGTCTGAACCTGGGCTGGAGCGCCTTGAGCGGTAGCCTGAGCCTCAGCTGCGTTTTGTGCGGCAGCGGTGGTAACGGTGGCCGACATGACTGGGGCGGCAACAGGAGCGGCAGCTGGAGCTGCTGGGGCAGCGCTGGTGAAGCCGCTAGCGGAGCGAGCCTTAACCATTGGTACGCCTTGAGCGGTGACGTTGGCGCCCGAGCGCTCGCGCTCAATCTCAGCCTTCACCTCAGCTGGAGCGTAGAGACGGCCCACCGAAGCTAAGTCCTCGCGATAGTCACGTAATAAGGCAAAGCCCGAGTCGGAGGTTAAGAGGTAGTAGTTAGCTTCGTCCTGGCTTAATGGAGCCTTGGTGTCAGCGTTGATGAGATTAATCTTCTGGGAACGCGAGTAAATCTCGGCCTGACGCTCGTCCTCTGGAGTGTCGTAGTTAAAGGTGTAGGTAGCGTCAGCAGGCATATTAGGGATTTCAATCACGATTGGATTGGCCGCTTGGTAGATACGGCTGTCACGAGCCTGGCCAAAGACACCTTCAAATAACAGCACCAGCTGGTGACGACCTGGAGCTAACTCAATGGTGCGGCTGAAACGGTTGTAGCCAAAATCGGAGGTCTTGCCATCTACCACCTCAACGGTGTAGTTGATTGGTACCTTGAAGGTAGCAGCAGTGGCGTGGGCGCTTAGGGCAACGGCAGCGGCAAGGGCTGAAACTTTGATTAAGGCTCCAAGTTTAGACATGGTTTAATCTCTAACTTTAATCCAACAAAAAACTCACAAGTGCACCATTGGACTGGCTTTTTGCGCGCCAGTTCCCAACGCTATCATAGCCCAATCAGAAGTTAAATTCAGCACCAAGGGCAAACTTGTCTTGGTTGTAATTGAGCTCGGTCACCATTTCCTTGCCGTAGAAGTACTCGGCGTTACCATCGAGGTCAAATTGCGCTTCAGCAAAGACCTTGAGGGCGGCGTTGAAGTTGTAGCTCAGGCCTAAGGTTAAATCTGAAATCAGCAATTCGCCATCGTAGCTTTTCATGCCATAGCCCGCGCTTAAGGTCAGACCTGCGATGTAGTCCGTGAAGGTGTAGCTTAAGGCGGTATCGATGGTGTAGAGGTGGTGGGCGATGTAATCGTATTTGGTGGCACCTACCACTAAGGCGCCGTAGAGCCCGGTGCCAAAAACGCCGTAGCTTAAAGCAGCGCCATAGTCGACCTTAGCGCCGACGTGTTGATTGCGGGCCTTGGCCTGTGCTTCTTGGGCACTGTAGCCATCGGCGATAAAGCTTGGGACAAAGAAGCTCTCGGCGGTGGCGATATCACTGAGGCTGCCGTCAAAGTCAAATTTGGTGTAATCAAGGCCGTAGGCCAAGGTGATGTTCTCACCAAATTTGGTCGAGACCGAGGCGCCATAGGCTTGATGGACGTCGACGGGAATATAGCCTTGACCGGCGTGACTCGAGTCAAACTGATAGGAGAGCTTTAAATCCCAGGATAGGCCGTGCAGGGCGTACATGATTTGAGCCGGGCGTTGCTCTCCAATTAAGAAATAATCGCTCGCCTTGCTCTCCATAATGTTGAAGATATCGGTGGCGCCGACTATGGTGTAATAAGCTCCATCGCCCCGGCCTGCGATCAAGGTGCCGTATTGATAGGCATCAAAGCCCACAAACATATAGCGGGTGTGGTCGAGGCTGCCTTCATTATCGCCCGAGTTATTCTCTTTGCGGCTGGTGTCCCACTCAACCATCGCGATACCATCTAAGCCCTCAGCAATATTGCTTCGTAGGCCTAAACCTAAACGCATCGCGCTGTAGATACTGTCCTCAGGGGAGTCAGATCCCGAGAGGTCGCGGTAGGTGTACTCATCGACATAGCTCGCCTGCACCTTACCAAAGAGATCGACGCTGACGCCATTTTGGTCATAGACGCGCGCACCATAGGCGCATGAGGCACTAAGAGCACCTAAGAGCAGGGCAGCTGCTAATTGGCGTTTAGATGAAAAATAGGGTGCAGGCATGGACGCTTAAGGCCTCCGACTAATAATTGGTAATGGGGCGTGCCTAGGGCAACGCTTGCACATGATAGCGCGTTATAACTATAGGGCAAATGCAAATTCACCTGTGGTGCACGATTGGGCAGCGTTCCCCATTAACAGCGGGCATTGCGTGGCCCGACCACAGGCCGAGCCAGGTGCCGTCGCTTGGGCCTTGCCCTGTGCGCAGTGCGCCGCTTGGGCCTTTCCCTGTGCGCAGTGCGCCGCTCGGGCCTAGCCCTGCGCGCAGTGTGTCGCTCGGGCCTGACGTTAAGTGCTGGCCGCCTTGCCCCGTCCCGACCGTGATAGTGCTGCAAGGTCGTTGCCTCACAACAGAGCGCGCAAGTTCGTGCGTCAGGTAACTGTCTTTAGAGACAGAGGGCGCGCAAGTCAGCGACCGTTGGGAGTAGGTAGTGCGCATGCCAATGGGCCGCCGTACCGCATTCGTTGGTGCCATAGCCCCATAGGGCGACCGCAGAGCGTGTCTTGGCGCAATTGGCTGCCTTGATGTCGTTTAAGTGGTCACCCACGTAGACCGCATCATATGGCGCAACCTGTAAGTGCTCTAAGGCCTTGAGAATTGGCTCAGGATGAGGCTTGCTGTGCTCTAAGCTATCGCAGCCTAAGATTAAACTGAGCTGCGGGTAGAAGTCGTACTGGGCTAAGAGCTTTTGCGCCATGTTCTCGTACTTATTGGTGACCACCGCGACCTTGATCCCGGCGTGCTCTAGGTCGCATAACAGCTCAATCATGCCATCAAAAGGCTTGGTCAAAACGTTGATGTGGTCCAGATAGTACTGGGCAAAGTAATCGCGCATCGGCCCCTCAATGTCCGCCTCGTGCAAGGCCGGATCAGGCACGCCCAATTTGAGCAAGGCGCGCATGCCCGAGGTCACCTGGGTTAAGGCTAGGTCGTAGCTGATTTGGGGGTAGCCAAAGTGCTCTAAGGTCGCATTGCAGGCAGCAATGATGTCCGGAGCCGTGTCAAGTAAGGTGCCGTCGAGGTCGAAGATGACAGCCTGAGGCTGGATGCAGTGAAAGGCGCTCATGGGGTCGGTCTTTTTTCTTCTTTTTTTTTCTGGTTGAGGTGCAGTGCTCTTGGGCTGGAGTGCTTGCCGCGCAAAGAGCGCTGAGCCTGCGGGGCAAGTCGTTCGTAAATGAGCCCGGCATTTGGGCCTGCCGTCTTTAGCGGGCTGAATGTGGCTGAAGGCATGAGCCCTGGCCGCACGGGTAGTGCGCTCACGCGTTTGGCGCTGCTGCGGTGGGGCTGATTTACGGTCGATTTGGGGTCATAACTAAGGGCAGCGTCCTTGTGGAGGCTGCCCTTATGACCTAATGGTTAGTTCTCTTTATTGGGGGGCTTTGCCGCTGTGAACCGCGTGGACGTACATGAAATCAAGGGCCAAGGTCGCAGCCGCGAGGCTGGTGATATCACCATGATCGTATGGTGGGGCGACCTCCACCACATCAAAGCCGATGATGTTGAGGTGGGTGAGCTGACGTACGATCTTTAAGACCTTATCGGTGGTGAGGCCGCCACAGACTGGGGTGCCCGTGCCTGGGGCGTAGGCTGGGTCTAAGCAGTCGATGTCAAAGCTCAGATAGACCGGATTGTCCTTAACCGTGTCCGTGATTCGGCTTACGATCTCATCGACCGTGAGGTCGTTGGCCAGCGCGCCATGAATCACATTAAAGCCCAGGCTTGGGTCGTACTCAGTGCGAATGCCTACCTGAACCGAAGCGTGCGGGTCGATTAGGCCTTCCTTTGGTGCATGGTAGAACATGGTGCCATGGTCACAATCAGAGCCATTAGCGTAGGTGTCCGAGTGGGCATCAAAGTGCAGAAGGGAAATCTTCTGCCCTAGGTGTTTGTGGTGGGCACGCAGCAGCGGCAGGGTGATGAAGTGGTCGCCGCCGAAGGTCAGGCAAGTCTTGCCCGACTGTAACAGCTTTAAGGTGTGGGCCTCGAGTGCTTGTGCCATCGCCTTGCTATCGCCAAAAGGATAGACTAAGTCGCCGCAATCGATGAACTTAATTACGTCCTTTAAGCAGAAGTGCCACGGGTAGCGGCAGTGCTCCCAATCAAGCTGGGCCGAGATGCCGCGAATGCCTTGCGGGCCAAAACGGGTGCCGGATCGGCCTGAGGTGGCCATGTCAAAAGGCACGCCGGTGATGGCGATATCAGCTGGAACCTCGTAAGGGTTAAAGCACAGCGGAGCACGGCAAAAACCAAAGGTGTTGGCCACGAGGGAGGTGTCTTCTTGGTGGCCGAGAGTTTGATACTGCGTCATCTTAGATCTGATCCTCCTCGAGGTAGGTGTAGCCGTAGAGGCCGGTCTTGAAATCGTCAATCAGGCGGCGCTGCGTGGTCTCATCGACGTCACTCTCGCGTACCTGACGGGTAAACTCATTTAACAGCTTGGATGGGTCAAGCTGCACGTATTGGAGCATGTCGGCCACAGTATCGCCTTCATCGGAAAGGCGTACTTGCACCCGTGGCTTTTCGTTAGGGCCGCCTTCATGGACATAGACGTCGACCGCCTCGGTGTCGCCTAAGAGATTGTGCATATTGCCCAAGATCTCTTGATAGGCACCGACCATGAAAAAGCCGATGTAAGGCGGATTGTCTTGGTCGTACTCTGGGAACGGCATAGTCGAGGCGATGTCATCGCCATCCATATATTGGTCGATTGAGCCGTCCGAGTCACAGGTGATATCAAGCAAGACCGCGCGGCGCGTCATCGGCTTGTCTAAGAACTCCAGGGGCATGACCGGGAAGAGTTGGCCAATACCCCAAGCGTCCGGCAGCGACTGGAAGAGCGAGAAGTTGACATAGAGCTTGTCGGCCATGCGCTCTTCTAACTCATCGATTAAGACGCGGTGGCTCTTATTGAGCGGATCTAACATGCGCTTTAATTCGGCGCAGATCCGCAGATACATCTGCTCGGCGCTCGCGCGCTCGTGCAGCGAGTACTCGCCCACTAAGAAACCGTGGTGGATGTCGTTGAGATCCATTTGGCTGTCGTGGAGCCACTCTCTAAGTGAGCGGTGCTGCTTGGGCTCATGCATGAGCTGCCAGGTACGCCACATCGATTGCAGCGGGCGTGGGGCGTCAGGGGCGGGTTCTTGGGGCGCGCACAGTTCGTTGACGCGCTCGACACCGATGACATTGGAGACTAAGACCGTGTGGTAGGCGGTGGTGGCACGGCCTGACTCCGTGATCACAGTTGGCTCCTTTAAGCCATTTTCGCGACAGGCATCGCCGATCGCCCAAATGATGTTATTGGCGTACTCACTTAAGCCGTAGTTGACCGAGCCGTCTGACTGCGAGCGCGTGCCCTCATAGTCGACGCCCAAGCCGCCGCCCACGTCAAAGCACTCGATATTAGCTCCAAGCTTGGAGAGCTCAACATAGAAGCGCGCCGACTCACGCACGCCATTGGTGATGTCGCGGATGTTGGACATCTGCGAGCCTAAGTGGAAGTGGATTAATTGCAGGTAGCTGAGCTTGTCATCAGCCTTTAGGGTGTCAATGAGCTTTAAGACCTGAATCGCTGACAGGCCAAACTTCGACTTCTCACCGCCGGAGGCCTGCCACTTGCCCGAGCCTTGTGAGGCTAAACGGGCCCGTACTCCTAGGCGCGGGGTAACGTGCAGCTTCTCGGCTTCTTCTAGGGCCAAGCGCAGCTCTGAGAGCTTTTCGATCACGATATAGACCTTATGGCCCATCTTCTCGCCATTTAAGGCCATGCGGATGTATTCGCGATCTTTGTAGCCATTGCAGACGATCACGCTCTTGGTGCGGCCCGCGTGCGCCAAGACCACCATGAGCTCGGCCTTCGAGCCGGCCTCAAGGCCCAAAGGTTCACCACTTTGGGTTAAGGTCTCAATCACGCGGCGTTGCTGGTTGACCTTGATCGGAAACACCAAGAAGTAATTGCCGCTGTAGCCGTAATTTTCCCGAGCCTGAGCAAAGGCGCGGTTAATAGAGCGTACCCGGTGCGGTAGAATTTGGGGAAAGCAAAAGAGCGCCGGCAGGCGCTGTCCATTTTGTTCACGATCGGCCACTAACTGGGCTAAATCGACGCGCGCGTTAGGGACATCTGGATCGGGGCAAACTTCGACATGACCTTGGTCATTGACCTCAAAGTAGCCATTACCCCACCAATCTACATTGTAAACACTCATCACAGTGCTCTCCTAGCACATGTGGCTTGCCATAATGGATAGGCAAGCGGATGAAGCCAACGATGACACCTGAACTGCCTTATTTATCAGGGCCATCAATGGAAATTCGGCCGCAGCACGAACTTTGTCGCGCATCATGCCAAAACCTTGCCCCTATGACAAGTCTGATTAAGACTGTGCGATAATGGCCCCAACAGAGTTCACCCCATAGGACAACAGAAAAAATGCCGGATCTCTTGCACCAGCGTATTGCTGATTTTGACCAAAAGGCCGCCTATCTTAAGAGCACGATTACCAGCATTCAGGACTATCCCATCAAAGGCATCCTGTTTCGTGATATCACCTCGCTGTGCGAGGATCACAAGGCCTTTGCCTTGACCATTGATATGCTCTATGAGCTGTTCAAGGATGAAAAGATTGACAAGGTGCTCTCAGGTGAAGCCCGTGGCTTTGTCTTTGGTGCTCCGCTCGCGGCCCGCTTAGGGGTAGGCTTTGTTATGGTGAGAAAGCCAGGCAAATTGCCACGTGCCACCATCAAAGAAGAGTACGCCCTCGAGTACGGCACCAACGAGCTGCACATGCACGAGGATTCGGTTAAACCAGGCGAGCGCGTCTTATGCGTTGATGACCTCTTAGCCACCGGCGGTACCATGATTGCGATGTGCCGTTTAGCCCAGCGCGCTGGGGCCCAAGTGGTCAAGTGCGCCTTTGTGATCGATTTGGTCGATCTAGGGGGCTGTGCTAAAATCAAGGACGCATGCGGGGTTGACAGCATAAGTTTGCTCGACTTCCCAGGGCACTAAACACCTGCGCCCGAACCACCAAAGAACAAGCAAAAAAAAAAGAAAACGCGCGACCCAGTGGTAGGTAAGCGCTTCCTGGGGTTATAAGGACTCCAGGTTAGTTGGGCTGAGGCTTTTTCTCGGTTCACGCGGACTTTGGTGGGGGGCAGCACTGGCTACTTGAAAAAAGAAAGGAGCAGCTTGAGCTGTTTGCAGGAAGGGGCAGCATTAGCTGCAAGGGGCAGCCACGGCTGCCTTCTTTGTCACTACTCTGCGTGAGCAGGGATAAAAGGAAACCTAGGACATGGCATTAGGTGGTGATAACTATCTGGCGCTGGCACGTAAGTACCGGCCGCAAGTCTTTGAGGATGTGGTCGGCCAAGAGCACGTGCTCAAAGCTTTAGCCCACTCCATTGACACGGGGCGCACCCACCATGCCTATCTGTTAACCGGTACCCGTGGTATCGGTAAGACCACGATTGCCCGTATCTTTGCCAAGGCCTTAGAGTGTGAAAAGGGTGAGAGCTCGCATCCGTGCAATGAGTGCGACGCCTGCGTGAACATCACCAATGGCTCGTTCCCTGATGTGATTGAGATCGACGCCGCCTCGCAAACCAAGGTCGAGGACACGCGCCAGCTGCTTGAGAACACCCAGTACCCGCCGATCAATGCGCGCTATAAGATCTACATTATCGACGAAGTGCACATGCTCACCACGAACAGCTTCAATGCGCTGCTCAAGACCTTGGAAGAGCCTCCGGCTTACGTCAAGTTCATCTTAGCGACCACCGATCCGCACAAGATCCCAACTACGGTGCTCTCGCGCTGCTTGCAATTTCAGCTCAGAGCCCTCAACCTAGATGAGATCGCCCATCAGCTCCAAACAATCTGCGCTAAAGAGCAGGTCAAGTACGAGCCTGAGGCCATTATGTCGCTGGCGCGTGCTGCACGCGGCTCGATGCGTGATGCCTTATCCTTATGTGACCAAGCGATCGCCTTAGGCCACGGTGAGCTCAGCGCATCAAGCGTCCAAGGTATGTTAGGCACGGTCGGTGACGCTTTAATTACCGATATCTTAGAGTTGTTAGCCGACGGCCCTGAGGCGGCCGCGACCGATGCTGCAGGCCACAGCACCTTTGCCGCGCTCTTAGAGAAGATCCGCCAAAAGGCCCCCAACTATAAGAGTCTGTTAGACGAGCTCGTGATTGCCTTTCACGACCTGGCGTTGTTCCAATTGATCGGCAGCACCAAGCTTGAGGTCTTCTCCTTTAGCTCGGCGATGCTGAGCGCCTATGCCGGGCGCATGGCCCCACAGCAGGTACAGCTGTACTACCAAATCATCTTAGAGGGCGTGCAGGAGTACCAGTACGCCGCAGATGGTCGCTCGGCCTTTGAGATGACCTTACTGCGTCTCTTGGCCTTTACTCCCGAAAAAAAAAAGTAACCCTATGGCGTGGTGAGGGTAATGGGGTTCGCGTCAACCTGTTAAATGAGCTGGTCGCTCAAGTTAGAGGTCACACCTCGGTCCCAAGACAAGCCAAGCTCCTCACGCAGACGCAAGGCCCTAAGAGCAATTTTGATCTCAAGTCAGCTTTATTAGAGGGCGGCCTTTATGCCGACTCTAAGGCGGCGCGCGCCCAGCAAGCCTTAAATAACCTGCATGCTGAAGCGCGCTCAGCCTTGCAAAGCCAGCCGACCGCACCGCAGAGCTTGCTGCGCGGTCTGTCAGAGGGGGATACCGCAAAGCTGTTAGCGGCCATTAAGCAAGGCGCGGCAGCGGCGCAGTCCTGTGCTCTGGAGCTGGCGACTCATTTAGGCTTTTCTGCTGAGCAACAAGACACCATCGTCAAGCTCGCCCAAACCTTAGCGCACGGCCAAGGGGCCTTAGAGCAAGCGCAGGCGGCGATGGCTCAGGCCCAACGCAACCACGATAAGGCTACGCGTGCGCTCAAGGCGCAGCAGCGCAAGCTCGGGCTGCCGCAAATGCCAGTACCAAGCCCAATCGGCGAGAATGGCACTGCGGCTTCACAGCCGCAGTGGGCCCAATACCCTGAGCACACCATTACTCCGGTCGGTGAAGGTCCACAAGGTGGCTTTGGCGAGGGCTTCTCGGCGCAATCGCTGCAAGAGCGCGTGGCCAACGCCGCTCTTGCCGCCCAGCAAGCCGCGCAACAAGTCGCCCAGCAAGTCGCCCAGCAAGTCGCCCAGCAAGTCGCTCAGCAAGTAGTGCAACAACCAGCGCAACCTGCAGCGCAACCTGCGGCGCCACAGGCTAGCGTCTCGTCTGACGTGGCCACACTAGCAGGGGCACAGCCTAATGGGGCGGCCCAACCATCAGCTGATGGTACGACCTCTGACTTTTTAAAGAAGGTCGACACTGAGAGCAAGTTTGACTTCTCGCAGCAGCAAAAGGATCTCGAGGCGATTCGCGCCGGAGCTGGGGACTTTAGCACCCAAGTTTTGGACTTAGACCAGCTTGATGAAAGCGCCCGCGCCCAAAAGCAAGCGGACGAGGCGGTGTCCAAGGTCATTATGGATACCTTGCCACAGGTGCGCCAGTACTTAAAGGACTTGGAGGTAGCAGCTAAGTCCTTAGAGCGGCAATTGTCTGGTAACGCCAACAGCAAGGGCGCAAACTACGAATCAGCAATTAGCTCAGTGGTCGCAGGGATTCGTAAGGCTAAGGGTGAGATTGACGCCGGAGTTAAGCCAAGCGCGGCACCGGTGGCAGCTGATAGCTTGAGCCTGACGCAGCCTGCGTCTGCTAGCGAGGATAACTTTAGCTTAAGCCAGCAAGGTGCTAGCGGCTTTGATGTCAACGATCCGCGCCACTTAGGCGCCCAGCTCATCGGCTCAGTGTCACTGGCCGCCCACGAAAGTGCCGCCGCGCCGGGCGGCAGCTTTGAGCTGCCGACGACCAGTGCGGTAACGGCAAGTCCGGACCCTGAGGTCCCAGTACCGCCCGTACCGAAGCCGACTGTGGAGCCGCAGCCGATTGATGACATCTTAGGCAAGGCCCAGGCTTTAGCTCAGGAGGAGCCGCAGGTAGCTCCTGCCCCGGTCGTCGCCCCGGCCGCCCCACGTGCGCTCAGCACTGAGGTCAACCGCTCGCTGCAATCGATGGTGACCTCGTTGCAAGCCGCCGAAGGTCATAGCGCTGATAGCCTCAGCATCGATGACATCATGGGCTCGGATTTAGGTGCGCCAAGCCTCAGTGCCTTGACGCCAGTTAATGTCGCCAGTGTCAGCGCAGATGTCGCCCCAACTGCCAGCCCTAGTGTTGCCGGAGGCGAGAGCACTAAGCCTGAGAGCGATCTGCCGCCGTGGAATTTACAGACTCCAGCTCCTCACTCTAAGCCAGAGGCTCCAAGCGTTAGTACTATGAGCCTGACGGCTCAGGCCGCGCCGACCCCGCTGACTCCAGAGGCCGCCCCACAGGCCGCAGCGGGGGGCGCCCCACAGGTCGCAGCGGGGGCCGCCCCACAGGTCGCAGCGGGGGTCGCCCCTGAGTCTGCCCCTCAGCCTGGCCCTGAGACCCAGTCGACAGCCTCAGGTCAGGTCAGTGTCCAGGGCTTAGCCCAAGATCAATTCTTACTGGAGCCTACGAGCGCCAAGGTCAGGGTTGATGGCAGCACTGATTTAAGCCCAGAGAAGGCTGCACTGCGTACAGCGGCGCAAAATCTTGAGGCGCTGGGGGCTCCGAGTGGTCATCAGCTCACGGACGAAGAGCGTCATGCCCAGCAGCAAAAGATGGCCAGTGCCGCCCTTGATGTGCTTTCCAGCTTTGGTCAACAGCTCGAGAAGGATCTCGAGTTTACCCAGAACTTAGGGCCATCGCCGTGGGATGAGCTTTCTTCGGTCAAGGTCATCAGTATTGATGCGCACGACTTTAAGGTGCTCTATCCTAAGCATGAGAAGCTCGCGCGCATCAGCGCCCACAACATCTTGGCCCAAAGTGGCGCTGATAACCATGAGGTCAACCTCTTTGATGGCCCGCTGAGCATGTACCATGGCGACACTTGGCCGCAGCAAGGCACGGAGGCCATTGTTGAGCGCTTAAGCGACGCGCTCAAGCAAAAGCAAGAGGAGCAAGCTCAAGACGCCCAGCAGTGTGCTGCCTTCAAGGAGCGCTTAGAGCAGCTTGCGGCCCAAGGTTTAGCCCACGCCGGGATCAGCAGCGACTACCAAGCCATCTTAGCTGAGCGCAACCAGAGCCTTGCCCTAACGGAGCCGCCTACCGCGCAAGTTGTGCCACAGTCAGCGCAGCCTGAGGTCGGTGCTCCTCAAGCAGAGGTTAAGCCGCAGCCTGTGTTGCCTGAGGTAGGGGTACCACCGGCTCAAGTAGGGGTACCAGCTCCGATTGTGCCTGGAGCTGCACCAAAACCACAGACTCCAACGCAAGTTGCGCCCCAGCCATCTCAACCGACCCCGCAGGAGTTAGGTGGATCGCAAGTAGCAGCCCAGCCTCAGCTTGCGCCGATGCAGCCTGCACCTACGGAGTTAGCTGTGTCATCAGTAATGGCTCAGCCTCCGGTCATGCCGCCACCAGCGGTAGGAGTCCAGCCTATGCCTCAGGCGGTGGTGTCGCCTCAGCCTATGCCTAAGATGGACGTAGTGCCGCCGCAGATGCCTGAGCCGATGATGCCGCCGCCAATGGCGTCGCAGGGATTGCCGCAACCGCCGATGCCGCAGTCGCCGATGCCGCAGCCGCCGATGCCGCAACCGCCGATGCCGCAGTCGCCGATGCCGCAGTCGGCTTTAGGGGCGGGGCCTGATTTTGGGCCGCTGCCTGACTACATCGCTGAGGCTGACGCCTCGATGGCGGATGCTAGCCCGGTGGACTATGTCGGAGTGGATGAAGGCTCCGATGACGATGATGATGGCATCAATGATGTGGACTTTGGCAGTGCCGCCAGCACGATGGAAGCACCGGAGGCTGGCGTCAGCGCGTTAGACAGCGCCGCACTGGCCTTAAGTGAAATGCCTGAGCCTGAAGCGCCGCAAGAGCCTGAGCCGCTGGCGCTGGTCTCTGCGGGGGCGTTCCTTGAGATGCCAGGACGCAAGCGCCTGACCCAAGATGATTTCTTGGAGCTGGTAGCTCAAGAAGATCCGTGGTATCAGCTTTTATTGCAGGTGTTCCCTGATAAGGGACCGGTCTATGCCACCTTAACCGGTGTCCAGCGCTTGGTCGACCCTAATGATCCGAACCACTGGCATCTCATTATCAACCGCAATGTTGATTTGAGCTTTATTGATCCTGATTTCTGGAACAATACCCAAAAGCGCTTTGAGCAGTTCTTGGGCACTAAGCTCACGATCGATAAGGAAATGCTCGATGCCACGCCGCGCGGGGCCCCTGAGCAGCTGGCGCTCATTAAACTGCATGAGGCGGTGGTACATGCCCGTGAAGATGTTAAGCGCGTCAAGCCGCTCAATAACCTCTTTAAACTGATGGGCGAGAACTGGGAACAAGTAGGCATTGAGCTCTACCACCAAGGCGGTGCGCTCACTACCAAGTCTTAACATTGCGCCCCAGCTTGAGCTTTCTTGCTGGGGGCGCCCTTTTCGCTTGCGGTGCTTTGCGGTACGATATTAAGTTAATTTCTTTTAAGTCCTGCTTGAGGGCTTTTTTAGAGCTATAGGGCTTTTTTGAGCTTGCGATTTGGTTGGTGGCTTTAGAGCCAGTGTGGTGACTCTTCAGCGCTTCCTAGGAGATGATATGAGTTTTAACATCCCGCGCGTGCCCGCAAAACGCGTTGTCATCGTCGGCGGTGGTTTCGGTGGTCTTAAGCTGTGCTCGGCCTTGGCACATAATCCTGCGTTCCAGGTGGTGCTCATTGATAAGAACAACTTCCACCAGTTCCCACCTTTGATCTATCAAGTGGCCACGGCCGGTTTGCAGGTCAACTCGATTACCTTCCCGTTCCGCAAGATGTTTGCAGGTCTTCACACGCCAGTGGAGAAGTGGACCTTATTTGGTAAGAAGACTGATGCCAATAACGTTTACTTCCGCATGTGCGAGCTGCGCGCGGTCTACCCTAAGGAGCGTTACATCCAAACCTCCATTGGTAAGCTCGACTACGATTACTTGGTGCTGGCCACTGGTACCACCACCAATTACTTCGGCAATAAGAAGATTCAAGACGAATCGATGCCGATGAAGACGATCGACGAGGCGATGGGCCTGCGCAATGCGCTCTTAGAGACCTTTGAGCGTGCTAACACTTGCGCCACCCAAGAAGAGCGCGTCGAGCTCTTAAATATCGTGATTGTGGGCGGTGGTCCTACCGGTGTAGAAATCGCCGGTGCTTTAGCCGAAATGCGTGAGCACGTCTTGCCTAAGGACTATCCAAGCTTAGATCACAAGCTCATGAATATCCACTTGGTCCAAGGTGCAGACCGCCTGTTACCAGGTATGAGTAAAACGGCTTCGGCTGCGGCTTTAAAGTACCTGCAACAGATGGGCGTGAGCGTCGAGCTCAACGCGATTGTTACCGACTACGACGATCATCAGGTCAAGCTCAAAGATGGCCGCACCTTTAAGTCCCTGACCATTATCTGGGTGTGCGGTGTTACCGGTCGTCGTATCAAGGGTATGCCTGAGTCAAGCTATGGCCCAGGCAATCGCTTCGTGGTCGATAACTTCAACAAGGTTGAAGGCTGCGGCGTCGATAATATCTTTGCTATCGGCGATATCGCCTTGATGCGCACCCACGCCTATCCTAATGGCCACCCACAGATGGCTCAGGCGGCGATCCAGCAAGGCCGAAACTTAGCTGAGAACTTTGTACGCAAGGAGCAGGGCAAGCCATTAAAGCGCTTTGAGTACCGCAACTTAGGCTCGATGGCAACGATCGGCCGTAATAAGGCGGTAGCCGACATCGCAGGCATGAACTTCACCGGCATCTTTGCTTGGTTCATGTGGATGGGTGTGCACCTGATGTCGATCTTAGGCGTCAAAAACAAGGCTACGACCTTGTTAGATTGGGCTTGGTCCTACTTAACCTACGATCGTTCGGCCCGTATTATCGTCTCGGGCAAGATGCCACGCATCATCATGCAGCGTAACTACGAGGTTTCGCAGCGTCACTGGGGTGAGTCCGACGAAGAGCAGGTCGCCGAGGCCAAGCGTATCGTCCAAGCTCAGCACTACGACGAAAATGCCAAGACCGTGGCCGAGCAAGCCAAGGTCGCGCTGGCAAGTTCTGCCTTGAGCAAGGCCGACTTAGCCTTAGCTCGCGCTCTGGCCGCTGCCCCACAGGCCGAGGCCAAGGCTGAGACCGAAACCAAGGCCGAGCCAAAGGTCGAAGCCTCAGCTGAGCCAAAGGCCGAGCCTGTGGCTGAAGCCAAGGTAGAGTCAAAGGTCGAGCCTGTGGCTGAAGCCAAGGTAGAGTCAAAGGTCGAGCCAAAGGCTGAGGCCCCAGCTGAGCCAAAGGCTGAGCCAGTGGCTGAAGCTTCGGCTGAGCCTAAGGCCACCAAGGCGGCCAAGGCAAAGAGCGAGCCTGTCAATGTAAAGTCAGATGAGGCCGCTGCGGTCAAGGAAAGCAAGCCCAAGGCGGCACCTCGTAAGCGTGCGAGCACCTCAAGCCGCACCAAAAAGAGCACGAGCGCTTCGTAATTAGCGGCTGCTGCCTCATAACTCAAGGGCTTGAACCGGAAACGGTTCAAGCCCGATTATTATGGGGCAATGCTTGGTCTTGCTCTAAGCGCGCGTTAAGATGACTTATCGTTGAGCTGGGGGTGGTAATCTGTGGAGGCGATTGGGCGCGCGGCGATCCGTGGCGCACTTATTGCTAAACGTCTCACAGGTTTGAGCCTGAGTCCGAGGATAGGACTGGGTGGACCCAGCACCGTGCTTGTGCTGGTACCCTAAGGGGTATTATGAGTTTTGAGTCGGGGATGTTATCCCCAGTCATGGTTTAGACCCTGACCTTGGTTTCATGGCTTTTGATTGCGCTTTTTTCTCTGCTGAGTCCGAGCAGTGAGCCCCACCTAAATGCTGGCGCCTGAGCATTTATGTGGCAGTAAGCGCGGGCCCTTGAGGTTAGAGCGGGAATTGCTCCCAATCTAGGAGAGATCAGCGTGGCGTATAACAATCAAGCAGAGGCCCCACAGGAGCAAAAGCCTGCGCCACAGCCTATACGTAGCATGTTGATGACGACGGTTCCGTATTGGAATAGTCAAAGTCAAGCATTCTATTATGAGCTGGCCTTTGTCACGATTGATCGTAAAACCCGCATCACCCCGGAGCACACCCATGAGGTTTTAGGCAAATACCTCATCCAAGAAAATTTAGATAAGTACGTCGGCCCGAAGGCCGGTGTCGCGATCAATGTCCAGTTCTCAGACGCCTTCTTAGATTTCCGTCACGATATCAATTACAGCCGTATGCTGGTGCGCCTGCCGAGCAACCAGCCGGTCACCCCGACGATCTTGCAGCAGATGCGCGAGATGTCGTCCTTTGGTATGTCCTTTGCCACCGATCTGGAGACGATGATCCGCGAGAAGTGGCTCGAGCAATTGCCGCGCTTTGACTATGTCATGCTCGATCTGCACGCGCCTACGATTGCCAAGGACATCAGCGCGGTTCAAAGTTTAAAGCAGATTCAGCCGCGTCTTAAGATGATTATCACCAACGTGCAAAGCCAAAAGGAAATGCGCGTTGCTTTTTCCTTAGGCGCAAGCCTGGTGTCAGGACGGGGCAAATTCAATCCGCTTCCGGTGTGCCTGCTCAAGCCGCCTTACAATGCCTCGACTAAGGAGCTCTTCTTAGAGCAGCGCCAAATCTGCCTCTTGATGAGCTTTATGTGCGCGCCGCGCCCGAACATTCAGCAGATCAACTTGCTGTTGCGCTCGAGCTTTAAGATGTGGCAGACCTTCAACGTCTTAGCCAAGAGCGTAGACTCGACCGTTTTCTTCTCCTTCCGCTCGATGGAGGATATCGTCAAGCACTTCGGTGGCCACGGTGCGCGCAACCTCATTGCCCTAGGCCTAGCGCAGATTCAGTACGGTCTGTACAATCGCGCCACCAACTTAAATGGCGACCAGCTGGTCGACTACTTTAAGCGCCTGCTCACCAATGCCATCTTTATCGAGTCAGTGTGCAAGATGTACCCGTATTTTGCGCCGTGCCGCGACCTCATTTTTGAGTTCGTGATCTTCCACGGCCTCGAGGCCATGGTGGTACATCGTCCCGATAAGATGTTTCGCATTACCCAAGACTTAATCAAGCCGCGCTGCCGCTTTATGCGCGTGCTCCAAGACCTCATTATCTTGGGCGACAGTATCGACTATCTGCACTTCCCGAACATTCGCGGCGTATGCCAGCGCTACAAGCTCAATGACCTGCGCGTCATCTACCTGCACGAGCAAGCAGGCGTCAAGGCCATGAAGTACCTCCACGACATGAAGATCTTGCGCTAACGTGCATTAACTACGCAGCGCACGCCCACAATTCCCTTACCACGCCCCAATAACACAGTCGTGAGGGCATAGTTGTGCCTTTAGTCAGGGTGCGTCTTGGCTAAGCCATGTGTGTAGTTTGCGCCTGACTGGCAGCTACAGACTGTTGGGCCTCATCAGCTTTAGGTGTGTTCTTACGTTAGTTGCGGAGAAGTCTTTGCACGTCAACCAAAAATCCCTTTGATAAGCCATTTTGCCGAGCTGTGAATTATGTATGTAATGCACCAAATTCGGGACAAGATGCCTTATTTATAGGCTTTGAATCTTTGGTTTTAGACTTCTCCACAACTAACGTTCTTAGTGTACACATACATGCGGCCTGGCTGGCGGTAGACGGTGATGCCTTTGAGCTGAGGGTAATGCTCAAGAACCTCGGGCCTAAATTCGATGGGGCCAAACTCTTGACCGTGCGCAACTTGCCCTACGATTTTGGAGGCCTGGCAAATCTCTTGACCGTCTTTTAGGTAGGTGTAATTGCTCATGATGACTAAATACTCAGTGCCCCGGCGTTTGGTGTGATTCTTTTGGATCCTAAAGGACGGGAAGCCGAGCTCGGCGTAATTGTAGGCTTTTTTCATTGTGATTAGGCTCACCGCAATTTAGTGGGGGTTCGCTACTTTGAGCCCGCATGTGCGGGAGGCCGCTTTGGTCAATACCCCACTAAATTGCGGTGAGCCGTGATTCTCTTGGGCGTAAATACGGCACAGGCCCAAGTCCTACCTTAGGGGCGGGGCTTAGGCCTGCGGGCTCAGGTTTCAGACCTGAGCTGGGCTATGTGCAGCAGGGTGGGCTCTTATTCCCAGCCGCTGCCCTCGTCGGAGCCATCCGCGCCGGAGTTGAGCTTCATGGCATTCCATACGCGATTGTGTACGTTGGTTTGCTCAGCCGTAGGCGACTTCGGGAAGTAAGCGGTCTTGAGCATCTCAGGGGTGAGATTGACGCTGGTGTTGGCCTTTAAGGCTGGATCAATGCGCTCGATCGCAGGCTTAACTGGGAGGATATAGCGCGTCTCCTTGGAGATAGTAGCGGCGACATCAGGCTCCATTAAGTAGTTAATCCACTTGTGAGCATTGGCGACGTTCTTGACGTCCTGAGGGATGATCCAGCAATCAAACCACAACAGTGAGCCTTCCTTCGGGAATACGTACTCAATATCGTAAGGACGATTAGCGGCAGCGGCACGATCCTTAGCTTGGAGGATATCGCCCGAGTAGCCGATGGCAACGCAGATATCGCCCGAGGCTAAATCGTTGATGTAACGGCTCGAGTGGAAGTAGGAGACGTTCTTGGCCAGCTGATTTAACACCTCTTGGGCCTCAGCGTAATCGCCGCGCTTGCCGCTTTGCGGATCCTTGCCTAAGTAGTGTTGGACGGTCGAGATCACTTCAATTGGCGAATCTAAGACCGCAATGCCGCATTGCTTGAGCTTCTTAGCATTCTCAGGCTTAAATAACAGATCCCAGCTGTCGACCTTGAAATCAGGGCCAAAGATTTCCTTGATCTTCTCGGTGTTATAGCCGATGCCGACTGAAATCTCGGTGTAAGGGATAGCGTACTGATTGCCCTCGTCTAAGGTGCCTAACAGGGCCATACGCTCCGGATCGAGCGTGTCATAGTTAGGCAATTGAGTCTTGTCTAACTTGGCTAAGGCCCCGGCCTGGGCTAAGCGTGGTACATAGTACGAGGTCATCATAATGGCATCAAAGCCAGTCGAACCTGATAACAGGCGGGCTTCAACCATCTCGTTGGAGTCAAAGAGGACGTAGTTGATATCAACACCCGTGTCTCTTTTGAAGTTATCAACCGTATCAGCGGCGATATAGTCACTCCAGTTCCAGACGTTGACCTTATTGTCATCGGCGGCAGCAGCCGTAAAGCTGACAGAGGCTAAAGCAGCAACGCCTAAGGCTTGCAGTGAGCGCTTGAAACTAACGTGGTTGGTGCGACGCATTGTCGGTACCCTCATGTAAGTCCGAGGGCCTAGTCCCAAAACTTAGGGAGCTTGCCCTGAAATTGCGGGGACTTGCCCCAAACGGTGGGATCTTACCCCTAAACTGATAGCGCGGTGACGCAGCCGCGCATCGATTTACGCCTTCAATCTAGGGTTCACCTTCAATCTTGGTTTCACCTCAGGCGTGGCGCTATTTTATCAGGAATTGAGGAATTGAATGGGTTTAAGAGCGCTCAAGAAATCGTGCGCCCTAATGGTGCGCCGTAAGAGAATGGGAAGGGGGGAGAGGAGGAAACCTCAAGAGGCGTATTGCCTCATCAAGTGGCGCCGAAGCAAGTCTGCCTTCGCTCTGACGCCGCCGAGGATTGGCGTTGCTGAGGCTTAGGGCTGGCGCCGCCGAGGCTTAGGCCTTTTGGCGTTAGGCTGAGCGCCGTTGAGGATATGCGTTGCGCAGGAGCTTGGGCAGAGTTAGCGCTTAGGCGCTGGCAAAGCCTGGCAGCTCGTCTGGTAACTCCTGCGAGATGATTTCGCCGATGATGTTTTTGAAGACCTCGACCAACTCTGGGTTAAAGACACCGCATTGGTTGGTGCAGATCATGTCCAAGGCGACATCGTGGCTAAAGGCCTTCTTATAGCAGCGCTCTTGGGTCAGAGCATCATAGACGTCGGCGATACCTACGACCTGAGCCCAAATCGAGAGCTCTTCACCCTTTAAGCCCTCAGGATAGCCGCGACCATCGTAGCGCTCGTGGTGGTGCAGGCAGATATCGTGGGCGTACTTTAAGATCTGCGAGCTTTCAATGCCAATGCGCTCGATGAGCTCAGCACCGCGTACCGTGTGGGTCTTGATAATCTCAAACTCTTCCTTGGTCAGACGGCCCGGCTTGTTTAAGATCGCATCTGGGATCGCGATCTTGCCGATATCGTGCAGAATCGAGGCGTAAGCGATATTATCGATATCCTCATTGGTGAGCTGAGCGCACTCGTGGTATTTGAGCTCACGCAGCTTGTGCAAGAGGCGATGGGTGATATTGCGAATCGAAAGGACATGCTTGCCGGTCTCGCCCGAGCGGAACTCAATGGAGAGTGCCAGTACCGAGATCACCTTGACGTTGATGTCAGCAAATTCACGGTTCTTACGCGCCAGCTCACGCTCTTGGAGCAGGTTCTTGTATTCAAGCGAGCGATGAATCTTGTAGAGCTCAATTTGAGTGCTGACACGCTTGGCTAAGAACATCGGATTGAATGGCTTTTCAATGATGTCAGCAATCTGATAATCGAAGGCTTCGAGCTGTTGGTCCTTGTCCTCAGCAGTGATGAGGAAAATCGGCACATTCTTTAACAGATTATTCTCGCGGATGCGCTCCAAATAGCCATAGCCATTCATGATCGGCATGGTAATGTCGAGCAGCACCGCTACAATTTCATCGGCATGTTCTTGAGTATAGTTAAACGCATCAAGGCCATTACCAAATTGCATGGTCTTGTAATCTTTCTGAAAAATGCAATCGAGAATCTCTCGATTCATTTCGATGTCATCCACGATAAGAATAGTATCTTTCTGATCTTGAATGTCCATCACTCCTCCAAATGGAACAGAACCATTTTGCGCTAACTAACCGCTGCCCCCTATGATTGGTGCTGCCTGAGATTTACCGCATCATTGATGTTTGTGTTAAACCGCCGTCTTAGAGACGGGACTTGAGTCAAGCCAAATCATCAATTATGCCAAAAAGCATTGGGCTTAGGCAATATTTTTTTGCTCGGCCCTGGGCCAGGGGCAAGCCCCCTAGGGATTAGCTCCGCCCTGCGGTAAAGTACTAAGAGTAACACACTCTTGTCAGACACTGCGCAACACTTAATGTTGAACCCTCGTAACTACTGCAGTGTCCTGTAGCTCTAGCAATGGTCGATTAGCTGAAGTTGGGACGTAAGCTACGGGCTTACGCCGCTCAGAAAGGTTGGTCCATGCTGCTGGGTCACTGCACCTTACAGCCATACCATTAAGCACCATCCGAGGTTCTATGCAAGAAAAGCAAAGTTCCTAGGTCGACACTTTTCAACTAGGACTTTCAGCTTCAGGCTTACGCCTTTACGCTACCATAATATCTAGTATCTAGCGCTTTGGGTTCAAAGTAAAGGGCCAATTGTCTTTTTTACGCAATTTTTTGTGCTCGGGCACAAGCTGCCAGCGGCCAGGAACGCCGATAAAAGTAAAAGCGAGGCGCGCCCGCGTCGAACTCTTCAGAAGCGCTGATTTTGCTTCCGGACAGCGCCCAGCGAGCTTCCAGACAGTGCTCAGCGAGCTTTCGACCGTGCTGTTTGCTTGCTTGGGGCCTGTACCGCATTTACTTCAGGGTTGCTTGCTTTTTCTTGCGCACAAAGATGAACAGACCAGCCTAAGCTGGTCTGGGTGCTCCTGAAATACGGCGCTGGTTAGTCGAGCTGACTTAAGGCTGTGCGGGTGGCCTGCATCTTGGGATCAACGGCCGCACACAGTTCATAGGCTGTAGCCTCATCTCCTTGGCGTACTGCTTGGACGATGGCGTTGAAGTCATTGAACAAGGTCGTAAGACCCAGATTACCGGCGACGCCCTTTAAGGTATGGGCATGGGTTTCAATCCCCTTTAAGTCGTGAGCGGCAATACTTGCTTGAAGTGCTGCGTAGGTTGGCTCATCGACAAAGCGCTTTAAGTACTTGACATACATTGGCTCGAAGTTAGAGAAGCGAGCCAGCGATTCAGTAATATTGATATCGATTACATCAGGTAAGTCTTGAAGTTTCATAACAAAAAAATAAATGGTCCTTGAGAGAGTTTGGGGGAGGAAGCTGAATCAAGCGACCTTCCCCTTAAAGGCAAAAGAACATCTTAGCATG
>CALXXU010000052.1 GCA_944392765.1 uncultured Anaerobiospirillum sp.
GAGATGGTTATGCCTGGTGACAACACCAAGATGACCGTTACCTTAATCCACCCAGTTGCTATGGCTGCTGGTGAGCGCTTCGCTATCCGTGAGGGTGGCCGTACCGTAGGCGCTGGTGTTGTTTCCAACATCATCGAGTAAGATGTGAGCACTCAGTGCTAAATCTTTAACAAAAAGGCCGTGGGGGCAAGGCTCCTACGGCTTTTTTGTCGCACCAACAGGTAAGCTTGGTTGCACAAAAAAGTAAGCAAGAAAAATGGCTTAAATAAGCCATTTTACCCCCGAACGCGGGCGTAGGTCAGTTGACTTGCGCGCCTGAATCGGGTATTTTCTTATGCTTTAGAATGATGTGCCCATGAGCACAAAGCCCGATTACTTCAAATCTTAAGTAGTTTGCACTTAAGTAGTTTGCATCAGATGGATGGCGCGCACGCCAGGATTTCACGATGAGCGATTCCAAGAACAGCAAGCAGGGAGCTAATGCGTCCAAGAAGAAGGCCGCCCCTACTCAAGTCAAGACCACTAAGCCAGAGCTGAATGTAGCTCAAGCTAAGAAAGGCGAGGTCAAGAAGGTTGATGCCAAGAAGAAGGCCGCTTCTAATCCGTTAGACGGTCTGTTATGGCTGGTATCTTTGGTGTTAATCGCTGCTGCGATCGGCGGCAACTATTACTACACCCAATACCTCATGGTCGATGAGTCCTCGTTTGCGCGTTTAGGCCGCGTCGCCTTAGTGATCGTAGTGATCTTAGCAGGCCTGGGTGTTACCTTATTTACCACCAAGGGCAAGCGTCTTTTAGCCTTTGGCCGCGATTCCTACACCGAGCTGCGTAAGGTAGTTTGGCCAACCCGCAATGAGGCGATGCAAACCACGGTGATTGTCTTTATTGCCGTCTGCGTCGTTAGCCTGTTCTTGTACTTATGCGATTTGGTTTTCCTCCAAATCGTCCGTGTCATTACTCTGTAGGCCCTAAGCAAGGTAATCTGAAATGTCAGACTTAGATCAAGAGATCGCTCCAGCTCCTGAGGCTCAGGCCCCAGAGGCAGATGCCCCGATGTTAGACGACGTCACGACCCAAGATGACGCTCCTTTCTTAAGCGATGATGCTCAGGGTGAGGCTCAGGGCGACAACCCATTTGCCGGGATGGCTCCAGCCCCAGAAGAGCAGAGTGAGGAGAAGCCAAAGAAGGGCGCTAAGAAGGGCGAGAAAAAGCAGAAGCTCGACTTAAAGGGCCCTGTTAAGAAGCTCGAGTCTAAGGACCCAAGCGAAGTTCCAATGCGCTGGTATATCCTGCAAGCCTTCTCGGGCTTTGAGCAACGCGTCGCTCAAACCTTGGCTGAGCGCATCAAGATCCACCATATGGAAGATTACTTTGGTGAGATCTTAGTGCCAAAGGAAAAAGTCAAGGACATGAAGGATGGCAAGCGCCGCGAGAGCGAGCGTAAGTTTTTCCCAGGCTATGTCATGGTCGAGATGAAGATGACCTCCGACTCGTGGCAGTTAGTTAAGCACACCGAGCGCGTCTTAGGCTTTATTGGTGGCACCCCAGAGCGTCCGATGCCAATTACCAAGGCTGAAGCCGATCGTATCTTAGATCGCTTACGTGAGACCGCTGATACCCCACGTCCTAAGACCTTATTTGAGGTCGGTGAGCAGGTTCGTGCTATCGACGGCGCCTTCAAGGACTTCTCGGGTATTGTCGAGAAGGTCGATTACGAGAAGAGCCGCCTGACGGTTTCGATCGCAATCTTCGGCCGTGCCACCCCAGTTGAGCTGGAATTTGGCCAGGTCGAAAAGGAAGTCTAATTAAGACTCCATTTACTGCAAGGCCCCAGGCGCTCAGCGCCTGGGGCCTTGTTATTAGGAGCTAATTCTTGTCCTCAGGCAGGTTGAGCGTGATCGTGCCCAGATTGCACTTAGGATCGGAAATAGGGTTGGCCTCAAAGCACTCCAGATAGGCGTTGATGAGGTAGCGCGCCGCGCCCAAGGCGACGATGCTATCGCCATTGACGCTCAGGAGCAGATCGCCCACTTGAGTCTCATGCGGCCCGGCGCTGCTTGGGCTGTGGGCCACTGGGACGGCGGTGCTTTGGGTTAAGGAGAAGGCATTGTGCTCATTGCTCAGCGCCACGAGCTCCGTGAGATCGCCCACCGTGAGGTAAGGAGCCATCGCGCCGGTGAGAATGATCGTGCCGTCGATCATCTTGTGCACTTGGCGAATGGCGATACTTAAGTGCTCAAGATAGCTCTGCCACAGCTGCTGCAAAGCCTCCGGGCATTCGGGTTCATGAAGCTTGGTAAAAAAGTCCGTGAGCGGCAGCTTAGCCTCTTGCTCTAAGGCGCGTTTGGAGCAGTAGCACTCCAGGCAATCATAATCACCGCAATAGCACTGCCGTCCTTGGTGGTCGACCGTTAAGTGCTCGATCAAGCCGCCTTGGAAGGCGTTGCCGTAATGCACTGTGTTATTGAAGATTAAGGCGCCACCGACATTATCGTTTAACAAGACTAAGGCCGCGTTTTCTAACTTAGGGTGTTCCCAGAGCGCGGCAAAGGCGGCAGCTTTGGAGTCGTGGTGCAGGGTGCACGGCAGTTTAAAGTGCTTTTGGATCGCGCTTAAGGTTAATTGCTGATTGTCTAAGATTTTGCCGTAGCTGACGCGGCTATCATCTTCGTCAATGGTGACGATACCTTGGATCGCCAAGGAGATTCCCAAGATGGAGCCGGAGTACAGCTCAGTATGATTGCCGATAAAGGCGCTGACTTCAGTGGAGAGACGTTCGAGGTAGGATGATTCTTGGCTGTAAGGGAGGGCCACTTCCTGGGAGGCGATCTGGTCGCCGTTTAAATCGACCGCGCAGATAATGGCGCTTTGGGCGCGGATAAAGACTCCGATTGCGCTCTTATGGCGGGCATTGATGGTGTAGCCTGTGGCTTTACGGCCGCCGGTTGACTCCAAGGTGCCCGAAGGGACGATTAAGCCCTCGCTTAAGAGGCGTTTGACATTAGAGTCAATCGTCGACAGGCTCATATCGAGCAATTGTGAGAGCCTGAGCTTTGGTAGGTTTGGATTGCGATAAATCGTAGCAAAGAGCTTGTGGCGATTGATTTCCTTAATCGACAGATTGTGGAAGCTCAACACAGGACTGGCCGCCATTTACACCTTACCTCACAGCGTAGAGTTGCAAGAAAGTACAGGCCTACCCCAAAGCACAGGGCAAACCTGCTTTTTTGTCATCTAAGATCTAACCTTAGCACAGCCCGCCCCGCGCCCATCAATTTTCGTGATTAGATTGTAGCTTTCAACACAAAATTGAATTTTGGCCTACTATCAAACGCACCACAGGCCACTGGCTGTGGTAATGGAGCAACATAGCGCAAGTGATGCAAGCAGCGCGGCGCTCGGGCCCGATCGGATCTTATCTAGGTCACGCCTTGGCCGACCCTGAACCGCGCTCAGCTGAAACCGCAGCCCCAAGGCCCGGTGCTGCTTACCCCGCGTCCGTCGTGACCTTAGCCCAGCTCAGTGTGGCTCACCCACCCGCCCTTGGGGCTGGGCGCTGCTTACCCCGCACCCGTCGTGGCCTTAGTCCAGCTCAGTGTGGCCCACCCACCCGCCCCAGGGACCGGTGCTGCTTACCCCGCGCCCGTTGTGACCTTATCCCAACTAAGTTTGGCCCACCCACCCACCCTTGGGGCCGGTGCTGCTTACCCCGCGCCCGTTGTGACCTTATCCCAACTAAGTTTGGCCCACCCACCCTTGGGGCCGGTGCTGCTTACCCCGCACCCGTCGTGGCCTTAGTCCAGCGCGGTGTGGCCCACCTACCCGCCCATCAGGCTGGGTGCTGGCTTCCCCGCGCACCCCTTAGTGGCTCCAGCGCGGTATCGTGAGGTGCTCCGAGCGCGACTGCGTCACTAGGCAAAGCCAAGTTCGGCGGCCGCTTCAGGCTTGCTCTGCGTGATTGCCCACGTTCGGTGTGGCCCACCCTCCCACCCATCAGGCTGGGGGCTGGCTTCCTTGCGCCCCTTAGTGGCTCCATGCGGTACCGTGAGGAGCTTGGGGCACGCCGCCGCTTGAGTGCGGAAAATGAGCCTTTCAGGGGCAATCCTAGTTTCTTTTGTTGCTTATTTATTGGCTTCTAAAATATGGAATGATCGCTAGCTACAATCCCCACCAGTCTTAGGTTTGCTGCTGGGAGAGAAGACATGGCAGACGCAAGTGATGAAATTAGTGATGACGTATGGGGTGTTATCGGCCTGATCTTTTTGGTCGTCGTGGGCTATTGGTTCTTTTCGGAAGATGACATCGAAGATGTGGCCCAGTACGCGCTCGAATCTGCTTTTGATGGCGATGAAGATGCGATAGCTGAGCTTGATGCCAACTACATCGATTGGGGCGGCCGTTTCAATATGTGGTTGGATGATGTCGACGATATTGGTTTTACTTCGATCTTTGTCGGTGCTTCGTTTCTAAATATGGAGCTTGCCGAGCGCAGTGAACAAGTAGTTCGAGACTTCGAACGCCATGCTGAGAATCACGATGGCGTGGATGAGGTTGAGATTGTTGCCTCTGGGACAAAAGAAGTACCTCAGCCTGATATGTCTTTTTGGGAGTGGGTCGTTAGCTTTTTTGCGCCAGAAATCCAAATTGTTGACGAAAAGGGGGCTGCAATGGCCAAGGTCACTTTTGACGATGGCACTGTTGAGTTTTATGAGCAGTCTCTTTCTCACGTTGATAGCAGTGATTACACCGTTGAGGGCTGGGTTGTTAACGGTTGGTCCCGTCGAGCTAGCTTTAAAGGCGATAACGAAGATAAAATCAGTGATTTTGAGGAGAAGACCATTGAGCGCTACGAAAATCGCTATGAAGATTAGCTGCTTGAGATAGAGCTTAGCTCAAGCGGCGTAGCACGAGATTGCTGCCCTAGCCGCAGGTCTTACCTTATAGGGCCTGCGGCTTAATGCATTCTAAGGGCGTGAGGCAGGCCGTGGCGTGCTATCCCTGTGCTGAATGGTAGGACAGGCCAAGCTTGGAGGCGACTTTAGGCTTGCTCGGTGTGATGGCCCACGTTCGGTGTGGCCCACCTACCCACCCATCAGGCTGGGTACTGGCTGCCCCGCGCCCTTTAGGAGCTCAATCTTTGCGCCCATTGCGAGCAGATCGTGCTGAGCCCGATGGTCTGCACCTAACCGAACTCGGGGCGGGTGGGTGGGGCTGTGCGTTCCTAAGCCCAAAGGCCTGCTCAGATCCAGACGCCATTTACAGGACGTGAGGTAGGTCTTGGGCGCAGCCACAGTGCTGAACAGTAGGTAAGTCCAAGCTTGGTGTCAGCTTCAGGCTTGTTCGGTGTGATTGCCCGCGCTCGGTGTGGCCCACCTACCCACCCATGAGGCTGGGTGCTGGCTTCCCTGCGTTCTTTAGTGGCTCAATCTGGGCGCCAAGCGCTCAGATCGTGCCAAGCCCGATGGGCTGCACCTAACCGAACTCGGGGCGGGTAGGTGGGCCGTGAGGTGCGTAGCTTGAAGCCAGCACGGGTTAGGAACCATCTACCGGGCAGGGCGCCGGGGTGGGCGCCGCTCACGTCATTTTGATTGCAATTTGGGGCTGTACCTGAAGATTGATCGCGGCGCAATGCGCGGCCATCGTGGTGCGCCGGTGGGGCAAAATGATGGCGCGCGCGAAAAATTGCACTTTGCGTGAAAAAAGCTTTGACATTGGGGACTTGTTTCTATAGAATGTTTTGGATTTACTGTTTTGCGATGCATATCTCATTTTTGGCGCGCGGCGCCGATGAGAGCAGTAACCAGTTTCCTTGTATGTGTCAGCGTCTTGGTAAGCTGCGCTGATTTCGGGAAGCGTGCTGGGGTGTAAGCCCTGTGGAGGACTTCCTCGGTGCGCGCTAGACCCAACATTGAGAGATGAAAAATGGCAAAGAAAGTTTCTGCCTACATTAAGCTTCAGGTTGGCGCAGGTAACGCTAACCCAGCTCCACCAGTTGGCCCAGCTTTAGGTCAGCATGGTGTTAACATCATGGAGTTCTGCAAGGCCTTCAACGCCGCTACTTCCAAGATGGAGAAGGGCTCCCCAGTTCCAGTAGTTATTACTGTTTACTCCGATAAGTCCTTTACCTTCATTACCAAGACTCCACCAGCCTCCTTCTTAGTTAAGAAGGCCTTAAATCTCCAGTCTGCTTCCCACAAGCCAGGCAAGGAGATCGTAGGCAAGATTACTATGGCTCAGTGCTTAGAGATTGCCAAGGTCAAAGAGGCCGACATGACTGGTGCAGACTTAGAAGCTTCTGCCCGTACTATCGCTGGTACCGCCCGTTCGATGGGTATTGAGGTCGAGGAGTAGGAGCTATGGCAAAGTTATCTAAGCGCATGAAGGAAATTCGTTCCATCATCGACCGTTCGCGTGAGTACGAGGTCAATGAGGGCTTCGAGACCTTAATTAAGTGTGCCAAGGCCAAGTTCGTTGAGTCGGTTGACGTTGCCATTCAGCTGGGCATCGATCCTACCAAGTCCGACCAGAACATCCGTGGTGCTACCGTATTACCTCACGGTACCGGCCGCACCGTTCGCGTTTGCGTCTTCACCCAGGGCGAGTTAGCCGAGCAGGCTAAGGCCGCTGGTGCTGATTTCGTCGGTATGGACGAGTTAGCTCACGAGATCAAGCAGGGCAAGTCCGACTTTGACGTCGTTATCGCTTCCCCTGATGCTATGCGCGTCGTTGGCCAGTTAGGTCAGATCTTAGGTCCACGTGGCTTAATGCCTAACCCTAAGGTTGGTACCGTTACCCGTGATGTTGCTACCGCCGTTAAGAATGCTAAGTCCGGTCAGGTTCGTTACCGTAACGACAAGACTGGTGTCATCCAGGCTTCGATTGGTAAGGTCAACTTCACCCCAGCTCAGCTCACCGATAACTTAAACGCCTTAGTTGGCGCTATCGTTAAGGCTAAGCCAGCTGCTGCTAAGGGCACCTTCATTAAGAAGGTTTGCATCTCCACCACTATGGGTGGCGGCTTAAGCGTTGATAAGAGCACCTTAAGCACCGAGCGTGCTGCTGCTCAGGCTTAGTAGCTGAGTGATGCCCCTTAAGCACCTAAGGTGCGATTAATAGGGGCGCACAAGATTTCGTGCCTTGGGTACAGGCACCAAGAATTTGGCCGGGAGCTTCTCTCCCACCAAAGACCGCAGGGGGAAGTATCCACTAGCAAACGGCAAGAAGTCAGTTTAGAGCTGGGGCTCTTTGCTGATGGACGTTTCGCTTTTCCTTAATCATCCTGCGCAGGCGGAATGAGCTCTAATGGAATTTTCCTTTAGGCTTGATTTCCGGTATTCCCATATGGGACTAACTGTTTGGGCCGTGGTAGGTCAAAGCGCAAGTTTGAGTTAGGTGACCTAACGAAGTTGCAGGATCTGCTATGAGTAAGCCTTAGGCTTACCTGCCCAGACTATCCAGGAGTCACTGCTAAAATGGCATTAAATATCGAAGACAAGAAGCAAATTGTTGCTGATGTTAGCGAGTACGCCAAGAAAGCATTATCAGCTGTTTGTGCTGATTCCTGTGGCATCCCAGTAGCCCAAATGACCAAGCTCCGCAAGGCAGCTCGTGACAACAACGTTTACTTACACGTTGTTCGTAACACCCTCCTTGCCCGTGCCGTTGAAGGCACCGAGTTTGAGTGCATGAAGGATCAGTTCAAGGGCCCAACCTTAATCGGTTTATCCCTCGAACACCCAGGTGCTGCTGCTCGCCTGTTCAAGGAATTTGCTAAGCAGAACGACAAGTTCGTTATTAAGTCCTTAGCTTTTGAGGGTCAGTTATACGAGGGTAAGGACGTTGACGTCTTAGCCTCTTTACCAACCTTCGACGAGGGTGTGGCTCAGTTAATGGCCACCATGAAGGAAGCTGCCGCTGGCAAGCTCGTCCGTACCCTTGCTGCTTTGGGCGACAAGTTACAAGCCGAGGGTGGCGCTGCTCCTGCTCAGGCCGAATAAGCCTAGCAGCTTAGCTTCTGCGCTTTACCTCATGTCCGTAAGGACATCCCCCGTAAGGGGCTCTGCTACTTTTTTTAGGTGTGCCTAAGTTCCTTTTGTTTTTTCTCCTGCTTAGGTCTACACCGCCTCGATTTTAAAGGAATTTTAAAATGGCTTTATCCAAGGATGAGATCATTAATGCTATTGCTGAGATGAGCGTGATGGACGTGGTTGAGCTCGTCAAGGCTATGGAAGAGAAGTTCGGCGTTTCCGCCGCTGCTGCTGTTGTCGCTGGCCCAGCTGCCGGTGGTGCTGCTGCCGCTGAGGAGAAGACCGAGTTCGACGTCACCTTAAAGGAGATCGGTGCTAACAAGATCGCCGTTATTAAGGCTGTTCGTACCGCTACCGGTTTAGGCTTAAAGGAGGCTAAGGACTTAGTCGAGAGCGCTCCTGCTAAGATCAAGGAAGGCGTTTCTAAGGAAGATGCCGAGGCCCTCAAGAAGTCCTTTGAAGAGGCTGGCGCTGTTGTTGTTGTTGAGTAATAACAACGACTCCTTAAGACTTGCCCTCTGACAAGTCTGAGCAAGAGGGGCAAGCTCAGTTAGCTTCCCTTTTTGCTCCTTTGCCCAACCCGCGCTCTCAGTTTTTGAGGGCGCGGGTTCGGTGCCTTAATTGCAGGTGCAGTGCAATCCCTATTATGGGGCAGAACTTAAGGTCAGTGGTTAACACCCTAAGTTCGATCTCATAACAATTTTATGGGTGATTGTGCACCCCTCCTAAGCAGCGATCAGCGCTGTCTGGACCATGCTCGGGTCAGCTCTGACCTAACTTAAGCACAAGAGCTTACTTAATTTTAGACGCTGGTAAGACCTTGAGGTCTTGTCACTTACTAGGTTCTAGGACCAACACTCAGGCAGCTTCAGGCTGCAAGCCCATTTTTCCCGTTAACTTATTTTCCTTGCCCCCATTTGAGTCCTGCCCTTGGACTTGGCGGCATGAATTAAGCTGGGATTAACCCTTGGAGTAGGTTTAACGCGTCATGATTCAATTAAGCCAGCAGTGCCATGGCCATCGCGTCCATCGGTTCATGCTCGTTGCTTTCTGGCAGGAAGTGCTCACCTAAGACACTGAAGTTTGGTGGCTGCTGCTGATAGGTAGTGTGCTACTTAGCTTTGGGCTTTGATTTGTAGCCCCAACCGCGACCAAGATCAACCTGAGGATCCCCCTTCCATGGTTTACTCGTACACTGAGCAAAAGCGCATCCGTAAGGATTTTGGTAAGAGAGTTAAGGTGCTCGACACCCCATACTTGCTTGCCGTTCAGCTTGATTCTTTTAAGCAATTCATCAGCTCTGATCCGCAAAACGAAAATGGTTTAGTGGCAGCCTTTAAGAGCGTGTTCCCAATCAAGTCTTACTCGGGTAACGCTGAGCTGAGCTACAACAGCTTCAAGTTAGGTGAGCCTAAGTTCGATGTCCATGAGTGCATGATTCGTGGCACCACTTACTCGGCTCCGCTCAAGGTTAACTTAAGCTTAATCCGCTACGAGAAGGATTCTCCTAAGACGGTTCGTGAGAAGTTAGACCAGGAAGTCTATATGGGTGAAATCCCACTCATGACCGAAAACGGTACCTTTATCATCAATGGTACTGAGCGTGTCGTGGTCTCGCAGTTACACCGCTCGCCAGGTGTCTTCTTCGATAACGATCGCGGTAAGACCCACCCAGGCCGTGTGCTGTTCTCGGCCCGTATTATTCCATACCGTGGCTCGTGGCTTGATTTCGAGTTCGATCACCGCGATAACCTCTTCGTGCGTATCGACCGTCGTCGTAAGCTGCCAGCTACCGTACTGTTACGCGCCTTAGGCTACAACACCGAGCAGATCTTAGATCTCTTCTTTAACACCGTTGAGATCGAGATCAAGGGCAACAAGCTCTTTATGGAGCTCGTGCCTGAGCGTATGCGCGGTGAGACCGCTTCCTTCGACATTATGCTCGATGGTAAGTGCTTAGTTGAGGCCGGTAAGAAGATTACCGCCCGCCATATCCGCGATCTGTCCAAGGCCGGTCAGACCTCGATCGAGATTCCACCTGAGTACCTCATCGGTAAGATTATCGCTAAGGATTACGCTACCGCTGAGGGCGAGGTACTGTTACCAGCCAATACCGAGCTGACCTTAGAAAAGCTGCCAGTTATCGCACAGCTTGGTCTTAAGAAGTTTGAAATCCTGTTCACCTCGCAGGTGGACGAAGGCGCCTTCATCGCCGATACCCTGCGCAATGACACCACCCGTGATCTGCGCTCGGACGAAGAGGATCGCATTGCTGCCCTCTTTGAAATCTACAAGATGATGCGCCCAGGTGAGCCTCCAACCACTGAGGCCGCCGAGACCTTATTCCATAACTTATTCTTCGCTGAGGATCGCTACGACTTATCCTCGGTTGGTCGTATGAAGTTTGATACCCGCTTTGTCGAGGTTAACCGCTTCAAGACTGGCCTCGAGCGCGCCTTAAGCGATGAAGAATTTGCTTTAAACACCCCTGAGGCAGGGGTGTACGTGGTCGGGGGCAATGTTTACGCCTCTTATCCTGATGTCGTAAAGACGGTTCGCGCCCACTTAGACGCTTCCGAGAACGCCTGCATCCCAGTACCAAGCCCAGAGCGTAATGCTGACAAGTTATTGGACTTCTTAGATGGCCTCTTATACAAGGTCAACCCAGATCCAATGATCAAGCCGGCTGAGCGCTTCGTCTTTAACAATGTTCAGTTAAAGACCGGCCGTGCTAAGAGCGACGTGATCACGATCGAGCGCTGCATTGTGCTGCCATTGTCGGCTTTAGAGGGCCGCACCACTCACATCCCAGAGCTCAAGGCTACCGTAACTGGTGCCGATGGCAAGCCATTAGAGCTGCATCGTGAGCGCAATGAGATGTACCGTGGTACCCTCTCGCACAACGATATCATCAAGGTCATGCGTTACTTAGTACGCATCCGTAACGGTAAGGAGACCATTGACGATATCGACCACTTAGGCAACCGTCGTATCCGCAGCGTCGGCGAAATGGCTGAGAACCATTTCCGTATCGGCTTAGTCCGTGTTGAGCGTGCGGTTAAGGAGCGTCTGTCCTTAGGTGATCTCGACTCGACCACGCCACAAGAGCTGATCAACGCCAAGCCAATCTCGGCTGCGATCAAGGAGTTCTTTGGCTCGTCGCAGTTATCTCAGTTCATGGATCAAAACAATCCATTGTCTGAGGTCACCCACAAGCGTCGTATTTCGGCCTTAGGTCCTGGTGGTTTAACCCGTGAGCGTGCCGGCTTCGAGGTGCGTGACGTGCACCCAACCCACTACGGTCGTCTCTGCCCAATTGAGACCCCTGAAGGTCCAAACATTGGTCTGATCAACTCCTTGGCCGTGTTTGCCCGTTGCAACGACTATGGCTTCTTAGAGACCCCATATCGTCGCGTTAATGACAAGCACGTTTCCGAGGACTTCGAGTACTTATCGGCCATCGACGAAGGCCAGTACGTGATCGCTCAGGCTAACACCGACTTAGACGCCGATGGCAATATCATCGACGAGTACGTCCAGTGCCGTTACAAGGGCGAGTCCACGGTCCGTCGCGCTAGCGACGTCCAGTATATGGACGTGTCGCCACAGCAGGTTATTTCGGTTGCTGCCGCCTTGATTCCATTCTTGGAGCACGACGACGCTAACCGTGCCCTGATGGGTGCCAACATGCAACGTCAGGCGGTACCAACCGTGCGCTCGGAGAAGCCATTTGTTGGTACTGGTATGGAGCGTGCGGTCGCGGTTGACTCCGGTGTTTCCATTATTGCCCGTCGTGGCGGTGTCGTGGATCACGTGGACGGTGCCCGTATCGTAGTGCGTGTCAATGAGGAAGAAATCCAAGGTACCCATGATGCCGGTATCGATATTTACAACCTCATTAAGTACACTCGTTCCAACCAGAACACCTGCATCAACCAGCGCCCATGCGTTAATGTCAACGAAGAGGTGCGCGCCGGTGACGTTTTAGCCGACGGTAGCTCCACTGATTTAGGTGAGCTGGCCTTAGGTCAGAACTTACGCGTGGCCTTCATGCCATGGAACGGCTACAACTACGAGGACTCGATCTTAGTTTCCGAGCGGGTCGCGGCTAAGGATCGCTTAACCACGATCCACATTCAGGAAATTTCCTGCGTGGCTCGTGACACCAAGTTAGGCCCTGAGGAAATCACTGCTGATATTCCAAATGTCGGTGAGGCTGCTTTATCCAAGCTCGACGAGTCCGGTATCGTCTATATCGGTGCGGAAGTCGTAGGCGGCGATATTCTGGTGGGCAAGGTCACCCCTAAGGGCGAGACCCAGTTAACTCCAGAAGAGAAGCTGTTACGCGCTATCTTCGGTGAGAAGGCCTCTGAGGTTAAGGACAGCTCGACCCGCGTCCCTAACGGTGTCTCCGGTACGGTCGTTGACGTCCAAGTCTTCACCCGTGAAGGGGTAGAGAAGGATGCCCGCGCTAAAGAAATCGAAGAGATGCAGCTCAATAAGGCCCGCAAGGACTTAGACGAAGAGTTTGCCTTCTTAACCGCCGGTATGATGCGTCAGGCGCGCCACGTCTTAGCTAAGGCTGGTGTCCCTGAGAACGAGCTGAAGCACTTAAGCGATGCCGAGCTCTTTGACTATCGCATCGACGATGACAACGCTACCCGCGAGCTTGAGGAAATCGGCGCCCGCTTAGACGAGTACCGCCTCGAGTACAAGGACAAGTTCGAGACCATTCGTCGCAAGTTAACTGAGGGTGATGACTTAACCCCAGGCGTGCTCAAGATCGTTAAGGTCTACCTCGCCGTTAAGCGTCGCATTCAGCCTGGTGACAAGATGGCAGGTCGTCACGGTAACAAGGGTGTTATCTCCAAGATTTGCCCAATCGAGGATATGCCATTTGACGAGAATGGCCAGCCGGTTGATATCGTGCTCAACCCTCTGGGCGTGCCTTCGCGTATGAACATCGGTCAGGTGCTCGAAGTACACTTAGGCTTAGCCGCCAAGGGTATTGGCGATGTCATCAACAAGATGTTGGTCGAGCAGCGTGCTATCGCTGAGATCCGCGCTATGTTGCAGAAGATCTACGACTTAGGCGGCACCTCGCAGCACGTGGACATCAGCGCGATGTCGGACGAAGAGGTTATGACCTTAGCGCAGAACGTCCGTGGCGGTATGCCAGTTGCGACCCCAGTGTTTGACGGCGCGACCGAAGAGTCGATTAAGGAGCTCTTAGAGCTGGCTGGTCTGCCTAAGTCCGGCCAGATGACCTTATACGATGGCACCACGGGTCGTGCCTTCGAGCGTAAGGTTACCGTGGGCTATATGTATATGCTCAAGCTCAACCACTTAGTCGATGACAAGATGCACGCCCGTTCGACCGGTTCGTACAGCTTAGTCACCCAGCAGCCATTAGGCGGTAAGGCTCAGTTCGGTGGTCAGCGCTTCGGTGAAATGGAAGTGTGGGCCCTGGAGGCCTACGGTGCGGCTTACACCTTACGTGAGATGTTGACGGTCAAGTCTGACGACGTCAACGGCCGTACCAAGATGTATAAGAATATTGTTGACGGCGCCTATAAGATGGAGGCCAGCATCCCTGAATCCTTCAACGTGCTGCTGCGTGAAATCCGCTCCTTAGGCATCAACATCGACTTAGTCCGCAAGGAATAAATTGACCCCGCTCCCTGGCAGCTCAAGCTTTCGCTTGCGCTGCCGGGGCCGCGTCAGGAACCCCGGCCCTTGCCCCGGTTTAAGCTTTGGCTTAAGCCCCGGCCTATGCCGTAAGGCCTGACGTGGACGGCATGGGGCGAAAGCGGCAGCGCAAGAACTATCTTGCGCCGCCCCCGTCCCCACGATCATCACATAACTGGAGAATCTGTTGTGAGCATCCAAGATAACGGCCAAGACGAAGCCCTGTTAGAGGGCTTAGCCCAGCAAGCACCGGCCGCTCCTAAGGACGACGAGTTTGCCCTCGATCTCGATATCTCCGAGTCGCTTGGTAAGCTGGCCAATCGCAGCAACAATGCCTTAAAGCAGAAGCTCGAGGATTTTGACGCGATCAAGATCGGCTTAGCTTCCCCTGAGATGATTCGCGCATGGTCGTACGGTGAGGTCAAGAAGCCTGAGACCATTAACTATCGTACCTTCAAGCCGGAGCGTGATGGCCTGTTCTGCGCCAAGATCTTCGGCCCGGTTAAGGACTACGAGTGCTTATGCGGTAAGTACAAGCGCTTAAAGCACCGTGGCACTATTTGCGATAAGTGCGGTGTTGAAGTCACTCAAGCCAAGGTTCGTCGTGAGCGTATGGGCCACATTGAGCTGGCTTCGCCTGTGGCGCATATCTGGTTCTTAAAGTCGCTGCCTTCGCGTATCGGCTTAATCCTCGATATGAAGCTGCGCGATATCGAGAGCGTGCTCTACTTTGAGAGCTACGTGGTGACCGATCCGGGTATGACCGATCTGCACGAGCGTCAATTACTCTCGGAAGAAGAGTATATGAACGCCCTCGAGCTCTTTGGTGATGACTTCACCGCCAAGATGGGTGCTGAGGCGATCTTAGAGATCCTGCAGCATATGGACTTAAACGAGGAGATCTCGGTCTTACGTGAGGCCTTAGAGACCACTACCTCCGAGTCCAACCGTAAGAAGTACGCCAAGCGCTTAAAGCTGATGGAGGCCTTCGTACACTCGGGCAATAAGCCAGAGTGGATGATTATGACCGTCCTGCCAGTGCTGCCACCTGACTTACGCCCATTAGTACCGCTCGATGGCGGTCGTTTTGCCACCTCGGACTTAAACGACCTCTATCGTCGTGTCATCAACCGTAACAACCGCTTAAAGCGTCTTTTGGAGTTAGTTGCTCCTGAGATCATCGTACGCAACGAAAAGCGTATGCTCCAAGAGTCGGTTGACGCCTTAATGGATAACGGCCGTCGTGGTCGCGCTATTTCGGGCTCGAACAAGCGTCCATTAAAGTCCCTGGCTGACATGATCAAGGGTAAGCAAGGTCGCTTCCGTCAGAACCTGTTAGGTAAGCGTGTTGACTACTCGGGTCGTTCGGTAATTACCTGCGGTCCTAACTTACGTCTGCACCAATGCGGTCTGCCTAAGAAGATGGCCCTGGAGCTGTTCAAGCCATTTGTCTACGGTCGCCTCGAGATGCGCGGTCACGCCGCTACCATCAAGGCTGCTAAGAAGATGGTGGAGCGCGAGGATGCCATCGTATGGGATGTCTTAGAAGAGGTCATCCGCGAGCACCCGGTCATGTTAAACCGTGCTCCGACCCTGCACCGTTTAGGTATTCAGGCCTTCGAGCCAATCTTGATCGAAGGTAAGGCCATTCGTCTGCACCCACTGGTTTGCCCAGCCTTCAACGCTGACTTCGACGGTGACCAGATGGCGGTCCACATCCCGCTGACCTTAGAGGCTCAGCTTGAGGCCCGCGCCTTAATGATGTCGACCAACAACATCTTATCGCCAGCCTCGGGTGACCCTATTATCGTACCTGCTCAGGACGTGGTCTTAGGTCTGTACTATATGACCAAGTCGCGTGTTGGTGCCAAGGGCGAGGGCATGATCTTAACTGATGCCTACGAAGCCGAGCGCGTCTATAAGGCCGGTATTGCTGATATGCAAGCCCGTGTGGCCTGCCGCGTGGCCTTCACCGAGAAGAATCCAGAGACCGGCGAGTTTGTCGAGAAGAATGAGCTGCGCTTAACCACCATTGGTCGTGCCATTCTGTCCTTGATTCTGCCTCGTGGTATGTCCTATGACCATATCGACCCACCAGTTGAGGGCGTCACCCAGGACAATATCCGTGAGATCTTAAGCCACAAGGATTGGTTCACCAAGGTAAGTAACCAGCCTTTAGGCAAGAAGCGTATTGCTGGTTTACTCAACACCTGCTATCGCTTATTAGGCCTCAAGGACACCGTCATGTTCGCCGACCGCGTCATGTACACCGGTTTCCGCAACGCTGCGATCTCCGGTTCGTCGGTATGCGTTGACGATATGCTCATTCCTAAGGAGAAGCAGACGATTATTGCTGCGGCTCAAAAGGAAGTGCTGTCGATTCAACAGCAATACGACAACGGTCAGATTACCCAAGGCGAGCGCTATAACAAGGTTATCGATATTTGGTCGAACGCCAACGATAAGGTTATGAAGGCTATGATGGCCAACTTATCGGTGGAGACCGCCACCAATATCTTGGGCGACGAAGAGAAGCAAGCCTCGTTCAACAGCATCTATATGATGGCTGACTCCGGTGCTCGTGGTTCGCCAGCTCAGATTCGTCAGCTCGCCGGTATGCGTGGTCTGATGGCTACCCCAGACGGTTCCATTATTGAAACCCCAATTATCGCGAACTTCCGTGAAGGCTTAAACGTTCAGCAGTACTTCATCTCGACCCACGGTGCTCGTAAGGGTCTGGCTGATACTGCGTTAAAGACCGCTAACTCCGGTTACTTAACCCGTCGTTTAGTCGATGTCGCACAAGACTTAGTGATCACCGAGGACGATTGCGGTACCACCGATGGTCTCGAGATCACCCCACACGTCAGTGGTGGTGACGTTATCGAGAACTTACGTGACCGCGTCTTAGGTCGTACCTTGGCCGACGATGTCTTAAAGCCAGGCTCGAAGGAAGTGCTCTTACCTGCAGGCCTCTTATTAGATGAGAAGTGCTGCAATATCTTAGAAGAGTACAAGATCGAGAAGGTTAAGGTCCGCTCGCCAATCACTTGCGCCACCAAGTACGGTGTCTGCGCTAAGTGCTATGGCCGTGACTTAGCCCGTGGCCACTTGGTCAACGCCGGTGAGGCCGTTGGTGTTATCGCTGCTCAGTCGATCGGTGAGCCTGGTACCCAGCTGACCATGCGTACCTTCCACATCGGTGGTGCCGCATCGCGTGCGGTAGCTGAGTCCGGTGCTACGGTTAAGAACTCCGGTACTATTCGTATCTTGAACTCCAAGACCGTAACCAATACCGATGGCAAGGAGGTCGTAACCTCGCGTCAATCCGAGTTACTGGTGATGGATGAGTTTGGCGCCTCTAAGGAAAGCCACAAGATTCCATACGGTGCGATCTTCGAGGTTCAGGACGGTCAAGAGGTTAAGGCCGGTACGGTCGTCGCTCGTTGGGATCCTCACACCCACCCAATTATTTCGGAAGTGCACGGTCGCATTAAGTTCATTGACATCATCGAAGGTGTAACCGTTGACCGCAAGGAAGACGAGTCCTTAGGTATCGCCTCGATCGAAGTCCGTGAATTAGCCGCTCGTCCGTCCCAGGGTCGTGACAAGCGTCCAGCCGTTAAGATTATCGATGCTGACGGCAACGACGTTATGATCCCAGGCACCACGGTTCCTGCTCAGTACATGCTCCAAGGCAAGGCGATTGTCCAGCTGTTAGACGGTGCTGAGGTTAACATCGGTGACATTATTGCCCGTATTCCACAGCAAGCTGGTGGTACCAAGGATATTACCGGTGGTCTGCCACGTGTTGCTGACCTGTTCGAGGCCCGTGCACCGAAGGAGCCTGCGATCTTAGCTGAGATCTCCGGTACTATTTCCTTTGGTAAGGAGACCAAGTCCAAGCGTCGTCTCATTATCACCCCAGAGGCTGGTACCTTAGACGAGGCTGGCAATCCAATGGGCCCATACGAGGAGATGATTGCGCTGTCGCGTAACCTCAACGTATTCGAAGGTGAAAAGGTCCAGAAGGGCGAAATGATCGCCGACGGTCCAGAGTCGCCACACGACATCTTAAGACTGCGTGGTGTTAACGCGGTAGCCAACTACATCGTCAACGAAGTTCAAGACGTGTACCGTCTGCAAGGCGTTAAGATCAACGATAAGCACATTGAGGTTATCGTTCGTCAGATGCTGCGCAAGTGCGAGATCTTGGATCCAGGTGACAGCACCGAGTTCTTAAAGGACGAGCAAGCCGAAGTTTCGTACGTTCGTACCGTCAACGAGCGCTTGCTCAAGGATGGCAAGAAGCCAGTACGTTACCGTCACATCCTGATGGGTCTGACCAAGGCTTCCTTATCCACCGAGTCCTTCATCTCGGCCGCTTCGTTCCAAGAGACCACCCGTGTCTTAACCGAGGCTTCGGTCGCAGGTAAGGTGGACGAGTTACGTGGCCTCAAGGAGAACGTCATCGTCGGTCGCTTAATCCCTGCTGGTACCGGCTTCAAGTACCACCAGCAGCGTCGTGAGGAGATTGCCCGCTTGCGTCAACACAACGAGTCGACCGAGAATGGCATGACCAACGACCAGGTTGAAAAGCAGATCTCGGCGGCCTTAGACAGCCTGAACTACGCTTCGGCCTTAGGTGCGACTTCCTCTGACACCATCTAATAAGGCACAAGCCTAAAAAAAACACGCCCCGCACCGTAGTGCGGGGCCTTAAGGGCCAATGCGACTGACCTCACCGGGCGGTCCATTGGCCCTTGTCATATGCGTTAATCCCATTGCAATAAGAATTAGAGCCCGCCCCGCAGGATCCTAGCACTCAGGGCGGACGGCGCACTCAGCGCAAGCTTAGGCGGCTCTAGGCTTGAAATGCGGTGGCTCGAGTCACTGCGGCCGCAATTGCGGAGGCCCGCCCACCCGCCCTCAGGGGGCGCGGCATCAGGTGTCGCAAGATGCGCCCTAGCCGCGCCGCTCGGGCCGGTGCAGGTCTCAAGCCGGTCGGGCTGTCCCCTCACGGACCTCATAGGTCTCGAAGGGACAAGAGCCGGTGTGGTCTTGAGCTGCGGTGACTCGAGTCACTGCCATGCAGGCCGCAATTGCGGAAGCCCGCCCACCCGCCCTCAGGGGGCGCGGCATCAGGTGTCGCAAGATGCGCCCTAGCCGCGCCGTCGAAGCCGGTGCTGGGCTCAAGCCGGTCGGGTTATCCCCTCACGGATCTCATTGGTCTCGAAGGGACAAGGTCCGGTGTGGGCTTGAAATGCGGTGGCTCGAGTCACTGCCATGCAGGCTGCAATTGCGGAAGCCCGCCCACCCGCCCTCAGGGGGCGCGGCATCAGGTGCCGCAAGATGCGCCCTAGCCGCGCCGCAGGGGGCGGTGCAGGTCTCAAGTCGGTTGGGTTGTCTCCTCACGGACCTTAAGGTCTCGAAGGGAAAAGGGCCGGTGTGGGCTTGAGCTGCGGTGGCTCGAGTCACTGCCATGCAGGCCGCAATTGCGGAGGCCCACCCACCCGCCCTCAGGGGGCGCGGCATCAGGTGCCGCAAGATGCGCCCTAGCCGCGCCGCTCGGGCCGGTGCTGGTCTCGAGCCTATCGGGCTGACCTCTCAAGACCCTCATAGGTCTCTAAGGGGTAAGGGCCGGTGTGAGCTTGAGCTGCGGTGGCTCGTGTCACTTGCGGCCTTGGCTTCAGGTAGTGAGGGGGCGCGGCATCAGGTGCGCTGCAATGTGTCCTAGTGATGGAGTTTAAAAGTTTTTAACGTGCCTGCTCGCCTCGTGAAGCCTAATTGGATGGCTTGTATCTACGGATTGTCCGGCAAATCGCCCCATCAGCACGGCGTTAAATACTTTTAAACTGGCTCACTAGCCGCGCCGTCGAGGCCGGTGCTGGGCTCAAGCCGGACGGAGTGGACTCTTTTGGGCCCCATAGGTCTCTAAGGGGGTAGGGGCCAGGTGGCTCTTATTATGGCAATGGGTTAACGCTCCGGAGTTGTGACGTGAGCGCTAACAAAATTGAACAGGTGCAGTGCCCGCCGGTCACTGCGCTTGTTATTTCCTTACCGGCAGATGAGGTGGTAGGGCATGAGCCTTTGCTCAATATGCTAGCCTCAGGACACTTTCCTGAGCTTAGTGCCATCATCTTAGTGGCGCGGGCGGCGCCCTTGGGGCAAAAAGTGGAACCTGAGGCTACTGGGCTTGCGGCCCGCTATCAGAGCATGGCGACGCAGCGCGGCCTTAAGCTTATGATCTGCGGCCAAGCAGCAGACCATTATGGCCTACGTGAGGCGGCGGCACGCGGACGCGGGGTGGAGCTGACTGGGTTTATGGAGCTGGCGGCTCTGCTTGAAAGTGAGGCGGTGCGCGCTGGACGTGAGAGGGTGTTGGTGTGGTAGTGGTGAGCTTAGAAAGTGGTGACCCCTTTGCCTATGAGCAGGGCTTGGGCCTGGCCCTAACCATTGCAGATTTAGCTGCAGACCTGGAAGGCAGCCCGCAGGTGCCGGGAGTGGCGCCGGTGGGCGTGGTGGTTCTGATCTCCGCCCTTCCGCAGGGAGCGGGCGCTGAGATTACGCTTAAGCGCTTAAAGCAGCTTGAGCTTTATGAGGTGCCGTGCTGGAGCCAGGTGGGCTCTGGGGTTAAGGCGGTGCTGCCCTTTGTCCATGAGCTTGACGCGCCGAGCTTGCAGCTGAAATTTGCTGAGCTTTCAGCGCAGCACGCGACCTTCATGACTTATTAAGTGCGCAGCAGCGCTAAGGACGAGCGGATGCTCTTGAGGTTGTCTTGATACTGCTTGCTGCGCAGCAAGGTCAAACGAGTATAGAGCACGTCGCCAATTGCCATGTAGATGAGGCGCGAGGTCGCCGCCTCGGTGTTGTTCTTAAGCTCGGGGCAGACGCCCATTAACACCACATCGGCCTGCTGGGCGATCGCGGAGTTTTTGTAGCTGGTGAAAAGGATGACCTTAGCACCTCGGCTGCGCGCCAGCTGCAGCACTTCATCTAAGTGCAAGGAGCTACCAGAGTACGAGACCGCCAAAATCACGGTCTCAGCACCACACACTGCCGCAATGGTCATTTGCTGGTGGAGATCGGAGACAATCTCGCAGCTGATACCAAAGCGCGCGAAGCGCGTGCCTAAGTCATGGCACACCACCGAGGAATTGCCAAAACCAAAGAAGAGCAAGCGCGTGCTCTGGTTGATAAGCTTGGCGGCTTGGTCAATGGCGTCGTAGTCGAGGAGGTTGAGGGTTTGAGTGAGCCCCGCGCTAATCGTGGCAAAGACCTCGGTGCAGATTTGCTGGGTACTATCCTCGGGGGTAAAGGCCCTCTGGTTCGCCCCTAATTGCGCGCCCAATAAGGCGGCCGCTTGGGGAGCGACTTCAGGGTTTAAGGCGGCACTTGAGTGGGTGGTGAGCTCGGAGGGCTGGATGTAGGCTAGGTTGATCTTAAGGGCGTGAATCCCCGCCAGTCCTAACTTCTTGCAAAAGCGCGAAATCGTGATTTCAGATAGTCCGGTCGCATTGGCTAAATCCAAAATCGTCATATGCATGAATTGATCGATATGGAGCGCAATGAAATTGGCCAAGGCGGTATCGGACTTGGTGAAGAGATGGACGTGGCTTGAGAATAAGGCGATCGCTTGCGCCTCGTGACATAATTGACCCTTTTTTGCTGTGCTTTTATTGTCAGGGGACACGTCCAACTCCTTGGTTAAAATTGACCTGCGGCCTCAGTGTACTCCACTTATGACCGGTCAATGATGCAATAAGGCCTAAAGTGTCAGGGCGGTCAGGTACGGAGTGCCCTCACGGAAGGCCTTGAGGTTGCCGATGACCAAGCTTGCCATGAGCTCACGGGTCTCGATTGTAGCTGAGGCGATGTGTGGGGTCAGCACCACATTTTTCATGGTCAAAAGGGCCTCTGGGACATGCGGCTCATGGGCAAAGACATCAAGGCCCGCGCCGCCTAACTTGCCCTCTTGCAGCACCTTAACTAAGGCATTCTCATCGACCAAGACGCCACGGGCGATGTTGATTAAGGTGCCCTTAGGCCCCAAGGCGGTGAGTACTTCCTCGTTAATGAGGCCATGATTCTCGGGGGTGGCGGCAGCGCATACTACCAAGTAGTCGCTGTTAGCAGCAAGATCAACGAGGTTATCGTAGCGGGTGAGCTTAGGCTCGACGCCGAGCAGGGCCTTTAAGTCAGCTGAGGCCTTATCAGCGCTTAAGAAGCGATCGTAGAAGGCCAAGGACATATTAAAGCCATGGCAGCGCTGGGCTACGGCCTTACCGATGCGGCCTAAGCCTACGATACCGACGCGCTTGCCTGAGACCTTGCGGCCTAAACCTAAGGATTTGTGGCCAGCGGCCCACGCCCCCGAGACCACCTCGTGGTGGGCAAGGCACATCTGGCGCGAGAAGGCCAAGATATGGGCCAGAGCTAAATCGGCGACGTCTTCGGTTAAGACGCCTGGAGTATTGCAGATCGTGATGTTGCGGCGTTTGCACTCAGCGACATCGATTCCGTCAAAACCGACGCCAAAGTCATCGATCAGCTTGAGGTTAGGCAGGCGATCTAAAGCTCTTTAGGGGCTTGACCGGTGCCATTGGTCAGCAGCACTTCAATTTGAGGGGCGTTCTCACAGGTCAACTCCTCAACCGCGATGACGTCATAGTATTGGTTGACAAACTCAGCCACGATTGGGTTGAGCTTAACATTACGCAAAATCAGAGGCTTCATAATTGCACCAAACAAGAAAGAGGACAGGGCTAAGCCCTAGCAAACACTAAAAGGAAACTTGGTCAGCACTCAAGCGCAGGTCGCAACAACACGAACCTTAACAACACGAGCTGCCCCATTAGGCTACTGAGCGACGCGGACGTACGTGGCACGCGACGCAGACGCACGTGGCACGCGACGCAGACACACGTGGCACGCGACGCAGACACACATGGCACGCGACACGGGCGCACGTGGCGCGGGGCACGCGGCACAGGGCGTAGAACACGCGCAGGGCACAGGGCGTAGGGCGCGCTGAGTGGAGGCCAAAGGCGTAGCCGGAGCGCGCTCTTTGAGCGGGCGGCACGCGGGAACAAAAAGGCCGCACCTGCCCCTATTGGAGTCAGAGCAAAGAGCGGCCTGTAGTATTGGCTGTGTGTTGAATATAGAGAGTTAAGCGCTCACAGCTTAGAGATTGCGCTCAGCTTCGATTAACTTGACCACGGTGTCGCCGTGCTCCTTGACGAACTCGTCACGGACGGCCTTGGTGGCCTCAACGAAGAGATCGAGATCGACGTCTTCGTTAATCTCGAGACCAGCGTTTTGCATCTCGGTTAAGAGCTTTTGATCTTCGGTGTAGTTGAGCTCACGCTGGAACTTAGCGGCTTCCTTAGCGCAGTCTAAGAAGATCTGCTGGTACTCTGGGCTTAACTTATCGAACTTACGCGAGTTCATGACCAAGGTAACGGCAGCGTAGCCGTGGTGGGTCATGCTCAGGTACTGTTGCACCTCGTAGAACTTACCGGCATAGAGAGTCGAGGTTGGGTGATCTTGGGAGTCGATGGCACCGGTCTCCATCGCGGTGTAGAGCTCGCCGTAGGCCATTGGGACTGGGTTTGCGCCTAAGGCCTCAAAGGTCTTAACTAAGGTCTGCGACTGTGGTACGCGGATCTTTAAGCCCTTGACGTCCTCTGGCACCTTGATTGGCTTGCGCGAGTTGGTGATATTGCGGAAGCCGTTCTCAAAGAAGGCTAAGCCGGTTAAGCCGACCTTGTCGAGCTCAGCGAAGAGCTCAGCACCCGCCTTGCCGTCTAAGGCGCGGTAGACGTGGGCGCTGTCCTTGAAGATAAATGGCAGGTCTAAGGCTAAGAAGCCTTCAGCTAAGCCACCTAAGTTCACGGTGCCGATCATGGCAATGTCGATGTTGCCGGTGCGGGTGCCCGAAACAATGGCTTGGCTGCTTCCTAAGGTGCCATCAGGGTAGAACTTGATTTGGACATCGCCATTGGTCTTCTCGGACACGAGCTTAGCAAAGTGCTCGGCGCCGACCGCCTGCGAGTTATCGCGCGAGACGTCAGTGGCCATACGCAAAATGGTCTTGGCTTCAACTGATGTGGCAAAGACAGCGGCAATGACGGCCGAAGCTAATACGGCTAGGGGCTTTTTCTTCATAGCAAACAGCTCCTAGGGACAGATTAAGCAAAGTGAGTACAAGAAAAACCGGGTAAAGTGGGCCCAAGCTGACCCACTGCAGAGGAAAAATTGGTAAAAAACAGGTGACTTAAGCCTAGCGGGCGGTGAGGTACTCCATCGGCACGATCACGATGTCAGGGAAGATGAGCAGGATAAACATCAGCACGATCAGGATACCGGCATAAGGCAGGATGCCTAAGACTGCGCGCTCAAATGGAACCTTGGTGACCGAGGAAACCACGTTCAAGACGTTGCCGACCGGTGGCGTAATCAGGCCAATCGAGCAGCACAGGATAAACATCACGCAGAAGGGAGCTGTTACAAATTAAATTTTGCAACATTTTGGTGTCTCACATGAGGCGGTTCGACCTTATAGTAGTAG
>CALXXU010000053.1 GCA_944392765.1 uncultured Anaerobiospirillum sp.
GGGGGGGGGGGGTTTTTTTTTTTCCGGGCCGCCCCCCGCGGGGGGGGGGGGGGGGGGGGGGCGGGCCAAGTTGCTGCGGCGGCCAAAAAGTGATGGCAGCCTAAGCCCCATAATCCCACTCTGCCCCAGAGCTCGAAAAATTGAGTGCCAGCTGGCTTAGTCCGCTGCGGCGATAAAAGGCAGGTACAAAGCCACGCGTCTTAATCACCGGGCTGAACAATGGGGCCGACTCAATTGAGCGGATCTTGTTGCAAAGGTGCGGCCGCCGCAGCGGCCCGTAGGGTGGGTGGGCGGGCCAAGTTGCTGCGGCGGCCAAGAAGTAGTGGCAGCTTAAGCCCCATAATCCTACGCTGCCCCTAGACCTGCGCCAGTGAGCGGCTCATGAGGTGAGATTGAGGACCGGCGCAGCGGGCTGTCTTAGCGGCATAAATATCGGTGAGAGGCGGGTTTTCGGGCCGGGCGGGGTGGGTTTTGGGGAGGGGCGCGAAAAAATTTTTGAATTTTGTGGCAATGGGCTTGAAATAGCGGTTCCGATCCGTATAATGAGGCCCGTTTTCTGTGCGCCACGTCACGGATGTGGTAAACGTTACCGCTAAGCTTGCTTAGCCCATCGCACAGACCAGCCCTCCAGCAATTGACTGTGGCTGAGATACTCCCCCTAAACTTGGGGGAAATGATTGTAACGCTTCCTCCTGTCTTTATTTTCTTGGTGAAATAGGGATAGGAAGGCATGCGTCTACATGTTCTTTTTTATTTCGGAGTCTGTAATGCAGAACCAAAGAATTCGGATCCGCCTCAAGGCCTACGACCACAGATTAATCGATCACTCGACTGCTGAAATCGTTGAGACTGCTAAGCGCACCGGCGCTCAAGTTCGCGGTCCGATCCCGCTCCCAACCCGCAAGGAGCGCTACACCATCCTCATCTCCCCACACGTCAACAAGGATGCTCGTGACCAGTACGAAATCCGTACTCACAAGCGTTTAGTAGACATCGTGGAGCCAACTGAGAAGACTGTTGACGCCTTAATGCGTCTTGATCTTGCTGCTGGCGTAGATGTTCAAATCAGCCTTCGCTAACGAGGGGGGAATTTACAATGTCAATCGGTTTAATCGGCCGCAAGCTTGGTATGACCCGCATCTTTAACGAGGACGGCAAGTCAGTTCCAGTAACTGTCATCCAAGTTGAGCCAAACCGTGTTACTCAGATCAAGAATCTGGATAACGATGGTTACTGCGCTATCCAAGTTACCACCGGTGAGCGTAAGGCCTCCCGTATGACCAAGGCTGAGCAAGGTCACTTTGCTAAGTCGGGCGTTGCCGCTGGTCGTGGTTTATGGGAGTTCCGTTTAGAGCCTTCCGAGCTTGAAGCCTATCAAGTTGGCTCTGAAATCAAGGTAGATGCTTTAGACGGTGTCAAGAAGGTAGATGTCACTGGCCAGTCCAAGGGTAAGGGCACTGCTGGTACCGTTAAGCGCTACAATTTCCGTACTCAGGACTTTACTCACGGTAACTCGCGCTCGCACCGTGTTCCTGGTTCTACTGGTCAAAACCAGACCCCAGGTCGCGTGTTCAAGGGCAAGAAGATGGTCGGCCATATGGGCAGCGAGAAGGTCACCGTTATGTGCTTAGAGCTCGTTCGTATCGATACCGAGCGTAATCTGCTCCTCGTTAAGGGTGCAGTTCCAGGCGCTAACAACGGCGATCTGATCGTAAGGCCAAGTGTTAAAGCTTAACCTGAGGTATAGGAACCATGGAATTAAAGATGATTGGCGCCGAGCAGCCACTACAGGTCTCCGAGAGCGCCTTTGGTCGTGAGTTCAATGAGGCGCTGGTACATCAGGTAGTTGTTGCTTACCTGAGCACCGCTCGTGCTGGTACCAAGGCTCAGAAGACTCGTTCGGAAGTCTCCGGCGGCGGCAAGAAGCCATTCCGCCAAAAGGGCACCGGCCGTGCCCGCGCTGGTTCGACCCGTTCGCCATTATGGCGTGCTGGTGGCACCATCTTCGCAGCCAAGCCACAAGATTGGTCGCAAAAGGTCAACCGCAAGATGTACCGTGCTGCTATGAGCAGCATTATGTCTGAGTTAATCCGTCAGGACCGCTTAGTGGTCGTTGAGGATTTCAAGATCGCTGACCACAAGACCAAGACTTTAGTTGCTAAGCTCAAGGAACTCGAGTTAAAGCGCGTCTTAATCGTTACCGCTGAGGATGACGACAACCTGCGTTACGCTTCCAACAACCTGTACAAGGTTGAGGTTTGCCAACCAGGTACCGCTGGCTTTAACCCAGTAAATCTTGTTAGCTTCGACAAGGTATTAATTACCGCTGCTGCTCTCAAGAAGGTTGAGGAGGATATCACCAAATGATGCAAGCTCGTTTAATGAACATCCTTCGCGCCCCTGTTCTTACTGAGAAGTCGGAGTTACTTCGTAAGAGCAACACCACCGTCTTCAAGGTATTACCAGACGCAACCAAGGCTGAGATCAAGCAGGCCGTCGAGACCTTATTTAACGTCAAGGTTGAGAAGGTTCACACTTGCAATGTTCAGGGCAAGAAGCGTCGCTCTGCTCATGGCATCGGTGTTCGTTCCGACTGGAAGAAGGCTTACGTTACTTTAGCTCAAAATTCCGCTATTGACGTAACTAACGGTCTTGCTGACAAGGAGAGCAACTAATGGCAATCATTAAGACTAAGCCAACCTCCGCAGGTCGCCGTCACGTTATCCAGATCAAGAACCCTGATCTCTGGAAGGGTGCCCCTTGCCGCTCCTTAGTCGTTGAGAAGCGTAAGACCGGCGGTCGTGACAATTACGGTCACATCTCGACCCGTCACATCGGTGGTGGTCACAAGCAGCGCTATCGTTTAATCGATTTCAAGCGCCAAAAGGATGGTATCGAGGGTCGCGTTGAGCGCCTGGAGTACGATCCAAACCGTTCGGCCCACTTAGCTTTAGTGGTTTACCTGGACGGTGAGCGTCGCTACATCTTAGCCCCTAAGGGTCTGCAGGTTGGCGATAAGATTATGAGCGGCGACAGCGCTCCAATCAAGGTTGGTAACGCTCTGCCTCTGCGCAACATCCCAGTTGGTACCAACGTTCACAACGTTGAGTTAGTACCAGGCCAGGGTGCTCAATTTGCCCGTTCTGCTGGTGCTTTCTGCCAGATCTTAGCTCGTGACGGTGACTACGTTACCTTACGTATGCGCTCTGGTGAAATGCGTCGCGTTCTCGCTAACGGTCGTGCCACGATCGGTGAAGTCGGTAACAGCGAGCACATGCTCCGTCAATTAGGTAAGGCTGGTGCCAACCGTTGGCGTGGTGTTCGTCCTACTGTACGTGGTATGTCCATGAACCCAATCGACCACCCACACGGTGGTGGTGAGGGCCGCAATAAGGGTATTCAGCCTCGTTCGCCATGGGGTACCCCATGCAAGGGCTTCAAGACCCGCAAGAACAAGCGTACTGACAAGTACATTGTTCGTCACCGTTAATCGTTAGTGAGGAATTAAGATGCCACGTTCTTTAAAGAAAGGCCCGTTTATCGACGCGCACTTATTGAAGAAGGTTGAACAGGCACAGGCAAGCACCGACAAGAAGCCTATTAAGACTTGGTCGCGCCGTTCAATGATTATTCCTGCCATGATCGGTATGACGATTGCTGTGCACAATGGCCGTCAGCACGTACCTGTTTACGTATCCGACGAAATGGTAGGCCACAAGTTGGGCGAGTTTGCCCCAACTCGTACTTTCCGTGGTCACGCTGCCACGGACAAGAAGGCTAAGTAGGAGTTAAAACATGACTGAAGTAAAGGCTGTACATCGTTTTGCTCGTACTTCCGCTCAAAAGGCCCGTTTAGTTGCCGACCAGGTTCGTGGTATGAGCACTGATAAGGCCCTTGACCTGTTACAGTTCAGCCCACGCAAGGCCTCGAACTTGATCCGTCTGGTCGTTCATTCGGCGGTTAGCAACGCAGTGAATAACAACGGCATGGATTCTACCAAGCTGTTTATTTCGCGCATCATGGTCGATGAAGGCCCATCCTTAAAGCGTGTTATGCCACGTGCTAAGGGTCGTGCCGATCGTATCGTGAAGAGAACCTCTCACATCACCGTTTACGTTGCCGAGCGCTAACAGGAGCTACTTAAGATGGGTCAAAAGGTTAATCCAATCGGAATCAGACTTGGTATTACTAAGCCTTACGTTTCGACCTGGTACGCTTCTTCTGCCAAGTTCGCAGATAACATCAAGAGCGATGCCGAGGTTCGTAAGTACTTAACCACTGAGCTTAAGAATGCCTCTGTCTCCAAGATCGTGATCGATCGTCCTGCTAAGAGCATCCGTGTTACTATCCACACTGCTCGTCCAGGCATCGTCATCGGCAAGAAGGGTGAGGATGTTGAGAAGCTGCGCAAGAAGATCACTGAGATCGCTGGCGTTCCAGCTCAAGTCAACATCAGCGAAGTTCGCAAGCCTGACTTAGACGCTAAGTTAGTTGCTGACTCGATCGCCTCTCAGTTAGAGCGCCGCGTCATGTTCCGCCGCGCTATGAAGAAGGCTATCCAAAACGCTATGCGTGTTGGTGCCAAGGGCATTAAGGTCGAGGTTTCCGGCCGTTTAGGTGGTGCTGAAATCGCACGCTCGGAGTGGTTACGTGAAGGTCGCGTACCTCTTCACACCTTACGTGCTGACATCGACTACGCCTTATCCGAGGCCGTCACCACTTACGGTGTAATTGGTGTTAAGGTCTGGATCTTCAAGGGCGAGGTTTTAGGCCAGTTACCTCTCAATCAAGAGGAGACTGAGGAGCGTAATGCCGCTCCAGAGCGTAAGGGCCGTCGTCGCAACGATAATGGTGCTCGCACCAACCGTCGCGGTGGTCGTTTCGATCGTTCTCAGGGCCAAAAGAAGCCTCAGGCTGACGCAGCTGCTGCCGCACCTGCCGCCCCAGCTTCTGCTGAGTAACTGGAGGATAGATTAAATGTTACAACCAAAGCGTACCAAGTATCGCAAGACTCAAAAGGGTCGTAACGAGGGCTTAGCCTACGCAGGTAGCGAAGTATCCTTCGGCGATTTCGGCTTAAAGGCTACCTCCCGTGGCGAGCTCACCGCTCGTGAGATTGAGGCTGCCCGTCGTGCTTTCACCCGTGAGATGAAGCGTGTTGGTAAGGTCTGGATCCGCGTATTCCCAGATAAGCCAATCACTCAGAAGGCTCTGGGTGTTCGTATGGGTAAGGGTAAGGGTACCGTTGAGTACTGGGTTTGCCCAATTCAGCCTGGCAAAGTTCTCTTTGAAATCAGTGGCATTTCTGAGGAAGTTGCACGTGAGGCTTTCCGTCTTGCTGCAGCCAAGTTATCGGTTACCACTACTTTCGTTCGTAAGGCGGTGATCTAATGAAGGCAAACGAGTTACGTTCTAAGTCCGTAGAGGAGCTGAAGACTGAGCTTGCTGGCAAGCTCCGTGAGCAGTTCAATCTGCGCTTCCAACACAAGTTAGGCCAGCTTCAGAGCACCGATGATGTGCGCAAGGTCCGTCGTGACATTGCTCGCATCAACACCGTCCTGTCCGAGAAGCTGCGCGCTCAAAGCGCTCAATAGAGGTAGTGCGAAATGTCTGAGAACACCCCTAAGGTAGCACGCACCCTCCGTGGTCGCGTTGTTAGCGATAAGATGCAGAAGGCCTGCGTCGTAGCCGTTGAGCGTCGTGTTAAGCACCCAATCTACGGCAAGATCTTAAAGCGTACCACTAAGTTCCACGTTCAGGATGTCAACAACGAGGCTCAAAAGGGCGATTTCGTTGAGATCCGTGAGTGCCGTCCAGTGGCTAAGACCATTGCTTGGACCTTAGTATCGGTTATCGAGAAGGCTCAGTAATCTAGCTTCGGCAGATTAGATAAAGCCAGGGGCAATACGCTGCCCCACCTAGAAAAAAGGGATCCCTTGGGATCCCTTTTTTACTTTTAGCTTCATAGCTTATGTTAAATGAGTGGCAGATAACCGAGCGCAGGGGCGCCAACGCCCGTTTTACCTGGGTTTTACGCGGTCTTTACGAGGAGGTGCTGGAGGTGGATGGGGAGCAAAGTTTTGAAAAAATGAGATGTAGTCCGCAAAAACTTGTGCTTTCGTGATTTTCATGGTAAGATTCAGCGCCCTTTGACTTATTGGGCCCCTCACCAAGATGGGGCAGTTCCACCAGTTAAATTCTGGTTAAGTCTTAGGTGGGTATTTTTGTTAAACCTTTGGAGCATTATTAAATGATCCAGATGCAATCCATGCTCGACGTTGCTGACAACTCGGGTGCACGCAGCGTAATGTGCATTAAGGTCCTGGGTGGATCTCATCGCCGTTACGCCGCCATTGGCGACATCATCAAGGTGTCCGTCAAGGAAGCTATCCCACGCGGCAAGGTCAAGAAGGGTGATGTATGCGACGCTGTTGTCGTACGCACCAAGAAGGGTGTACGTCGTCCAGACGGCTCCGTCATTCGCTTTGATTCTAACGCTGCTGTTCTGTTGAACAATCAGCACGAGCCAATCGGCACTCGTATCTTCGGACCTGTTACCCGTGAGCTGCGCGGTGAGCAGTTCATGAAGATCGTGTCGTTAGCTCCAGAAGTCCTCTAATCAGTTCAGGTAGGGGTATTAAATAATGGCAGCGAAAATCCGCCGCAACGATGAAGTTATCGTAATCGCAGGTAAGTGCAAGGGTCAAACCGGCAAGGTTACCGCCGTTTACACTAAGGAGCAAAAGGTCTTAGTTGAGGGCGTAAACCAGGTTACCAAGCACGTTAAGCCTAATCCAAACCTTCAGATCGAAGGTGGTATCACCAAGAAGGAAGCTCCATTACACGTTTCCAATGTAGCTATCCTCAATCCAACCACCCACAAGGCTGACAAGGTTGGCTTCCGCTTTGAAGACGGCAAGAAGGTTCGCTTCTTCAAGTCCTCGGGCGAGATCATTCCTACTAAGGCTTAATAGCAGTTTTTATCAGGAGTAATAACGATGGCGAAACTGCATGATCAATACAAGCAGGAAGTAATCAAAGCTTTAATGGAGAAGTTTGGTTACAAAACAGTCATGCAAGTCCCTCGAATTGTGAAGATCACCCTTAACATGGGTGTTGGTGAAGCAGTTGCTGATAAGAAGGTCTTAGAGAACGCAGCACGCGATATGGCTGCTATCTCCGGCCAGAAGCCATTGATCACCAAGGTTCGCAAGTCTGTAGCGGGCTTCCATATTCGTGAGGGCTACCCAATTGGTTGCAAGGTAACCCTGCGCGGTGAGCGCATGTGGGAGTTCTTAGAGCGTTTAATCGTAATCTCGATCCCACGTATCCGCGACTTCCGCGGTTTATCGGCTAAGTCCTTTGACGGCCGTGGCAATTACTCGATGGGTGTTCGTGAGCAGATCATCTTCCCTGAGATCGATTACGACAAGGTCGACGCTATCCGTGGTCTTGATATCACTATCACCACCACTGCCAAGACTGATGAAGAGGGCCGTGCCCTGCTTGAGGCATTCAAGTTCCCATTCCGCTCTCAGACTAAGTAATTAGGACGAACCTCCAATGGCTAAAACTTCCATGAAAAATCGCGAGCTCAAGCGCGAGCGTCTTGCCAATAAGTACTTTGCCAAGCGCCAAGAGCTCAAGCAAAAGATTTCCAATCTCTCTTTGTCTGACGAAGAGCGTTTTGCCGCAGTGCAAGCTTTAGCTGCTCTGCCACGTGACTCGAGCCCATGCCGTCAGCGCAACCGTTGCTCTGAGACTGGTCGTCCACACGGTTACCTGCGCAAGTTCGGCTTATGCCGCATCAAGCTCCGTGAGCACATGATGCGCGGTGAAATTCCTGGCCTCCACAAGGCAAGCTGGTAAGAGGAGAGAGAGACATGAGCATGCAAGATCCTATCGCGGATTTGCTGACCCGTATCCGTAACGGCCAAGCTTCGGGCAAGGTCATGGTCTCCATGCCTTCCTCTAAGCAGAAGCTGGCTATCGCCAACCTCCTGTTAAAAGAGGGTTATATCGCTTCGGTTAACGTAACCGGCGATACCAAGAAGGTTTTAGAGATCGGTCTCAAGTACTACGAGGGTAAGCCTGTAGTTGAGATGATCCAGCGTGTGTCCCGTCCTGGTCTGCGCATTTACAAGAAGTGCCGTGACCTGCCACGCATTATGAATGGCTTAGGCATTGCGGTCATTTCGACCTCCAAGGGCCTTATGACCGACCGTGCCGCCCGTAAGGACGGTTTAGGCGGCGAAGTTGTTTGCTACGTCGCATAAAGGAGAGGGACATGTCACGTATTGCTAAGGAACCAGTCATCGTTCCTCAGGGCGTCGAGGTCTCCATCGACGGCCAGTTAATTACTATTAAGTCCAAGAAGGGCCAACTGCAGCATCGCGTTCACGACAAGGTAAAGGTTGACTTCACTGACAACGCTTTACACGTCACTGTTGTGGACGACTCTGCTGAGGCCAATATGCAGTCGGGCACCACCCGTGCTCTGCTGCACAACATGGTAGTCGGTTTAGATAAGGGCTACGAGAAGAAGTTAACCTTAGTTGGCGTTGGTTTCCGCGCTCAGGCTAAGGGCAAGGTTTTAAACCTGAACTTAGGCTTCTCCCACCCAATCGAGCACGAGCTCCCAGAGGGTGTAACCTGCGAAACCCCATCTCAGACCGAAATCGTCCTGAAGGCCTTCGATAAGGCTCTCTTAGGTCAGGTCGCTGCCGATATTCGCGCTTACCGTGAGCCTGAGCCTTACAAGGGCAAGGGTGTCCGTTATGCTGACGAAGTCGTCCGCATCAAGGAAGCTAAGAAGAAGTAAGGATTGAGGTAATTACCATGTTCGATAAGAAACAGTCTCGCATCCGCCGTGCTACCAAGTCACGCGCTAAGATGCACGAGTTGGGAGTCACTCGCCTCGTCGTTACTCGTACTCCACGTCACATCTACGCTCAGATCATCGACAAGGACAGCCATGTCTTAGCTTGCGCTAGCACCTTAGAGAAGGATCTGGTCAAGGATCTCAAGTACACTGGTAATATCGAGGCTGCTAAGGTCATCGGCAAGACTGTTGCCGAGCGCGCTTTAGCTGCTAAGGTTGAGAGCGTTGCTTTCGACCGTTCTGGTTACAAGTATCACGGCCGTGTCGCCGCTTTAGCTGACGCCGCTCGTGAAGCTGGCCTCAAGTTCTAGGAGTGGACTCAATGCAACACAAAGAAGAGACTCAAGTAGGCGAGCTTCAGGAGAAGTTAGTCGCTGTTAACCGCGTTGCCAAGGTAGTTAAGGGTGGTCGTATTTTCTCCTTCACCGCTTTAACTGTAGTTGGTGACGGCAATGGCCACGTTGGCTTCGGCTACGGCAAGGCTTCCGAAGTTCCTGCTGCTATTCAAAAGGCAATTGAGCAGGCTCGTCGTAACATCAATAAGGATATCTCCTTAAACGATGGTACCCTCTTCCACGCCGTTAAGGGCGAGCACTCTGGTTCCATGGTTTACATGCAGCCAGCTGCTGAAGGTTCGGGTATTATCGCCGGCGGTGCTATGCGCGCCGTATTAGAGGTTGCAGGTGTTCGTAACGTCTTAGCTAAGACCTACGGCTCGACCAACCCAATCAATGTAGTTCGTGCCACCGTTGCTGCTTTAGCTTCGCAGCGCACTCCAGAGCAGATCGCTGCTAAGCGCGGCCTCACTGTTCAGGAAATCTTGGAGTAAAAAATGGCAGAGAAGAAGACCATCAAAGTTACCCAAGTACGTAGCATTATTGGCCGCAAGCCAGATCACGTTGCTACTATCCGTGGCCTCGGCTTACGCCGTATTCGTCACACCGTTGAGCTCGAGGATACCCCATCGGTTCGCGGCATGATCAACAAGGTCAGCTACATGGTTAAGGTTGAGGAGTAACACTAATGCATCTCTATACTCTTAAGCCTGCTGAGGGTTCCCGTCGTCGTCACGTACGCGTAGGCCGCGGCATTGGCTCGGGCCTGGGTAAGACCTGCGGCCGTGGTATCAAGGGTTCGGGTGCTCGTAAGAGCCCTAACGTTCGTCCAGGCTTTGAAGGCGGTCAGATGCCTTTAAAGATTCGCCTGCCTAAGTTCGGCTTCTACAGCCCTAAGTCCGATGTTACCGCTGAGGTTTTATTAAACGACCTCAACCGCATCGAGGGTGATGTAGTCGATATGGCAAGCCTCTTAAAGGCCCGCTTAATCACCAAGAAGATTAAGTACGTCAAGATCGTCTTATCTAAGGTTCCTAACTTAACCCGCAAGCTCGAGGTTAAGGGTCTGGGTATCACCCGTGGTGCTAAGGCTGCCATTGAGGCTGCTGGTGGCACCGTTGAGGTTGCTCAGTACACCTTAGACGCCGCTGCACGTCGCGAGAAGTCCGCTAAGCGTTCTGCTGCTAAGAAGCAGATGCTGCAGGACAAGCTGGCTGCAACCGGCATCGTCAAGCCAGCCAAGAAGGATAAGGCTGACAAGGCTGAGAAGGCTGCTAAGAACAAGTAATCGCACGCGGGCCCAACTACAATCTAGTTAGGTCGCCGTAAGATGGAGCGCGCTAGGAAACCAAGGTAAAAGCTTTGGATTCTTAGCCGCGTTCTTTGGAGATTTGCATGGCTAGAAAATCGCTCCTAGAGAAGGGGCGCGAGGTACAGGCTCAGGCCAAGGGTGGCAGCAGCGAATTACGCTCTCGCCTGCTCTTCGTCTTGATCGGTCTGGTAATGTTCAGACTTGGATCATATATTCCTGTACCAGGCGTCAATGCTGATGTCTTACAGCGTCTCTTTGATGATCAGAGCGGAACCATCATCGGCATGTTCAACATGTTCAGTGGCGGTGCATTGGAGCGTGCCTCCGTGCTGGCGCTGGGCATTATGCCGTACATCTCTGCGTCGATTATCATTCAATTATTGGCAGTGATTAACCCTACCTTAGCTGAGCTTCGCAAAGAAGGTGAGTCGGGTAGACGCAAGATCAGTCAGTACACACGTATTGCCACCCTCTTCCTGGCAGCATTGCAGGCAGTGGGTATTGCCACCGGCATTCCTAATATGATGCCTGGTTTGGTAGATAACCCTGGCTTTGGTTTTTACTTTGTAACGACCATTTCCTTGGTTACTGGCACCATGTTCCTGATGTGGTTAGGTGAGCAGATCACCGAGCGCGGTATTGGTAATGGTATCTCTCTTATCATTTTCGCCGGTATCGTGGCAGGTTTACCTGCGGCTTTAGCTTCGACTTTCGAGCAAGCACGCCAGGGCGATCTCTCCACCATTGCACTGCTGATCATCGGCGTGGTAGTGGTTCTCGTTACATTCTTCGTTGTGTTCGTCGAGCGCGGTCAACGTCGTATTCCAATCGACTACGCCAAGCGCCAGATGGGCAACCGTATTTATTCGCAACCACGTAGCAGCCTCCCGCTCAAGCTCACGCTGGCGGGCGTTATTCCAGCGATTTTCGCTTCCTCGATCATCTTATTCCCAGGTACGATCGTATCTTGGTTTGGTCAGGGCGAGAATCCAGTGGCCAATGTTCTGCAAGAGATTTCGCTCTTCTTGCAGCCAGGCCAGCCGCTCTATGAGCTCTTATACGCTGCTGCGATTGTCTTCTTTACCTTCTTCTATACCGCGCTGGTCTTCAGCCCACGCGATATGGCCGATAACTTAAAGAAGAGTGGTGCGTTTATTCCTGGTATTCGTCCAGGCGAGCAGACGGCTCGTTTCATCGACAAGGTGATGACTCGTTTGACCCTGTCTGGTTCGATTTACATGGTTTTAGTGTGCTTGGTGCCACAGCTTTTAATGAACTGGTTCAACGTCCAGTTCTACTTCGGCGGTACCTCGTTGCTCATTATTGTCGTGGTTATCATGGACTTCGTAGCTCAGCTGCAAAGCCACCGCATGAACCAGCAATATGGCGACTTAATGCGCAAGGCCAATCTCAGGAATTACGGGCGTTAATAGGCTCAGCCAGCAGGCTAAGGCAGTGTCCTGAGCCTGCAGTACACGGAGTTTAATCATGAAAGTAGGTGCATCTGTTAAGAAGATCTGCCGCAACTGCAAGGTCGTCCGTCGCCACGGTGTCGTCCGCATCATTTGCGACAATCCAAAGCACAAGCAACGTCAGGGCTAATCCCTAACTAGGGCAAATCCCTAAGCAGGGTTAAAACCCTAAGTAAGTTGCAGGCCCCAAGGGCCACTCTAAAAAGACACGACAGGTAACTGCCGTGTCTTTTTAATTAGCTAAACGTTGTATCTATACAACATGAAAGGGGCATGTGCTTATGCTCTGAGCTTAAGCGCCGTGGGAGCAAGGCACTTATTTGCTTTTTACCACGTGCTAAAATGAGTTACCTCTTCTCTTTGCTACATCAGTTTTGGAGCATGGCTTGATCGAGTGAACAAGCCATAAAGATCAGGTCTCAAGTGCCTTAAAAAAAAAACATGAATAAAAACAGTACGCAACCCAATAATTTTCGTAAGGATATTAATGGACTGAGAGCTATCGCTGTTTTGGCGGTGTTACTCTTCCATATGTTCTCATATCTCAAGGGTTCATCCTCCAGTTTTGACTATTTTGGTGGCGGCTATATCGGCGTTGATATCTTCTTCGTGATCTCAGGATTTCTCATGACTGCGATCATAGTGAGACGACTTCAAGCAGGCACTTTTAGCGTTTGGGACTTCTGGAAAAGGCGTGCCGCACGTATCTGTCCGGCTTTGTTAGCTGTTTGCATCTTAGTCTTGCTGGTTGGGTTCGTGATTCAACCTCCTTATGTGTATGAAGAAAGCTGCCGTGAGGCTATGCGGGCCTTGCTCTTTATCAGCAACTTCTGGTTCGCACGTGATCAAGGCTATTTTGCTGATGCTGTAGTCAATAAGACTTTACTTCATACTTGGTCGCTCTCAGTGGAGTGGCAGTTTTACCTGATCTATCCTCTGTTACTCTGGGCTTGGGCTAAGTTCTGCTCGCTGCGGACCCTGCCGCATTTCATTGCCGCGCTCTTTATCGTTAGTTTGGGCGCAAGCTTTGTCCTGACAGACAATAAATCCTATTTCATGCTCTATACCCGTGCTTGGGAACTTTTGATTGGCGGCATCATCTTTACTCTACCTCCGCTCAAGTTCAAGCCTACGCTTGCACGTTTTCTTGAAGTTACAGCTTTATTGGTGATCTTCTTGAATATGGCCTTTGCCGAGCCGATGCAAGGGTGGGAAGCCTGGCAGGTATTGCCTGGAGTAGTTGCTAGTGCCTTGCTGCTGTGGCTTAAGGTCGAGCACTCATTGTTGTCCAATGCGGTCATGCAGTACACCGGTAAGATCTCTTACTCGATGTATCTTATTCATTGGCCGGTTATCACTATTTGTAGCAAATTAGGACTACTGCACCACTTTGTGTTGCTGTTAGGCTTCATAATTGCCTACTCCGCATTGTCTTATCATTTGATAGAAAAAAAGCGCAGCTGGCCTTGGGCAATTTTAATCATTTATGTGCTAACGGGCCTGCTGGGACAAGTGGGAGTAAGCTATGATGGTGCTACCTATTTTAATGATAACTATTTGAACGGCAATAGATATCACGACGTCTATTATGGTGGAAAAAATATCCCTGAGTTTGGTAGCATCTACCATGGCACTACGCCTGGAACAGATGAAATAATACTGATCGGTGACTCCTATGCACGGCAGTATGCTAATTTCTTAAATCAGCAAAAAATACCATTTGTGGGTGTTTTCTCTGACGGTCAAATGCAGTTTAACAATGTGCGTGTATGGCCTGTCTTTAAGAAATTGCCTGATAATGAGTACCAAATTTACTTTGAAAACTATAATCGTGTTTTAGCTCAGAGTAGTGCGTCTAAGGTAGTGATAGGTCACAATTGGCGTAACTACTTGTTGAATCGCAATTTGGGTATCGAATATAGCGCAGTGCCACAGGACCAAGAGCAGCGCAAACAGGCGGTGGTGGATGGAGTACTCGATTTAGCTGATCTGTATCAGGATAAAGATTTTTATATTATTGGTCTGCCTGTCGTTGATCCTCGCATTGGCGAGGACTGTCTCTTGATTAATAACAATCGACATCCACTGGTAAAAAAGATTTTTAGCTTTTTAGATTGCCCACATTTGGTCGCAGCAGATTTTAGTTTACCTAATCAAATCAATCATTTCGTACGTTCCATATGTGAGCAGCGTTCTAATCTGCACTTTATCGATCCTAATAAGGCTTTATGTCACGAAGGTGTGTGTCGCGTAATCACAGATGATGAATTATTGATCTTTAGCGATAGAGAGCACCTGTCGTTGGCTGGTGCTGCGATTGTGGGATCATACATCTTGGAACAGATACACACTGTTCAAAATTAGTAATTGTGTCATGAGTCTTTACTATTAACTATAGTACCGTTTGCTGATGGTTAGTATAGCGCAGCAAGCGATGATTTTGGTATGCAAAGCTAATTGTTGTTTGTGAGTTAATAACGCCATTGATTATGATTGGTGGCGCTTTAGAGGATAAAGCTTATGAGACTCAAGTTTTATGTTATTAGTCTCAAAGACCAAAAGACAAAGCAGGCCTTCATGACCGAGCAAATGGCTCGTTTCGGTCTAGACTTCGAGTTCTTTGAGGGCGTAAACGGTCGTGAGCTCTCAGAAGAGGACAAGGCATTGTGTGCCCAGAGTGAAGGGGCAGTTTTGCCTTGTATCGGTGGGTTTATGGTTAAAATCACAAATGCGCTCACGCCTGGTGAGACGGGCTGTGCCTTAGCCCATCTCAAGCTTTATCAAAAGATTCTCGATGATTACGAGTGTCACCAAGCCGAGTACGGCTCAGACTTTGCCGCTGTGGTGTTGGAGGATGATGTGATCTTGAACGAGGACACGGTCTTAGCCTTTAACGCGCTTGATGCCATCACTGAACCTTGGGATGTAGTGCAGTTTTCGGAACATAACAGTATTCGCAATTCAGGGCATAATCATAAGTACTATTTTGACCAAGAGCATGGTCTGTATTTTATGCAATTGGGGTATCAATCGACCTTACTCAATCTTTTGTATAACCTGCGTCGTTTTGTTGCTATGACTGCATGTTATGTGATTAAGCCTAATGCATGTAAGCGCCTTATTGATTTGGGCTATCCAGTTAGGATTCCTGCAGATTATCTGTTGGGTTGTTTGTCTTATAACCGTCTGAAGACATTCCGCGCTTATCCGATCGGTCATTTTATGAGCTACTTAGGTGGCTCAGATATTGGAAATCGCCCTGAACATGCGTTGCGTAGTTATGGACTGCTGCGCGTGCCTAAGCTTTAGGTCAAGTCTTACCTTCTAGAGTTCAAGCTTAAGAAGCATGTTGTAAGAGCGCTACTGCTTCGCAGGCGATACCTTCCTTGCGGCCGACAAAACCCAGCTTTTCCGTGGTGGTGGCTTTGACGCTCACCTGAGAAATATCACATTCAAGATCCTGAGCTATGCAAGCGCGCATCTGCTCCTTATAAGGCTTGAGCTTAGGCTCTTGAGCCATAACGGTGATATCGACGTTGCCAATTACGAAACCTTGCTCTTTGACGCGGCGATAGGTATCGCGTAGCAACTTGCGGCTATCAACGCCTAAGAAGGCGTCATCGTTGTCAGGGTAAAGCTCGCCGATATCACCCAGGGCTACAGCTCCTAACAGCGCATCGCATAGGGCGTGTAGTACCACATCGCCATCGGAGTGGGCGATAAGGCCGCGCTCATATGGCACTTTAACTCCGCCTAAGGTGCAGGGACCTTCCCCGCCGAAACGATGCACATCAAAACCATGTCCCACTTTAAAGAGGCAATCCATAAGATACGTCCTTTTCATTTCTGTCATGGCGCGATGTTAGCATTTTTGACTAGCTTGTGGGGCTTGGTTTGAGGACTGTTTCTGTAAACGTTTACGTAAGTTGCGCTAGCAGAGTGTTCTATCATTCGATAAAGGCCACATTTGTGCGCTCTGTGGGGAGTTTTATTTGGTGGCGGGCGAGCGCACACGTTTGCAAATTACGATTTAGCTCACAATTTTGGACAAAAGATGCCAGTTATCGGCTGTCTTTTCCCAAAAATGAGATCTACCAAGCCCTTTAGCGCACATCTTTTCATTACTATTAGCCAAACTAATCACAGGGCGTGCGTGTGCACCTGGCTCTGTGGGCTTACAGGATTGTTAAGTGGAGTCTCTATGAAGTTAAAGAAGCTGTGCCAAGCAGTTAGTGCTGTCGCTCTTGCCACTACTGTTGGCGCTGTAAGCTCATCGGCCTTTGCTGCTGATGACATCAAGATTGGTGTTTCGATTTGGTCCTCGACCGATGTATTAGGCTCTGACAGTAAGCGTATGCTTGATGCCGCCGCTGATGCCTTAGACATCGAGCTCCAATACGTTGACCAAGGCCACGTCTCAGAGCGTGTTACTGCTTCGATTGAGCAGTTAGTTGCAGCAGGCTGCCAAGGCATTATCGTTTGCAACTCGGCTGACACCGAGATGGTTTCGGCTATTAAGACCTGCAATGACAACGAAGTCTATTTAGCTCAGTTCTATCGTATTATTTCCCAGAGTGCCAACCCACAGATCTACAAGATGGCTGAGTCGTCGCCATACTTCGTAGGTGCTGTTCACGAGGATGAGCCAGCTAACGGTGAAGCTTTAGTTAACATCCTGTTAGAGAAGGGCTGCCGCAACATCGGCCTGATTGGTTGGGAGCAGGGTGATGCTACTTGGCTGGGTCGTTGGGAAGGCTATCGTGCTGGTGTAGAGAAGTGGAATAAGGCTCACCCTGATGATCAAGCCAAGTTATCTGAGCCACAGTACGCAGGTACTTCCTCTGAGGGTGGTTCCAAGGCTGCTGAGGCTTTAATGGCTGCTGATCCAAGCTTAGACGCTTTAATCCCAGCTGGTGGCGGCGGTGACCCATTATTAGGCGCTGTTGCTGCAGTTGAGCGTGCCGGTAAGATCAACGATATCGCTGTAGTCTCGACTGACTTCTTACCTGATTTAGGTGAGCGCTTAAAGAATGGCTCGATGGCAGGTCAATCGGGTGGTCACTACTGCGATCCTCTCTATGCTTTAATGCTGGTTTACAACGCAGTTAAGTCCGAAGGTGATTACTCTGGCCAATTCATCGACCTGACCTTCCCTTATCTGTTCGTATCCTCGCCTGAGGACTATGGCGATTACGACAAGTACTTCGAGCAGGCCCTTCCTTACAATGCAGAGGAAATCAAGGCGTTAGCCGCTATGTCGTTAGACGAGTTAAAGGCTGCTGCAGCTAAGCTCTCGATTGATGACGCTGCTGCTCGTGCTCAGGCTGCTAAGTAATATTAAATTTCATTAGGGCGACTAAGTCGCTATCTAGAGCCCAGTTCTCTTACCAGAGTGCTGGGCTTTATTTTTAGTATTGCTTATGTGAAGCTAAGTACCAATGTATGGTGCTAGTAAGCCCCTCTTGCAGCGCGACTTGGGCACGCCAACCCAATTCGCGCTCTATCTTACTTGGGTCAATGGCATAGCGTAGATCATGGCCGGGGCGATCGCTGACGTAGGTGATAAGCTCGGCGTAGGTATGCCCGTTGGCCCTTGGATACATGCGGTCGAGCATGGTGCAGATGGTTTGCACTAGGTTCAGATTGTTTTGCTCGTTGCGTCCACCGACGTTGTAGGTTTCGCCCGCGCGCCCTTGATGGAAGATTTGGTCGATGGCGCGGCAGTGATCGCCTACGTAGAGCCAATCACGCACATTCAGGCCATTGCCATAAATAGGAATTGGCTGCTCGTTTAAGCAACGCTCAATAGTCTTAGGGATGAGCTTTTCCCGATGCTGCTTGGGACCGTAGTTATTGGAGCAGTTGGAGGTCGTGACATTCAGGCCGTAGGTATGAAAGTAGGCACGTACCATCAAATCTGAGCTTGCTTTGCTCGCAGAGTAAGGCGAGTTAGGAGCGTAGGGGGTTGTCTCAGTGAAGAATCCTTCTGGTCCTAAGCTGCCGTACACCTCGTCCGTGGAGATATGGTGAAAGCGGCAGTGCTCATAGCCTGGTTTGACCTGATGCGGGCCGTTCATCCAATGTTCATAGGCGGCTGCCAGGAGGTTAAAGGTGCCCTCGATATTGGTACTGACAAAGACTTTAGGGCCGGTAATGGAATTGTCGACGTGGCTTTCAGCGGCGAAGTGGATAACGCCTCTCAAGTCGTAGCGATAAAAGAGCTCGGTTAAGAGGTCGGCGTCACAGATATCGCCTTGAATAAACTCGTAGTTGGGCAGGCCAATGCATTCACGCACGTTGTCGAGATTACCCGCGTAGGTGAGTTTGTCTAGGTTGACCACATAGTACTGCGGGTACTTGCGGCAGAAGTAAGGGACAAAGTTGGAGCCTATAAAGCCTGCTCCACCAGTAACTAAAATTGCTTGGGTCATGGCTTGGCTCCTTATGAGGCTAAATCTGGGCGATAGCGTGGAATTAAGTGTTGCTGCTTAAGCCAAGATCGGAGGCTGATGCCGAGTTGATCTTTCTTCGAGATAATGGCTTGAGCGGGCGCAAATGGCCAAGTTAGGGCGAGATCTGGATCGCTTAGGCAAATGGTTAATTCTGCTTCTTGGTGCCAGAAATTATCGCATTTATAGGCGACCACTGCCTCTGGGCTTAAGACGGCAAAGCCATGAAGAAAGCCACGGGGCAGATAGAGCATGCGGCGATTGTCTGCTGAAAGTTCGGTGGCGACATGCTGACCAAAGGTAGGTGAGTCCAGGCGCACATCCACTCCAATGTCGAGGATCGTGCCTGAGAGGACTCGGATCAATTTAGCCTGAGCAAAGCCGCCTGCTTGGGCGTGTAGGCCACGCATTACGCCATAGGTCGAACGCGATTCATTGTCTTGCACAAAGGTCGCGGTAATGCCGTTTTGCGCAAACTTGGCTTGGTGGTAGCTTTCAAAGAAGTAGCCGCGCTCATCAGCAAAGACTTGGGGCTCGATGATATAGGCCCCGTTAAGGTTAGTGGCAATAAAGTTCATGGCAAATTTAGGCTATGGGAACATTTCTCCTGCAAGGACGTTTTGGAGATAGTCCTTGTAAGCTCCGGCGTTAAGTGAAGCAATAAGCTCAGCGAGCTCTTCCTTGGTGATAAAACCTTGTTTGTAAGCGATCTCCTCTAGGCAGGCGAGCTTTAAGCCTTGGCGTTTTTCGATGAGCTGGACGAAGATGCTCGAGTCCATTAGGCTATCGGGAGTCCCCGCATCAAGCCAAGCATTGCCTCGTTGCATCGGAATGACGGTCAGACGCTCTTCTTGTAAGTAGGCGTTGTTCAGGTCTGTGATTTCATACTCACCACGTGCTGAAGGTTTGAGTTTTTGGGCTTTGGCTACGACATCGGGCGGATAGAAATAAAGGCCCACCGAGACGTAGTTGGATTTAGGCTCTTTAGGCTTTTCTTCAATGGAAATGACCTTCTTATGGGCATCAAACTCAACCACGCCAAAGCGCTGTGGATTGGAAACGTGGTAGGCAAAGATAATGGCGTTGCGGTGCACCTGATCTTCATTGTTATGCTGCACCTCGTGCACAAAATGCCAAATATGGTCGCCCATGTAGAAGATGTTGTCCCCTAGAATCAGGCATACATGGTCGTTGCCAATGAAGTCGGCGCCAATGAGTAATGCTTGAGCAATGCCTTCCGGCTGAGGTTGAATCGCATATTGTAAGGACAGGCCGAGCTGATGGCCATCTCCCAGCAGCTTTTGGATGTTGGGCGTGTCTTGAGGTGTGGAGATAATTAGGATGTCCTTGATGTCAAAGAGCATCAGCGTCGACAAGGGATAATAAATCATCGGCTTGTCGTACACCGGCAACAGTTGTTTGGAGACGGTCTTGGTTAAGGGGTAGAGCCGAGTCCCCTTGCCACCTGCCAGCAAAATTCCCTTCATAGCGCGCCCTCACTGGTTCTTGATCTCATTGTAGGGGCAAAGGAGGCAAGAAAAAAGCTAGGAAACTGACGCCTCCTAGCCTTTTCTTAAGTTAGCTCTCTGAGCTTAGTCCTGGTCAATATTGTCCTTGGACAAAATAGTTGGGCCGCTGTGCTCGAGCTGGAATGGGTAATCAAGCGAGTAGTGCAGGCCGCGTGACTCGTGGCGACGCTGAGCAGAGCGCACGATGAGCTCAGCTACTTGCAACAGGTTACGCAGCTCTAACAGATTCTTGCTGACCTTGAAGTTGCTGTAGTACTCGCTGACCTCGCGCTTTAACAGATTGATGCGGTGCATGGCACGCTCTAAGCGCTTGTTGGTGCGGACAATGCCCACGTAGTCCCACATCATCAGGCGCAGCTCGTGCCAGTTGTGGGTAATGATGACCTCTTCATCCGAGTCGGTAACGCGGCTTTCATCCCAAGCTGGGATAGCCAGAGCCGAAAATTCTTCGTCGTCATCGTCTAAGTGCTTAAGGATGTTGCGGGCAGCGGCTTGGCCATAGACCACGCACTCAAGCAAGGAGTTCGAGGCTAAGCGGTTGGCGCCGTGCAGGCCGGTGTAGGCAACCTCACCGATGGCATAGAGGCCTTGGATATCGGTGCGGGCCTTGTTATCGACCATGACACCGCCGCAGGTGAAGTGAGCGGCCGGGACAATCGGGATTGGTTGCTTGGTGATGTCGATACCAACCTTTAAGCAGCGCTCGTAGATAGTAGGGAAGTGCTTCTTGATGAAGTCAGCTGGCTTGTGGCTGATGTTTAAGTACATGCAGTCGGCGCCGGTCTTCTTCATCTCGTGGTCAATGGCGCGAGCCACGATATCACGCGGAGCTAACTCACAGCGCTCGTCGTACTCTGGCATGAAGCGGGTGCCATCCTTGCGCTCTAAGGTTGCACCTTCGCCACGCAGAGCTTCGGTTAAGAGGAAGTTGCGGTCGGCAGCGTTATAGAGCGTGGTTGGGTGGAACTGGTTGAACTCCATATTGGCAACACGGCAACCGGCGCGCCAAGCCATAGCGATACCATCGCCGGAGCTTACCTCAGGGTTGCAGGTGTATTGGTAAACCTTGGAGGCACCGCCAGAGCATAGGGCGACGAATCTGGCCTTAATGGTTTCGATGTGATCGCTCTTTTCATTTAAGACGTAGGCACCTAAGACGCGATTGCCTGGCAGATTGAGCTTCTTGGTGGTGATGAGATCGATGGCGTAACGATCTTCCAAAATGGTGATATTAGGGTTCTCTTTAGCGCGCTGTACCAAGGTCTCTTGGATCGACTTACCGGTGTGATCCTCAGCGTGGAAGATACGGCGGTGCGAGTGGCCACCCTCACGGTGCAGGTGATAAGGCGACTGCTCTTGCCCGGCAGCGCTCTCCTTGAGATCGAATGGAACACCAGCATCGATTAACCATTGGATCGAGTCGTGGGCGTGCTCAGCGACGTAACGTACTACCTTCTCATCGCAGATAAAGGAACCAGCGATGCAGGTGTCTTTAATATGAGCCTCGATCGAGTCTTGATCGTCTTTTGGGTTATAGACACCGGCGATACCACCTTGCGCATAGTTGGTGGAACCAGCACAGACGTCAGATTTAGATAAAACGATTACTTTGGCTTTTTTAGCGATACCTAAGGCTAAAGTCAGACCTGCTGCGCCGCTGCCGATGATAAGGCAGTCTGTTGTGTAATCCATGGTAATTCTACCCAGTAAGACGAATGACACCAAAAAGAGACCATGCTTGGGGGCATTGTCTCAGTCGTGATTGAGGCGCGCTCCCAGCCTGGGGACGGTACCCAATCCTGTGAATTGTAAACAGCATATTAAGAGCAGAGCCTTTTGCACCAAAATGAGCGTTGGCTCTAGGGCCATAGTACTCTAAGCTGTTGGTTTTGCAAGACAGAATCAGGTCTGATACTGGGTTGAGAACTTACTCGGCCCTAAGGAGACGCTATGGCTTTTGCCTTATACTGTGAGTTTTGTGCCTAGCCTGTGGTTGTAACTTGTACGACAACGATCAAATTGTGCTTAAACGTGATATTTAAGCCATTTTGCGCTGTAGGTTCAGGGGCGGGCGCTTTAGGGTAAGAACTTCTGGTTTGAGAGTAAAAGCTGATAAATAAGCCATTTTGCTGGAGTTTGAGCTTTGTGAGCGGAACTTGAGCGTGCGGCTTGTGGGAACTATCTGCACTTAGGCTCGGTCTATTGGTTATAAGGGATGTTAGAAGGATTATGACTACTAGCGCTCAAGATGATACGCGCGCCCTCAGCGACCTTGCGATCGTCAAGCGGGTGCAGCAAGGTGACAAAGAAGCCTTCAACATCTTAGTGTTGCGTTATCAGTACAAGGTGTGCGATCTCGCCTATAAGTACGTCAACAACTACGTTGACGCCAATGACATTGCGCAGGAAGCGTTCATCCGCGCTTTCCGCGCGATTGGCAACTTTAGGGGAGAGAGCTCATTTTATACCTGGCTCTATCGCATCGTCACTAATGCAGCTAAGTCCTTTCTGGAACAAAACCAGAAGCGTCGCTACAGTGTCGATATCGATGCGCCAGATTTTGATAACCAACATGATGTGCGCGGTCAGCTGACCACTTTGGACTCGCCTGATGCCTTGATTGAGTCAGAAGAGCTGCAAAAAGTGATCACTGACGCGATGAATGCGCTTCCCGTTGATTTGCGCCGCGCCATCTACTTGCGTGAAGTCGAAGGCCTCTCGTATGAGGAAATCGCGCAACAGATGGATACACCGATCGGTACGGTGCGTTCCCGTATTTTTCGGGCACGCCAGTTTATCGAAGAGAAAATGGCGGAATTTGGGTGCTAACAAGAAGGCTTGGGGCAAGAAAGCGTAAGTCTTTTTGGAGAGCACAAGGTTTTTTAATCTAAGCTGCAGCTTGCTGTAGGTTAGATACTCTGGGGACTTAAGTCCTGCTTCAAGCTGCAAGGTCTGGTGCCAGCTTGAACCTTAAGAGGTCAGTAAAGCCTCTTGAGCAGAGACTTCTAAGTACAGTGCTCACTGTGCTGAGAGCTGACACCTAGACATTGTTTGGAGCAGACTATGCAACACCTGTCATCAAAAAAATACGAGCATCTTATGCACGCCTCGGAGGTTTTTGATGGACAAAACTATCAGAACCCTGAAGCCTTAGAGGCCTTGCGCGGCTCTGATGAGGTAAGTGCTGATGAGATGCATCGCCATTTAAAGCGCTGGTCTTTAATTGGTGCGGCTCTGCGCCATGAATTACCAGAGCGCATTGACCTTAACTTCTCCGACAAGGTTATGGCTCAGCTTGAGGCTGAGAGTGCTTGGGTACCGCCTGCCGAGAGCGCTTGGGTACCACCAATTGAGTCAACGCGTGATTCTGATCTGCCTTCGATGTTGCAAGGTAAGTGGAGCAATCCAGGTCCATTGAGCGCCAACTCGGAGCACAACGTAGCTCATGAGTACGCAGCCTTGGTTACCAACCTAAAGGCTCAGCGTGCCGCAGCTGACTTTGACGCTCAGCATGATGCAGCTGACTTTGACCAAGCAACTCTGAATAAGACTCCGCTTAAGCCTACTAAGCGTCATCGGGTACTAACCTTCAAGCGGGTGGGATCATGGTTAGGCCAAGCAGCAGTTGCAGCTTCAGTGGCTGTGGTCGCGGTCGTGGGTGTGCAGCTGTACAACGCTTCGCAGCCTGAGCTCAACAACCCAGTAGCTACCAGTGCCGTAACTCAGGTGGGCCCGGTTAATGGCTTGAACCTCGCAAGCTATCAGAACTCTGATAACGACTTGATTATGAATCCTGAGCTCATGCCGCAACAGCCTCAAGTCAATACGCCTGAAGATCAAAATAAAGACTTGACGGATGCTGAGGTGCGCGCTGAGCAGAAGGCTGAGCTTGATCGCATCAACCTCTACGTCCAAGGCTATATGCTCGAAACCGCCGCCAATTAAAGTCAAACTCTAAATATGGTTCATGATTCAGCTCTTGTGTCGTAAGATGCAGGAGCTGAATTGCATTTGAGTACTGTGAACAGTTTGCTTCAAATGTGGGTACCTATCTGGGATTCCGGACCTTGACAAAGTTGGAAGTGATTGGAAGTCAGTTATCTAACCTTGCCTAGCTGCATAAATAGGCGGTTCTGAGATACAAGGCCGCGCCTATAAAGGCTTTGGTACGGAATCCTGGATCGCACATTTGGCACCAGAGCTGTCGATTTTCTTGGGAGCTCAGATCGGGTCAGGTAACATAGGGCATTCTTGGAGT
>CALXXU010000054.1 GCA_944392765.1 uncultured Anaerobiospirillum sp.
AAAGTTGCTAGAATTTTTAAAATTTTATGAAACGAATGATCGGTGCGTTGTACCAATTCTAGAGAAATTTACGTTTACAAATTGAAAAATGATTGAGCGGAGATAGTTGATTCGCTGATATTCCGATAAATTTAGGTAAGCTGAAATTGCACCAATTTGGTGCTAGTTTTAATTTGTAACAGCTCCCAGTTGTTTTTCGGTAAGGTAGGTTGTGAGTTGGGCTGGTTAAATCACTCAGTACTCTTTATCGCGCTACGCTATATCAAGGGCTCGCGCAAGCAGCGCTTTGCCTCCTTGGTAGCATTGCTGGCGACCTTGGGTATCGCCATTGGCGTGGGGGCGCTTATCGTGGTGAGCTCGATTATGCAGGGCTTGCAAGAGCGCCTCAAAGCCAACATTCTGACCGATTGCGCCCATATCGTGGTGCAAGCGCAAGAGCGTGATATCCCGTACTTGCTCTCCTTGCCTTACGTCAATACCTTGGCCCCGCATGTCGAGGGCGAGGCGATGATGCAGTACGGCGACGACATCACGATGGTGACGTTACAAGCAACCGATCACAATAATCTCTACGTAAGCCCGAAGTACGCCACGTCCTTTGGCTTAAGTACGCGTCAGGTCGACTCCTTTACCTTAGGTAAGGGCGATAAAGGACCGCCGGTGCAAGCCGTGGTCAAGATGCCGGCCGTTGATCGCACCGGCTATCAGTACGGCTCAATCTTTCCTTTTATCCCGGATAATTACGATTTGGCGCTCAATTACGCCACTATCTTGCAATACAACATTGCCTTAGGGGGTTCAGCTAAGGTGCGTCTTATCTCAACCCAAAATGCGCGCTATACCCCCTTTGGTCTGACCCCAATTCAGCGTAACTTCAAGGTGATGGCGGTGATCAACTCGATTGATAAGTCCGCTGCACCCACGGTGATCGGCAATTACGAGGATGTGCGCCGCTTCTTGCGCCTTAATTCCTCGGATATGTACTATCGCCTGTATTTGACCGATCCTTTCGTGGTCGAACATGTCGTCTCCTTCCTTGATGGCCGCTACAATTACACCGATTGGCGCGCCCGTTACGGTGATTTCTTTAGAGCGGTGGGCTTAGAGAAGGTCACGATGTCGCTTATGCTCTGCCTGATTGTCTTGGTCGCGGCCTTTAATATCCTCTCGTCGCTGACAATGGTGGTGAGCTCGCGCGTCAGCGAGATTGCCATTCTCAAGACCTTGGGTCTGAGTAACTTAGAGCTGTTAGCGGTGTTCCTCTTGGTGGGAATGAGCGCGAGTATCGTGGGCTCGCTGGTGGGCCTGGCGCTGGGTATTCCTTTTGCCCTCAATGCGCAAGATATCTTAAGCTTTATTGGCGTAAGTATTGTTCAAGGCGAGCTGCCGATCGAGCTTAATATCAGCAATATCGTTATTATAGTGGTATTGTGCCAAGTGGTTTCGTTCTTATGCACCTTCTATCCGGCCTATTACGCCAGCAAGGCCGATCCTGTGGAGCATTTGGTGCACAGTTAGGGCTGGGAGTTGGTCATGCACAAAGTTTTATTGAAAGGACGCGCCATTGAGCACTCGTACCAAGAGGGCAAGATTAAGACTCCGGTCTTAAAGGGCGTCGATATCGATATCGAAGCCTCTGTGATGACGGCGATTGTGGGCAAATCAGGCTCGGGTAAGAGCACGCTGCTTCATATTTTGGGCACGCTCGATACGCCCAATAAAGGCGTGATTTATTTCCAAAACACCAATATTTTGACCTTAAGTGCGCGCGAGAAGGCGCGTTTTCGCAATCGTCACTTAGGCTTTGTCTATCAATTTCACCATTTGCTCGGCGACTTTAACGCCCTTGAGAACGTGATGCTGCCCTTGCTCATTGACAAGGTGAAGCCGTCGCTGGCCCGCGATCGCGCCACTTACCTGTTAGAGCGGGTGGGGCTTGCGGACGTAATGCGCCATTTACCCAGCGAAATGTCCGGCGGTGAGCGCCAACGCGTCGCGATTGCGCGTGCCTTGGTCTACTCCCCTGATTTGGTGTTAGCCGATGAGCCAACCGGAAACCTCGACGAGCAAAACGCCAATTTGGTCTTTAATCTGTTTCGCGAGCTGGTGCACGATGAAGGCGCGGCGGTGGTGATGGTAACGCACGACCGTACCCTAGCGCAAAAATGCGATCACTGCTTTGAGATCGTCAATGGCGTGATCGCCAATGGCACCTTTGACGATGCGGTAACGTTAGAGCCTGACGACTCTGAGGATGATAGGCAGCCTGGGGCGATGGCCTCCACGATCCCAGACTATAGGGTCAAGGGGGAGCAGCCTCGAGTTAAGCGCTCACGTGACGCGGTGATTTTTGAGCAGGAGCGATGATGCTGAAGCTGAAATTAGCCCTGCGCTTTGTGCGCTCACGCCGTAAGGGAGCGCTCACGCGCTTTATCTCCTTTGCCTCGACCTGTGGCATCGCGATCGGTGTCTTTGCCGCGATCGTGGGCTTTTCGGCCATGAACGGCTTTGAGTATGAGCTCGAGCATCGTGTGCTTTCGATTATTCCGTCAGCTCAATTAAATTCCTCGGAGCCGTACTTTAGTGATCCGGATGATTTGCAGCATGTGCTGGCCTTAGGCTCTGGGATTGTCGCCACGGCTCCGGCGATCGATCAACGCGCCATTGTTTCGGCTAACCGCGCCTTTGCGCCCCTGATGATTTCGGGTATCCAAAGTCAGCAGGAAAAGCAGGTAATCGCGATTCAGCGCTTTGTCAGCATCGACCTCGACTGCTTAAATGGCAAGCTCTATCCCGCCTTAATTGGTAAGTGCAGCTTAGCCGCCTCTAGGGAGCGGACTTCTTTTGTCAGTCATAACGTCGCGCTCAATGATGTCAGCACTGATGATATCTTGGGCTATGACACCGAAACGGACCAGGCCAAGGTGTTAGCGACCTTGCGCGCCCAGGCTAAGGCGGCCGAAGCGGCCATAGAAGAGCGCACCGGCGAGCGTTTGAGCACCGGTACTATTGCTACCGGCAAGCTCAATGCGGGCGCGGGCATTGGCGTAGGCACTACCATTAGTGGAGTTGTGCAGTCTGAGACGGCCTTAGACCAGATTACCTTAGAGGAAGTGGCGGCCACGCGCGCGCACAGTGCTGGTTCCGTCGCTTATAGCTCTGAGGCCAATCCTTTAAGTTCAGCGCAGTCGCAAGATAGCAGCACTCTGCCGCGTATTATCTTAGGTTCAGGTGTGGCCAAGAAGCTTGCCGTGGGCGTGGGCGATGAAATCAACGTCGTGACCTTAGATAGCTCGGATATCGCAGCGCAACCAGACAATTTGAAGCCGGGCGATACGGGCGATAGCTTGAAGGCGGGCAGCCTCAAGCGCTCCTTGCGTACGCCGCAGCGGCACAAGGCGGTGGTGATCGGCATTATCCACATTGGCGGTCAGCTTGATTCGGCGATCTCCTTAATGAACTTTGAGGATCTCAAGGCCATTGCCAAATTGCAGGGGCCAAATAGCATCCATATCCGCACCTCCGATCAACAGAGCACCAATCAAATCGTCTTTGCGGCCACCAGCGGCAAGATCAAGGAAAACGCTTATCTCGTGACTTGGATGAGCTCGCAGGGCAAGCTCTACCACGACATCCAGATGATCCGCCAGATAATGTTTATCTCTATGTTCTTAGTCTTGGCGGTGGCGTGCTTTAATATCATTTCAAACTTGATGATGCTGGTCGGTGAGAAACGCCGTGAAATCGCGATTTTGCTCACGATGGGCATGAAGCCGAGCCACGTTATCACCACCTTTTCGCTGATGGCCTTGATTTCAGGGGGCTATGGCGCCTTAATCGGCCTAGTCTTGGGCGTGGCTACGTCCTTGACCTTAACTCCGCTCACCTTGTCCTTTAAGGACTGGTTTGGCTTTGACCTGCTCAACGAAGAGGTGTACTTCATCAACTTCATTCCATGCCGCTTAGAGCTCATGGACGTGATCTTGGTGCTATCGATTTCCTTAGTCATGAGCTGGCTTGCTGCGCTTTACCCGGCTTTCCGGGCGGCCCGCATTGCTCCAGCCAAAGAGTTAAATCTGTAGGCCCCTTGGGTCTAACTTGTTGGGAGAAATGCTATGCCTAAAGCTTTAGTGGCTTATGCTAACGGTTCTGAGGATATGGAGGTAACGGCGGTTGCCTCGATTTTATGCCGTGGTGGCGTTGAGGTGGTTCGTGCCGCCATCATTCCTGAGGGCAAGGAAATCGTGCTCTCGCACGGCCAGCGCACCCTGTGCGATGTGAATATTACGCAGTGCAAGGGGCAACAATACGATCTGATCGTAGTCCCAGGGGGCTTAGAGGGCTCCAAGAACTGCGCGGGCTGCCCAGTTTTAACTGAGCTGTTAAAGGAGCAAAAGGCTGCCGGTCGTTATATCGGTGCGATCTGCGCCGCTCCAGGCTTTGTCTTAGAGCACCACGGCTTAATCGGTGAGGCTCAGGCCACGGGCTATCCAGGCTGCAGCGATAACATCAAGCACTACACCGGTGCAGGCACCACCATTGATGCTGGTGCCAAGATCGTCACCGGCAAGGGCCCAGCCTTTGCCATCGACTTTGGCTTAGCTTGCCTCTCAGTCTTAGTACCAGAGGCCACTTTAGCTCAGGTTAAGGCTGGTATGCTCTACCAAGGCTAAACCAAGCCAAAATAAGAAAAAAAAATTGAAAGGCGTGCCTTAGGGATGCCACCGTGGTGGTGTCCTTGGGGCGCGCCTTTTGCGCCTTGCGTCCACTAGCGGCCCCGTACGCCTGGCCCCGGCCTCGGCGCAGCCCCTTGAGGACGCTGGCGGGCGCCCTTTTGCGCTTTGGCTGAGCACGTGCGATAATTGCTTGATTTTGCTGGGCTCAAAAGCGCACTTTTAAGCCATTTGAGCTCAAAAGTTGGGTAGGGCTGTCCCTGCCTGTCATCTTTCATGGTTTGGTTTTTTGTAATGGATAAGCTAATTCAGGGCAAACAAGAAGGCATAGCCGCCGCTCAAAGCGCTCTAACTTTGCAAGAGTTAGACAATGTTCGCGTTACTTACTTGGGCAAGAAAGGCTTGTTTGCTGAGTTTATGAAGGGGTTAGCTCAGCTTGACGCCTCCGAGCGTCCAGCCCAGGGCGCCATCATCAACGAGGCTAAGCAAGAGGTGGTTGCTGCCATCGAGCAGCGTCGCGCTGAATTAGAAAAGGCGGTATTAGACGCCAAGCTCGCCTCGGAGCGTGTTGATATCACTCTGCCAAGCCGCCACCGTGATGTCGGCACCTTGCACCCTGTAACCCGCACCATTGAGCGCTTAACTGAGCTCTTCGGTTCGATGGGCTTTGAGGTGGTTTCTGGTCCTGAGATTGAGGATGACTACCACAACTTCGATGCCTTAAATCTGCCGCCACATCACCCAGCTCGTGATAGCCACGACACCTTTATGTTCCCAAATGGCCTGCTGTTGCGTTCGCAGACCTCCTCAGTGCAGATTCGCACCATGGAGAAGAAGGCGCCACCTCTGCGTATCGTCTCGCCAGGCCGCGTCTATCGTAACGACTACGATATGACCCACACCCCAATGTTCCACCAGATCGAAGGTCTCTACGTTGATCGCAACGTTTCCTTTGCTGACTTAAAGGGGGTGCTCTACGAGTTCTTACTCAAGTTCTTTGAAGAGGAGCTTGAGGTACGTTTCCGTCCATCGTACTTCCCATTTACTGAGCCATCAGCTGAAGTTGACGTGCGCCGCAAGGGCGGCAAGTGGCTCGAGGTCTTAGGCTGTGGCATGGTGCACCCAAATGTGCTGCGCAATGTCGGCATTGACCCTGAAGAGTTCACTGGCTTTGCCTTTGGTATGGGCATCGAGCGTCTGACCATGCTGCGCTACGGCGTCAATGATCTGCGCGCTTTCTTTGAAAACGACCTGCGCTTCTTAAAGCAGTTTGCTTAAGGCAAAAGCTAGTGCCCCGTGGGCCAGCCAGCCTGCCTGGTGAGCGCAGCTAACGTGCCTGTGGGCCCAGCTAGCCTGCCTGGTGAGCCCGTGGGCGCAACAAGCACCTTGCTTAACGTCATTTTCTCAGTTTTTCACTAGTCCCTGCCCGCATCTTAAGGCCGACTTGGCGTCGGCCGGGGCGTAAGAGCAGGGGGCTAGAGGTTTTTTAGTATGAAGTTCAATAAAAGTTGGGTTGATGAGTGGGTCGCTAACAACTTAAGCGCCCAAGAGCTCTCCGATGCCATTACTATGGCCGGTTTAGAGGTGGACACCTGCGAGCCGGTATGCGGCGACTTCTCGCAAGTCGTCGTTGCCTCGGTCGTGGAGTGCTGGGATCACCCTGATTCCGATCACTTACACGTCACCAAGGTGGACGCCGGTCAAGGCGAGCTCTTGCAGATCGTGTGTGGTGCTCCTAATTGCCGCGCCGGTTTGAAGGTTGCCTGCGCTTTAGTCGGCGCCCAGGTCGGTGATCTCAAGATCAAAAAGGCTAAGCTGCGTGGCGTTGAGTCTAGCGGTATGCTCTGCTCGTATCGTGAGCTGGGTATGTCCGAAGATCACAACGGCATTATGGAGCTGCCTGAGGACGCCCCAATTGGTGTCGATCTGCACGAATACATGCAGTTAAACGACAGCACCATTGACGTCGACTTAACCACCAATCGTCCTGATTGCTTGAGCATTCGCGGTATCGCCCGTGAGGTTGCCGTATTAACTCACGGCACGGTCAAGGAGCCTGCTTTAACTGAGGTTCCAGCTACCATCGCTGATACCTTCCCAGTTACGGTGGAAGATGGCACCGCTTGCCCACGCTACTTAGGTCGTGTCATTCGCGGCGTCAACCAAAAGGCAGTTTCGCCCCTGTGGATGACCGAGAAGCTGCGTCGCTGCGGCATTCGTTCGGTTTCGCCAATCGTCGATGTCACCAATTACGTGATGTTAGAGTTAGGCCAGCCGCTGCACTCCTTTGACTTAAACCGTCTGCACGACGGGATCGTGGTCCGTTTTGCTAAGGAAGGCGAGACCTTAGTCCTGCTCTCGGGCGAAAAAGTTGACCTCACCCCTAACACCTTAGTGATTGCCGACAGCCAGGGCCCATTAGGCCTTGCTGGTATCTTTGGCGGCGAGAGCTCGGGCATCAATGAGGAGACCCACGATGTCTTCTTAGAGGCCGCTTTCTTCGCACCTCTGGCGATCAAGGGCCGCGCTCGCCACTACGGCTTAAAGACCGATGCTTCGCACCGCTTTGAGCGTGGTGTTGACCCACAATTACAGCGCCGCGCCATGGAGCGTGCCACCGAGCTGTTATTACAGGTCGGCGGCGGTGAGGCAGGCCCAATTGTTGAGGTCGCTTGCGAAAGCGAGCTCAAGGCCGAGCACCACATCAACTTACGCTTAGATCGTTTAGCCAAGGTCTTAGGCTGCGCGGTTCCAGTTTCTGAGGTCGAGCACATCTTAGCTACCTTAGGCTTAAACCCAGTTAAGACTGAGACGGGCTACACCACCACAGCTCCTTCCTTCCGCTTTGATCTCGAGATCGAAGAGGACTTAATCGAGGAAGTTGCTCGTATCTACGGCTACAACCAGATTCCAAACACGCTGCCAATGGCCACTATGGTCATGAGCGCTGAGAAGGAAGAGGTCTTAACGGCCCGTGCCTTACGCCACAGCTTAGTCCAGTCGGGCTACCAAGAGGCGATCACTTACTCCTTCACTGAGCCTAAGGCCTTAAAGGTCTTCAGCGACCAAGAGCCAATGGTGTTAGCTAACCCAATCTCGGTTGAGATGTCGGCGATGCGTACCAGCCTGCTGGCAGGCTTGGCCTTAGCTGCCAAGTACAACGTCAACCGCCAGCAAAAGCGGGTTCGTCTCTTTGAGCTGGGCTTAAGCTACAACCCAGATGAAAAGGCTGAGTTTGGCGTGCGTCAAGAGCCAATGATCGCCGGTATCGCCATCGGTGACGCTGAGACCGAGAGCTGGGCTCACCCAAGCCGCCATGTCGACTTCTTCGACATCAAGGGCGACGTTGAGGCGATGTTAGCTTTAACCGCTCGTCCTGAGGCTTACAGCTGGCAGGTCACCACTTGCCCATTCTTACACCCAGGTCAGGGTGCCGACCTCTACTTTGAGGGCCGTAAGGTAGGCTGCGTGGGTATGCTCCACCCAACTGCCCAAAAGGCTTTAGGCTTCAAGCAACAGGTCGCAGTCTTTGAGATTGAGCGTGCCGCTCTTGCGACCCGCATCATTCCGCAAAGCCGTGAGATCTCGAAGTTCCCAGCAGTTCGTCGTGACTTTGCCTTCGTCTTAGATCAGAAGTATCACGCTGACGAGCTGGTAGCTGAGATCAAAAACGCCGGTGGTGCTCTGGTCAGCGACGTCACGATCTTCGACGTCTTCGCAAGCGAGAGCTTAGGCGACAAGCGTTCGCTCGCCTTAGGGGTCACCTTGCACGACAACAGCCACACCTTAGAGGATGCTGAGGTTGAGGCCGTGGTCGCCAAGATCTTAGAGGCGGTCAAGACCAAGTTTGACGCCACCTTACGTCAGTAAGGATAAAAAAAAATGGCAGCCCCTTAGGGCTGCCGCCTCAGGCCGCCTCATACGAGGCGGCTTTCTGGCAGCAAGAGGGTTGGGCTCAAAGCTTGCGCGCGTACTTTGAGCCCAGCGCTTTTATCTGAAGTTGCGGTAAAAATCACCAAATGGCATTTCTTTGCACCAATTGCTTGGCACCCTTGCGATAATAACAGGGGGCGTAAGCCCGCTTAGGTGAGGTAGTTATGGCACAAGAAGGCTTAAAGAATTTAGATCAGGGATTGCTTGAGCTCGAGGCATTAGTCAAAGAGCTTGAGAACAGCAATTTGAGCATTGATGATGCGATCGAAAAGTACGCTCAGGGCATGGAGCTGGCGGTCGCCTGCCGTCGCAGCTTAAACGACATGTCCCGTAAGGTCGCAATTGTGCGCGAAAAGGCCATGCGCGATATGAATGAGTTAAATCAAGCCGAGGCCGCCCAGGCTCAGCAGCTGGGGGCCCAGCCGAACGCTATCCCTAATGCGCAGGTCGCAGGTCAGATGCCGGGCTTGCCGGGCAATGGCAATCAGGGCTCGTGGTAGTGCGAGCATAGAGCGCTCAAGCGTAGCGTAGAGGGTAGTGCTACGGAGCGTAGTGCTCTGAGTGTAGCGCTCGGGCGTGGCGTTAGGGGCGTAGAGTCTGAATGTTGCGCTCGGGCGTGGCGTTAGGGGCGTAGCGGTAGGTTCGTGGGAGCGCTGTGCGCAATTAGGTAGTTCTGCCTCAAGGGTGGCTTAAGGAGCGGACGATGGCATGTACCGATAATTTGGTGTCCTTTGGACAGCGCGTTAATGAATTTCTCAAGCGCAAGATTGAGAGCTTGCCTGATGAGCCGCAAGAGCTCAAGCAGGCCATGGCCTATGCGCTGCTGCAAGGCGGCAAGCGCGTGCGTCCGTATCTTGTCTATACCGTCGGGCGCGAGTTTAATGCCTCGATCTATCAGCTCGATTACCCGGCTGCCGCCGTGGAGTGCATCCATGCTTACTCCTTAATCCACGACGATATGCCGGAGATGGATAACGATATGCTGCGCCGAGGCCAGCCGACGGTGCACGCCAAATTTGGCGCTGCGACCGCGCTCTTGGCCGGTGATACGCTCCAGGCCTTGGCCTTTGACATCTTAACTGATGCGGGGTGCACCATCGCAGGTGAGGTTAAGGCTCAGATGTGCGCTTGCTTAGCTCAGGCGGCAGGTTTTGTGGGCATGTGTGGCGGTCAGGCCTTGGACTTAAAGGCTGAGCATCACAAGCTGACCCAAGCACAGTTAGAGCAGATGCACTCCTTAAAGACCGGCGCTTTGATCTTGTGCGCGGTCAAGTTAGGTTACATGACCGCACGCTACCAAGATGCCTATAACAATGCTCAAGGTGATCGCATGAGTCAGGCCTTTGGCTTTGTTGAGCAGCCGCAGTTAAAGCGGGAGCAAGAGCTCTTAACCACCTTTGGTAAAAAGCTCGGCCTGGCCTTCCAGGTCTGGGATGACGTCTTGGATGTGGCCGGCGATACCGCAACCTTAGGTAAGACCGTGGGCTCGGATGTCGCTAACGATAAGAGCACCTTTGTTACCTTGTTAGGTTTGGACGGGGCTAAGCAATATGCGACTGCCTTAGCTCAAGAGGCCAAGGCGGCGCTGGCGCAGCTGCCGTGCCAGAGCAAGGAGCTGGCAGCATTTGTCGACTTTGTGGTCACGCGCGACCACTAAAGAGCATATCCCTGAACTTTGGGGCGAGCCCCTAGTTTTGGGCTGGGCCCCTTTTGTTTTTGGGAATACCCCTGCGGGGGTAAGAGGATTGGGCTGTGAGGGAAATGACCTAAGAGCGCTCTTAGGTCAAAAAGGCGTTAGTGGTGGAATCAGTTACATACCAATTGCTTGATCGTATTGATAGTGCGGCCGATGTACGGGCCGTGCCGCGTGAGGAATTACCACAGCTGTGTGCTGAGGTACGCTCGTGTCTGATCGATACCGTAAGTAAGACGGCGGGGCATTTGGCTTCGGGCCTGGGCGTGGTTGAGCTGACCGTGGCCTTGCACTATGTCTATAACACCCCACACGATGTCCTGGTGTGGGACGTAGGTCATCAAGCCTATCCGCATAAGATCCTCACCGGCCACCGTAAGGAATTTGCCACGATCCGCCAGCATGGCGGTCTGCACGCCTTTATCTGGCGCGGCGAGACCCCCTATGATGTGCTCTCGACCGGACACGCCTCGACCTCGATTGGCTCGGCTTTGGGCCTAGCGGTGGCCGAGCGCAATAAGCCTGATAATGAGCGCCGTAAGGTGGTCGCCATTATCGGCGATGGCGCGATGTCAGGCGGCTGTGCCTTTGAGGCCTTAAATCATGCGGGCTCCTTTCAAGATCGCGATGTCGACCTCACTGTCATCTTAAATGACAATGAGATGAGCATCTCCGAGAATGTCGGTGGCTTAGCCCAGGGCCTGGCGCACATCATCGCCAGTCCGCACTACGTCAAGTTAGTGGAAGGGGGCAAGCGCATTTTAAAGGCGCTGCCGACGGTACGTGAGCTGGCCCTGCGCGCTCAAGAGCATGCCAAGGGCATGATTATGCCGGGCACCTTGTTCGAGGAATTTGGCTTTAACTATATCGGCCCGATCGATGGCCACGACGTCGACCGCTTAGTCACCATCTTGCAGAATGTACGCAAGATGAAGGGCCTGACCTTCCTGCATGTGGTGACTAAGAAGGGCAAGGGCTATGCTCCCGCCGAGCAAGACCCAATCTGCTATCACGGCGTACCAACCTTCAATCCGCACGAGGGCATTGCCCACAACGAGCAAAAGGAAGATCTCTCTTATTCTGGTGCCTTTGGGCGCTGGATGTGCGATAAGGCCGAGACCGACCGCAAGCTGATGGCGGTAACCCCCGCGATGCGCGTGGGCTCAGGCTTGGGCGAATTTGCCGCCAAGTATCCGCACCAATTTTTTGATGTGGCCATTGCCGAGCAGCACGCGATGGTCTTTGCCTCAGGTTTAGCCGCAGGCGGCATGCGCCCGGTGGTGAATATCTACAGCTCCTTTATGCAGCGCGCCTACGACGGCTTAATCCACGATATGGCGGTGCAGAACCTCCCGATCGTCCTATGCCTTGATCGCGGCGGCGTGGTGGGCCCGGATGGCCCAACCCATAATGGCAGCTTTGATATCGCCTATACCCGCGCGGTGCCAAACTTAGTGATTATGGCCCCGGCCACGCGCCATGAGCTCTACACCATGCTCAATAGCGCGTACGCCTTAGCGCGCCCAGTGGTAGTACGCTATCCCCGCTCGAGCGGCGAGAGCCTTAACGCCCCAGATCCAAACAGCGTAAAGTCGCTGCTGGGGCGCGCCCGGCAGCTTAAGGCTGAACCAAGCTCCGAGCACGGTGCGGACCCAAAACAGGATACGGCGGCGCTGCTGGCACCACTCATGGATGCAGAGCGGGCGCCAGGTGCTGAGCGCTTGAATCTCGAACGCACCATCGCCTTAGGCCAAGTGGAGACGCTGCATCTTAATAGAACGCACTGCCTCAAATTGCTAGCGCAGGCTGATAGCAAGAGCTTTGAGCTCTTAGGGCTACCGCTTAAGGGCGAGCTGCTGAAGGCACAGGCGCTGCCTGCAAGCCTGCCGCGTGCGCCAAAGTCACAGCGCGTGGTCGCCGTGCTCGCCTTTGGCCCAGTGGCCTATGATTTAGTCGACGCTTGCGTTGCTGCGGATTACACCTTGATCAATATGCGCTTTATCAAGCCGTTAAATGAGGAGCTCATCACGGCGCTGGCGCACAGCTGCGATCTCATCGTCACGGTCGAGGAAGGCGCCCGCTTAGGTGGTATCGGCGAGCACATTGCAGCCATTGTCGCCCAAGGTTCAGGCTTAAGCCGCGTCCTCAATTTGGGCCTGCATGATGAGTTCATCATGGAGGGTACCCGCGCCGAGATTTTGGACGAGCAGGGCTTATCCGTGGCGCAGATTATGGCAGCTATCACGAGCTTCCAAGAGCAGAGCCGCTAGGCTGCGCTACACTAGATTTCCTTTGATTTTTTGGGAGGCATCATGCCATCTTTCGATATCGTTTCTGAGTTAAAGAAAGACGAGTTACAAAATGCGGTGGACAATGCCAACCGCGAATTGCAAAGCCGCTACGACTTCCGAGGCGTTGAGGCCAGCTACACCTTGGTCAAGGCTGAGAACTTGGTCAAGCTTGAGGCTGATGAGGAGTTCCAAATCCAGCAGATGGACGATATCTTGATGCAAAAGCTGATCAAGCGCGGCATCGAGGCTACCTCTGCTGAGTTCAAGGAGATCACGCGCTCGGGCAAGAAGTCGCTGCAACAAGTCGTGTTCAAGGAAGGCATCGACAAGGATTTAGGCAAGAAGATCGTCAAGCTGATCAAGGACGAAAAGCTCAAGGTCGACGCCAAGATGAACGATGACACGGTGCGCGTCACCGGTAAGAAGCGCGACGATCTGCAAGCGGCAATCGCAGCAGTCCGCGCCAAGCAAGGTGACTTAGGCCAGCCGCTGCAATTTACCAATTTCCGCGACTAGCGTTCAGCTCTTTTGCTCTAAGCCCTAAAGCCCTTGGTTTTGGGGCTTTGTGCCCTTTAGGCCCATTTAGCGGCCCCTGTTTCATTGCACCCAAGGATCTCCCATGGCTGATCTCAATTCCCCTAAGACGCCGACAGCGGCGCCTGAATCAAGTGCCGCGCACAGTGCCGCGCACAGTGTCGCGCCCGAGCGCTCAGCGCCAGCAGAGAGCGCCGCGCTAGGGACGCCAGAAAGGGAAGCCGTGGGCACCACTCAGAGCAGCGCCGCTCAAAGCAGTGCTGTTGAGTCCAGCGCTGTTCAAAACAGTACCGCACAAAGCTGTGCTGTTGAGCCTAGTGCTGCTCAAAGCAGTGCCGCTCAGGGCAGTGCTGCTCAAAGCAGTGCCGCTCAGACCACTGCTGCTGAGTCTAGTGCCGCTCAGACCACTGCTGCTGCGTCTAGTGATGCGAGCAGCGCAGCAGCGGCTGGGGCGGGCGCTGAGCTCGGGGCGGGCGCGGAGCGTGAGGCCCAGACCACGCAGCGCTCGGTGTGGCGCGAGATTTGGTCCAAGCGTATGGGCATTTGCGTGGTCACGGGCTTTGCCTCGGGTATGCCACTCTTTGTCCTGATCAATCTGTTGGCGGCGTATCTGCGTAAGGAAGGCCTGGATCTTAAGGTCATCGGTATCTTCTCCTTGATGACTATGCCGTACACCTGGAAGTTTGTCTGGGCCCCGATAGTCGATCGCTACCAGATCTTCCACTTGGGACGGCGCAAAGACTGGATTTTGCTCTCGCAGATCGTGCTGATTATCGCTATTGCGGCGATGGGCTGGTACTCACCGCAAGAGCATATCGGCATTATTGCGACCTTGGCCATTGTGGTGGCCTTTGCCTCCGCGACCCAAGACATTGTGCTCGATGCCTACCGCCGTGAGTTTCTGCCTACCTATGAGCTGGGCCTTGGTAACGCCATCTTCGTCAACGCCTATCGCGTCGCAGGCTTAGTGCCGGGCGGTATCTCCTTGATTTTGGCGGACTATGTGTCCTGGACCACGGTCTTTATTTTTACCGCCGCCTGCTTGGTGCCGTGCTTGGTGCTCACGATTTTCCTGCGCGAGCAAGAGATCGGGCATGCCCCGCGCTCGCTGAAAGAAGCGGTGGTCGAGCCTTTTGCTGAGTTTATCGGGCGCCGGGGCGTCAAGGCCGCGCTCTTTACCGTCTGCTTTGTGTTCCTGTACAAAATTGGCGACAGTATGGCCTTGGCCTTAGCCACGCCTTTTTACATGGATCTAGGCTATGACCTGACCACGATCGGCATTGTGGCCAAGAATGTGGGCCTGTGGTCGACCGTGGTGGGTGGTCTGTTAGGCGGCGTCTTTATGCTCAAGCTTGGCATCAACCGCGCCTTGTGGATCTTTGGTCTCATCCAGCTTGTTACCATCTTGGGCTTCTATCTGTTGGCGCACTTGGGCCAAAGCGGCACGCCGTCGGTGTGGATCTTGGCCTTGGTCTTAATTGGCGAGTACGGCGGTGGTGGCTTGGGCACGGCGGCCTTTGTCGCCTTCTTGGCTAAGGAAACCAATCCGGCTTACACCGCGACGCAGCTGGCGCTGCTCACCAGCTTCTCGGCGATTCCGCGCACCTTCTGCAACGCCACGACCGGCTACTTGGTCGAGGGCTTGGGCTGGGAAAATTTCTTCTTGTTCTGTACCGTTTTGGCGGTGCCGGGCATGCTCTTGCTCTTTAAAGTGGCCCCGTGGTCGGCGCCCGATGAGGCACGACGCGCTTAGGCGCTAAGATGGTGCAAGGGCCAGGGCTAATTTGACATATTTTCTTTTTTGTATGTCGTTTGCATGCGGGCGTGCCTATCATGGCATTACTACCATTGCAGATTTGAGTGCGGCAACTCAAAATTTCTCTGATGGTTCACCGCTGCGCCGCGCTTTTAGGCGCGGTGTAAGGAGCTGCTATGCATAATATGTCCTGGCAGGCCAAGCTTTGGACCTACACTGTTTGCATCTTTTTCACTTCGGCCAGCTACACTATGTGCATCCCGTTTTTGCCGGTGTATTTGCTGGAATTGGGCGCCCCCGAATCCAGTATTGAGGTGTGGTCGGCTCTAGTCTTTTCCGCGTGCTTTTTGATCGCAGGCGTGATGGCGCCGGTCTGGGGTAAGATTTCTGATACCCACGGCAAGAAGAGTATGGCCATGCGCTCTTCGATTTTACTGGCACTGTGCTATACCCTAGGTGGCCTGGTGACCGCCCCAATTCAGCTCTTGGGCGTACGTATCCTCCAGGGCTTTGCCAACGGCTATCTGCCGGTCATTATGTCGATTGTCTCCGAGGAGAGCCCGAAAGAAAAACTCGGCACCTCGATGAGCTTTATCCAATCAGCGCAATTGGTCGGCACCGTCAGTGGCCCGTTAATTGGCGGTTCCTTGGCGCATATCTTTGGCTATCGTGCTTCGTTTATTATTGCCGGCTGCTTTTTGACCTTAGTGGTACTCATCACCTACTTAGTGCCGGGCACCAAGAAGGCCGCCGCTGCAGTGAAATCCGTCCCGCACACCAGCATCATCGCCGACCTTAAGTACTGCTTTGTTAATCCGATTGTGCGCGAGCTCCTAATTGCCGGTGCCATCTTCTCGATGGTGATGTTGGCGATCCAGCCGCTGTTATCGCTCTATGTGGCGCAGCTGATCGGCGGCTATGAGGACGTGGCCTTCTATGCTGGTATTGCCTGCTCGCTGCCGCCGCTCATCGGTGCTTTTACCTCGCCGATGTGGGGTTATTTAGGACAGCGCCGGGGCTACTATCGCGTGATCGCCTTGACCACCTTTGGTGCCGGTGTGTTCTTAGCGATCCAGTCGCAAGCTCCGACTTTCTTCATTCTCATGATTATGTCGGGCTTAATGGGCGTCTTTATCGTGGGCTTTAACCCGGCGCTGTGCGCCTCGCTGACTTTAGCCACACCTGATGACTTTAAGGGCAGAGCCTTTGGCGCTCTGACCATGGCCGGACAATTAGGCTGCATGGTAGGCCCGTTCTTAGGGGCAGCAGTCTCCAGCGGCCTTGAGATGCGCTACCAGTTCACGGTCTCAGGCGCAGTCCTCATTTTATTGAGCATCTACTTTGGCTATCGCTTTATTATGCTGCGCCACGCCAAGCGCCAAGGCGCCTTACGCGCCTTAACCGAGGACAGCGCCTTAGGCCTCGACGACAAGGCCTAACCCGCCCAAGCCCAAGTGGCCTCGCCCAAGTGGCCAAGCCCAAGTGGCCTTGCCCAAATGCCTGGCCCACAGCGCGGCCTCGCCCAAGTGGCCTCGCCCAAGTGCCAGGCCCAAGTGGCCTCGCCCAAGTGCCAGGCCCAAGTGGCCTCGCCCAAGTGCCAGGCCCACAGCGCGCTCCTTATAGCGCGCCCTGAGCGGGGGCGCGCGCGTCTTTCACGGAGGACAAAAGAGCTTTGCCCTATTTAAGGGCAGAGCTTACCGCGCAGTGAGCTCCTGAGCCGTGAGCACAGGGGGCGCGCCCTGCCCCAAAAGGGCTATTTTATGCCCCATAATGTGCCGCTAACACTGGTATGGTAGTGCCGTAATTTCGCCCGCATTAAGGCCGTAGCTTGGGCTTTTGCGTTACTTATCTGAGTGGGGATTAACTTACGGTAATGGTGGTTAGACCTAGTGATCCCTGGGGCTTTTCCCCTTTTTTCTAAGTAGCTCACAATCGCGTGAATAGGGCCCTTTAGAGCATATTGGGCCTAGATGTTTTGTGCTAAAATCCGTCAATTGATGCCTACCTGAAAAGGGGTGGTGGGTACCTTTTGCACTCTTCTCATAACGCGTCGCGAAGACTAGGCAAAAGCTAATTTTTTAATTGGTATTTGTTTAGTACGCTCGCTCCGCGTCCAAGACAACCTGGGCTAGGTTGTCGTGCTAAGTCTTTTCTTCAAACCTCAGTTTGGGCAAAAAACTTAGCAAGACAACGGTAGCTACTGGTGGCTCTTAATGCCAGATTATCAGTCACTGCTGCTCTGCCCTGTGGCGCAAAAGCCGCTCTCACTTCTCTCCTCGTTGCATCTTATCCCTGTGTGCTTTAGTTACGGTCATCCCTTTAGGCGTGACGCTGAGCTCAGCTTGCCTGATGCTTGGGGTTAGTCCTACCGTGAACGAAGCGCAGATATGAGAGGCAATTTAGGATGGGTGAGTGGTCCTAGAGTGCAGTGCGTAGTGGTACTCATTGTTTTTTGAATTTTGTGGGCAGCCACACAGCACCCAAATTCAAGCTGTGATGTCATAGCTGAAGTTGGTGCTGCTGAAAGTAGGGACCAAGCTACCTTGTGGTGGCTTAGTGCTTGCTCGGTGGTAGGCCATAGAGTAAAGCAGAAGGTATGCGGTGAGCTCCCTTATCCGTGCCGTGCAAACGGTTACGGTGAGGCTTCTTGACGCATCATCCCTAACTCAGGTTAGCAGAACACATATGTGGAGCCGTGGCTCCGTATAAGTTTATTGGAACCGCCTATGATTAACATCAAAAAAGGATTGGATCTGCCTATCAGCGGCCAACCTGTACAGACCATAGGCACAGGTCCAGAGGTAAAGCACGTTGCCTTGTTAGCTAGTGATTACCCTGGCTTGCGCCCTTCGATGTCTGTAGAGGTGGGTGAGGCCGTTAAGAAAGGCCAGGTACTGTTCGAGGACAAAAAGAACCCAGGTCCACGCTTTACCGCTCCGGCCTCGGGTACTGTGGTTGCCATCAACCGTGGTGCACGTCGTGCTTTCCAATCGATTGTCATCGAAGTTGATCCGGCCCAGGCTGGCGTTGAGTTCACCAAGACTCCAGCTGACAAGTTAGGTGAGTTGAGCGCCGAGGCTGTTAAGGCTCAGCTCAACGAGGCTGGTCTGTTCACTGCTTTCCGTACCCGTCCTTTTGACAAGGTACCGCGCCTTGACAGCATGCCACATTCGATCTTTGTTACCGCTATGGATACCAATCCATTAGCCGTTGATCCAAAGATCGTGATTGCACGCGAGGCCGATGCTTTCGTTAATGGCTTGATGGTTTTAAGCCGCTTAGGCGTTACCGTCTACGTTTGCCACGACGATAAGTCTATTCCACTGTGCACTGCTCCTAATGTCAAGGAAGAGATGTTTGTGGGCCCACACCCAGCAGGTCTGCCGGGCACTCACATCCACTTCTTAGATCCTGTTTCTGAGAACAAGACCGTTTGGCATATCGGCTATCAAGACGTGATCGCTATTGGTCACCTCTTTGTCGAGGGCGAGTACTACAACAAGCGTTATATCGCCTTAGGCGGTCCTAACGCTAAAGAGCCACGCGTCATTGAGACCTTGCAAGGCGCTTCGGTCGCTGAGCTGACCCAAGATGAGGTCGTACCATCGGAGTATGGTGTGCGCGTCATCGCAGGCTCTGTGCTGTGGGGTAACAATGCCGTTGGTCCTTGGGCTTACTTAGGCCGTCATCACCTCCAGATCTCGCTGCTCGAAGAGGGCAAGATGCACGACTTCGTGCTCAAGAGCTGGCTGGGTTTAGGCCTCAAGCGTCACTCGGTTTCGGCCGCTTTTGCCTCCCACTTCATCAAGCCTGCTGAGTACACCTTCAACACTGCTGTTAACGGCGGTGCTCGTCCAATGGTGCCAATTGGGCTGTACGAGAAGGTCGTACCTCTTGATATGGAGCCAACCATGCTCCTGCGCGCCATTGAAATCAATGACGTCGATCAAGCTAAGCTCTTAGGCTGTTTAGAGCTGTCTGAGGAAGATGTGGCTTTATGCACCTACGTCTGCCCAGGCAAGACTGATTACGGTCAGCTCTTACGTCGCAGCTTAACTAAGATTGAGCTGGAGGGTTAAACCGTGCTGTTAGAACTTTTCAAAAAGTTAGAGCCAATGTTCGAGAAGGATGGCCTCTTAGCGAAGCTCTATCCTCTCTACGAAGGTGCTTTTACTTTATTCTTCTCCTCAGGCAAGGTCACCACGGGCAATACTCACGTGCGCGATTACATCGATTTAAAGCGCATCATGATTATTGTCTACTTTGCTGTATTCCCAACCATGATTTGGGGTTGGTACAACGTCGGTGCTCAGACCGTAGCTGCTATTGCGAGCATGGCTAACGGTGCTGATATCGCCTCCTTTGACTATGCTTTATTTAGCATGGACTATCACTTTGCTTTAGTCCAACTCTTAGGTGGCTCCTTGGGCGCTGATGCGGGTCTGTACAGCAAGCTCTTAATTGGTCTCGTGCACTTCCTTCCTATTTACATCGTCGTCTTTGCCGTCGGTGCGTTCTGGGAAGTCTTGTTCTGCGTTGTGCGCAAGCATGAGGTCAATGAGGGTTTCTTCGTTACCTCCATCCTCTTTGCCTTGATCGTTCCTCCTTCGATCCCATTATGGCAAGCCGCCTTAGGTATTTCCTTCGGTGTCGTGATCGCTAAGGAACTGTTCGGCGGTACTGGTCGTAACTTCATGAACCCAGCCTTAGCTGGCCGTGCCTTCTTATTCTTTGCTTACCCTGCTTCTATCTCTGGTACCAATTGCTGGGTCCCAGTTGATGGCTTCTCGGGTGCAACGCCACTGGCACAGTGGATGGAAGGCGGCGAGGCTGCTTTAGTCAATGCCTTAGGCGAGAAGATCACTTGGTTTGATGCCTTCTTAGGTAACATCCCAGGCTGTATCGGTGAAGGCTCCACCTTAATGATCTTAGTAGGTGCTGCTATCATCTTAGTCATGGGTATTGCCTCGTGGCGTATTATGGTCGGTATCTTAATTGGTGCCTTCCTGTGCTCTTCCCTCTTCAATGCCATCGGCTCTGACACCAACAACATGTTCTCGATGACCTTCATCTGGCACATCGTTTTAGGTGGCTTTGCTTTTGGTGCTGTCTTTATGGCAACCGATCCTGTATCTTCGGCCTTTACCAACAATGGTAAGTGGTGCTTTGGTATTCTGATTGGTGTCATGGTTGTGTTAATTCGTGTAGTCAACCCAGCCTACCCAGAAGGCATGATGCTCGCCATCTTATTTGCTAACTGCTGGGCTCCTCTGTTTGACTACTTAGCAACCAACCGCAATATCAAGAGGAGACTTGGCCGTGCTTAAGTTCAATAAAGACTCTGTATTTGGCACGTTCACTGTCATTATCGGTCTGTGCTTGGTCTGCTCGGTATTGGTCTCAAGTGCTGTTGTTGCCTTAGGCCCATTCCAGCAAGCTGCGATCAACAATGACCGCCAGGTAAATATTCTTAAAGTATCTGGCTATGACATTGAGGGTACGGTTGCTGATACCTTTAAGGCTCATATCGAAGCACGCTTAGTTGATTTAGACTCGGGCAAGTTCGTCCCTGATGTCACCTCTGAGCAAGCTGAGGCCTTTAACTTCCAATCCTTATCCAAGGATCCTAACTACAACACTGCGATCCCAGCCGATGTCGATTACGCTAAGATGCGTTTCCGCACCAAGAACATGCCAGTTTACTTAGCTAAGAACGACAAGGGTGAAGTCGAGCGCTACTTATTACCATTCTATGGTCAGGCTCTGTGGTCGACCGTATATGGTTATGTCGCTATTGCTCCTGATGGCAATACCATCAAGGGTGTTACCTTCTATAGCCACGGTGAGACCCCAGGCTTAGGTGGTGAGATCGACAACCCACGCTGGCAGGCCTTATGGGTTGATAAGAAGATTTGGCGTGACGACGGCACTCCAGGCTTCGTTATCACCAAGGGTGCTGATCACTTTGGTGCCGACAAGGACTATGAAGTGGATGCCCTCTCGGGTGCTACTTTAACCGCTGTGGGCGTTAATAACGCTGCTCACTACTGGTTACACGTAGCTTACAAGCCTTTCTTAGAGAACGTCCGCAAGGGGGAAATCTAAATGAGTGAAGCTAAGGCTCCAACATGGAAGGAAGTCCTAGTTGACCCGCTCATCGCAAATAATCCTGTGATGGTGCAGGTCTTAGGTATCTGCTCTTCCTTAGCCGTTACGTCGTCGATGAAGACGGCCTTCGTTATGGGCCTCTCGGTCACTGCTGTCTGCGGCTTCTCTAATCTGGCTGTTTCTTGGGTCCGTAACTACATCCCAAGCTCGGTCCGTATTATTGCCCAGATGACCATTATTGCCTCGCTGGTAATCTTGGTGGACCAGGTCTTAAAGGCTTTTGCTTATGACCTGTCCAAGCAGTTATCGGTGTACGTCGGTCTGATTATTACCAACTGTATCGTTATGGGTCGTACTGAGGGCTTTGCCTTGAAGTACCCTCCAGTTACCTCCTTCTTTGACGGTATTGGTAATGGCCTAGGTTACATGCTGGTTCTGTGCGTTATCGCTACGATTCGTGAGCTCTTTGGCTCGGGTTCGTGGTTTGGCATCACCATCATGCAAACTATCAACAATGGCGGCTGGTACAACCCATGCGGTCTGTTAGTTATGCCACCATCGGGCTTCTTCTTAATTGGTCTCTTGATTTGGTTAGTTAAGGTTTACCGCAAGGACTTAATTGAGCAGCCTGAGTACGAGACCCACAGGGAGGATTACTAATGTTAGAGCATTACCTCTCTTTATTGGTGAAGAGTATCTTCATCGAGAACATGGCTTTAGCCTTCTTCCTTGGTATGTGTACCTTCTTGGCTGTGTCCAAGAAAGTTACTACCTCTATGGGCTTAGGCTTAGCGGTGGTGCTGGTTCAGGTCTTATCGGTACCTGCGAACAATCTCATCAATACCTATATCTTAAAGCCAGATGCTTTAGTACAGGGCTTAGATCTGTCGTTCTTAAGCTTCATTACCTACATCGGTGTGATCGCTGCGATCGTGCAGATCTTGGAGATGTTCTTAGACAAGTTCGTACCGTCCCTGTACAGCGCTTTAGGTATCTTCTTGCCTCTGATCACCGTTAACTGCGTTATCTTCGCGGGCGTATCGTTCATGGTACAACGCGAGTACACCTTCGCCGAGTCGGTCGTCTATGCCTTTGGTTCGGGTACTTCGTGGGCCCTTGCTATCGTGCTGTTAGCAGCTATTCGTGAGCGCTTAAAGTACTCCGATGCTCCAGCAGGCGTACGCGGTTTAAGCTTAGTCTTCATCACCGCTGGTCTGATGGCAATTGGCTTCATGTCCTTCTCCGGCATTCAGCTCTAAGAGGTACGCATGTTTACAATCGTCTCGGGCGTTTTGATGTTCGTGATTGGCGTTGCCATCTTAGTGGCATGCATTCTCGTAGCAAAGCGCTTCTTAGTCAGTTCGGGCGATATCACCATTGGTATCAATGGCGATGACAAGCTCGCATTTAAGTGCCCAGCCGGTAATAAGCTGTTAAACAACTTATCCGACCGTGGTATCTTCGTTTCGTCCGCTTGCGGTGGCCGTGGTGCTTGCGGTCAGTGCAAGGTTAAGGTCGTCAAGGGTGGCGGCGACGTGCTGCCAATTGAGTACTCACACTTCAACAAGCGTCAGATCCGTGAGGGTTGGCGTTTAGCCTGCCAGGTTACGGTCAAGAACGACTGTGAGCTGGAGTTACCTGCTGAGATCTTCGGCGTTAAGAAGTGGGAGTGCGAGGTTATCTCCAACAATAACGTTGCTACCTTTATTAAGGAGTTACGTCTGAAGGTACCTGAGGGCGAGGAAGTTCCATTCCGCGCTGGTGGTTACATTCAGATCGAGGCTCCAGCTCACACCGTTTACTACAAGGACTTTGATATCCCTCAAGAGTATCGTGGTGACTGGGAGCACTTTGGTTTATTCGACCTTGTTTCCAAGGTTGATCACCCAACCATTCGTGCTTACTCGATGGCTAACTACCCTGATGAGAAGGGTCTCATTATGCTCAACGTGCGTATTGCGACCCCACCTTTACGTCAGTTAAAGGAGCTGCCACCAGGCATTATGTCCTCCTACATCTGGAGCTTAAAGCCAGGCGACAAGGTTACTATCTCTGGTCCATTCGGCGAGTTCTTTGCTCGCGATACCGACAACGAGATGGTCTTCATCGGTGGTGGTGCCGGTATGGCTCCAATGCGTTCGCACATCTTCGACCAGTTAAAGCGCCTCAACACCAAGCGTCGCATCTCCTTCTGGTATGGTGCTCGTTCGCTCAAGGAAGCTTTCTACGTCGACGAGTTCAATCAGTTAGCCAAGGAGCATCCAAACTTCACTTGGACCTTAGCTTTATCTGATGCCCTCCCAGAGGACCACTGGACTGGTGCCACGGGCTTTATTCACAACGTTCTCTACGAGAACTATCTGAAGAATCACAAGGCTCCAGAGGACTGCGAGTTCTACATGTGCGGCCCGCCAATGATGACCAAGTCCTGCGTCAACATGCTGCATGACTTAGGCGTTGAAGACGAGAACATCCTGTTCGATAACTTCGGCGGCTAACCCCCAGCCCGCAGCGCCAGCCAGCTTGCTTTGCAAGCTGCGCTGGCGCTGCCCCCGAGCGCAGGCTGCGCCTGCGCTCTCAAGCAAAGCCCCATGGCCTCACGGCCACGGGGCTTTGTTTTACCCAAAAGAAAAAAAAAAACAAAACATAATCATAAGTTGTATCTATGCAAGATCAAGCATAAGGACGGCCGGGCTGAGCCCCAGAACCGTTTGTTTTTATGCTTGGACCAGCCTCAACCGTGCTCCCAAACAAAGCAGCCGGGTCAAGGACAGGATAGGCGCCGCTCAAATAGGGCTATGCTCAAGCCGCAGATCAACGAATGCAGCTTAGATCTCTTCTTTGGTTGGCTTTAGCAGGGTTAATCGTCCTTGTTGGTGGCTGTACTGCTCGTGTTGCTCCCAAGCCAAAATCTGGTGATCGCGCTTGGAGATATACAGCTGAACAACGGAGAGCGTGAAGTATAGCGCTGAGATCGGCTTTTTGCGTTGCTTGAGCTGTTCCAGCTGGGTTAATTGCAGTGAGCTTGATTGGGTGATGAGCTTGATCTCTACCATAAAAGAATATTTACGAGCGATGATGACCAAGCCACTCAGGCTGTTTAGCACACTGACATCTTCGCCCTGTAGCCACAGGCTCAGCAAATTGTAGTAGAGGTCTGTGCTGTATCTGAGCTCACGGCGCTCGGAGGTAGGCGGCATAGCAGCTCATTAAGATGGATGCAGGTCAGG
>CALXXU010000055.1 GCA_944392765.1 uncultured Anaerobiospirillum sp.
GCCTAAATGCGCTTAGCATTCGATGTTTATGCCGATTTAGACCGATTTTATTCGTTCTTAATTTTGAGACTATGAAAATTCTTAACAAATCCGTACTAATCTCTTACTGCAAGGCCGCAGCCCATGGTTGCGGCCTTTTTGCGCCCGAACCAAGGCAATGAACCAGATGCGCTCTACCAGCGCCCGTTAAGCAGGCGTTGATGCTAAACCTAAGCTTTTATGCGCCGCTGTCACATAAGCAGATTTGCTAATCTAAAGGGGCACCACCCACGTTAAACCGCTAAATCAAGCGGCAGGTCGGAAATGTCTTTTAGCCTGTGACCTTGCACAAGCGTATTCAAAAGTGTTATTGAATCATGTGTTCCGACTGTTTGGACAGCCTGCATAAGCTCGTGGAGCGCGAAGTGATAAACGCAATCTATGTCACCAGTGCCTAAAGCTAAAGAGGCGATTCGGCTTGGCAACGGTTCTGCGGTCACTACAACGATATGCGGCAATGGACCTTTCCTATTGCGGATTAAATTCAAGGCCTCAGTGCGACTATTCTGAGCTCGATCGCTTCTCATGGTGAACTTGACTGAAACACTTGCATGTAGAACAGGTTTGCCGTTATTGTTTTGGCGAATGGCTGCCATTTGCCCCAGCTTGGCATCAACAACTCTTATATGCTTGTTAAGTTCTGCATCTGTGTACAGATCACGGTAAATAACGATGTCTGGCGCGACAAGGTAATCATTGCCTAATGCTGCGGCTAGCATGCTATTTTGCGAGGTTAGCTTGTTGAGGTAGTCAAGATGCTCGTACTGGGCAAAGTCACTGATCTTCAGCTTGTTATTATTGCCAAGTTGCATAATCGTCCATTTGCCGGGCCGTAAGGCTTGGAGTTTGGGAAAGGTGTCCTTAAGGAACGCCATAATGAGCTGCTCAAATTGCTTCCCCAATGTTTGGCCAGATAACTTGCTAACTACGTGGACTTTAAGGTTAAGCTGCGCAGCAATCAAGTCGATTATAGTGCGCGCTATGGCCTTTGATTGCAAGCTGCTGCTATCGGCGTTTGAGGCTGTATCATTTGGACTAACAGCTAAGGTGTCAATCTCAAACATGCGTTGGTGTAAGTGCTGTCTAGCTTCAGCCAATAATACTGCCATATTCTAGGCACTCCTTTATTTTTAACCCAACAGCTTGTGCCACTGGTATAGGGAAAGCATTGCCGATCATACGGCAGGTCTCGGTTTTGCCCTTTCCGAAGATCCAAGTGTCAGGGAATCCTTGTAGGCGCGCCAGCATGCGCGGAGTTAAACGAGGCATGCCATTGAATCCAAAAGATGGAGCTTCATTGGCAACACCACGACCGTCGACCCCAAGCGCTTCCCATGCTTTACGCGCACGGGTTGGGCCAAGGTCGGGACCACCATGCTTCTTTGATCCCCCCACAATGGTCGGGGCGATGGTGTTGGCTTGCTTGGCCCATACTTTGGCTTTTTCCCAGCCATTTGCTGCCATCAAGTCATACAGCACAGTGCCAACTGCTGGAGCGCTTCCTGGGTTTTCTTTGGGGTAAAAGAATGTACCCATTTGGTCGGATCTTATTCCAACGATAACGACACGAGGCCTGAGCTGAGGCACACCATAGTCAGAGGCGTTAAGCAATTTGATTTGTGTGCTATATCCTAGCTGTTCGATTGATTCAAGGATAGAGGCACGATATTCGGAAAAGGAGGGATCTAGGAAGCCTCTGACGTTTTCAAGCATCACAGCTCTCGGTTTAATTTCCTTAATTAAACGGATAGCTTGTGGAAAGAGATCACGTTCATCAGCGGCACCTAATTGCTTTCCAGCAACAGAAAACGGTGGACAAGGAACACCACCTGCTAACAAATCAACCCCACAATATGGTCGACCGTCAAAATCGTGGACATCTGCGCATATGACATTCCATTCAGGGCGATTGGACTTTAAGACTTTGCAATAGCTGGCTTCGTACTCAACCAAAGCAACATGGACAAAGCCCGCCATAGCAAGACCTAAAGCTTGACCACCAGCTCCGGCGCAGATTTCCACGCAAGTAAAAGGTTTATGCATGAGTTGAGCTTTCATCAAATGACTTCGCAGTACTGAAGTTTACACACAGACAGAATTATTTGAGGATGGTGTAAATCAGATCCTAAAATAGACAAGCAACAGAGTTATAGCAAACGCCAGAAAGTTTGTCCAATTGAAATTATAATAATATACAAAGAATGGCTCAAATATGCGATTCTAAAGGTGTATTACAAAATTTTCCAATCGGCCAAACTTTCTGGCGTTTGCTATAGCTGTTGCAAAAACGCCATAAGCATCGATTTTTTTGCTTTTAAGCAAAATCAAGATATGGTTGCATTAGGCCGCTTTTGGTCCCGTCTTGCACTATCCTCTTTCACGCGACAGGAGTGTCAAAGCCTTAATGCACCAATTAATTTGTAACAGTTCCCAATTATAGCAAGAGTAGCAAGAGAATGGCTGTTGGAACACTTGTAATTTAGTGTGGTAACGATCAATTCGGCCTCCTGCTACTACGGCTTTCAAATGGTTGCCTCCAACTGAATTGGGTGAGCAAGTTGCCACCGCATGGAACAAAAAATTCCACTGTCTTGGTACCCATGCTAAGGCAAAGCGCAAAACTGGGACGCTCAGCTGTGCGCTATCGGCTCGGAATGTGCTCGAGCTTGCGCGCGATTTCATGCAGCGCGGCAGCCATATCGCTTAAGCTGTACTGGTCGTGAGTGACACGGGCACAGGACTGGCGCGTGATCAAGGCTGTCGGCAACACCGACGATACAGCATCACCTTGGCTGCTCACAAGCTTCTCGACCGCAACGCGGCATTGCAGATCACGATTGAGGTCAATGGTGGTAAGGGGAGGATTGAAGTAAGCACTGTCCTTGGTGTTATCGTAGCCCACCACCGAGATGTCTTGCGGTACTTTTAAGCCACAGACATTGAGGGCACTCATCGCACCTAAGGCCATTTGGTCGTTACCGACCAAGACGGCGCTGAACTCGCGCGTTTCGTGCAAAATCTTCATCATGGCGTCGTAGCCACTCTTGGCGGTCCAATCGCCATGAACGCACGCCACCGCGCTCATGCCGTGGCTCTTTAAGCCGTCAAGCCACGAGCTGTGGCGCAGCTCCGAGGACACAATATTCTCAGGGCCTGGGATTAAGGCGACCTTGGTATGGCCTAAATCCGAGAGGTGAATAATGGAAGCAACGGTGCCATCGTACGGGTTAAAGCAGACATTGAGCACCGGACAGAATGGGTCGACGTCTAAGAAGACCAAGGTGCAATCAGGATTGTCGCGCACTAACTTCGAGGCCACCTCATTACTGAGCGGGACATTGATGAGGAGCTTATCGACCATCTGAGCTTTAAGACGCATGATGGCGTGCTCCATTTGCTCGAGGCTATTTTCCTCAATCAGAGTAATGAGCAGCTCGTAGTTGTGGCGCAGAGCGTAATAGCGTACGCGATTTACCACGTCGCCGGGCGCACTTAAGTTGTAGGTGACGTTAATGAGGCCAATGAGCATGCGCTCATGCTTGCTCAGCTGCTGGGCGAGCAAGTTGGGCACGTATTTAAGATCGGCAATCGCCTTCTCAATCTTCTCGCGCGTCGCTTGCGAGACGTTGCATGAGTTATTGAGCACGCGCGATACGGTTTGATAGGACACGCCCGCCCGTTCGGCCACGTCATGCATCGTGATCTTTTTCGACTTGGTCGACATTACAGCTCCCACAGGCAGGTGACAGCCGCATACCAAAGCTCACCGCCCTAACACACCTCGACGCTCCATAGCTTATGCAAAAACGAAACAGCAACCAACTTGCACGCGGGCACGGACACGCATTTAACGCAAGCAACTACCATTTCATGGCTGCACGTGCTAGTCTAACAGACCCGCAAACGTTTACAAAATGCAACGTTAAAATGATAACAAGCTCCAACCACCACACCGAGCTTGCCGCATGAGCTCAAAGCTCTGCACCGAGGGACAATTACTTAACTTGGTTCAGTGTGTGCCATTTTAGCGCATTGCGCAAGCACCACGGCCGCAAACTGTGGCCTATCGCGCACAATCGCGCCTTAGGTACCATACCAGTTATCTAGATACGACAAAGGCGTCTTGCGACGCCTTTGCGGAGATACGACTCAATAATCCTATCTCAAACTATGTGCCAAGCTTAGCACGCAGAAACGCATGCTTAGCGCACCTCAGAGATGTTCTCGTTGGTGACCTTGACGTAAGGCACATCGATAATGTGCTCATGAGTGGTGTAGCCTAAGACCTCATCGGTGATTTGCTCACCGTTTAAGTAGGCCTCGGTGATGCGCATCATGACATCAGCTACAGCAGTGTAGTCGTTTAAGACAGTACCGATCATGGTGCCACGCTCAACGGCGTCTAAGGCTTGAGGCAGAGCATCGATGCCAACAACCGGGATGTACTTGCTGTGGTCACCAGCTGGGGTGTTAGGGATGTTGTAGCCCTCAGCTTGCAGAGCGTTGATCGCACCTAAGGCCATGGCGTCGTTGTTGGAGACGATGAGCTCGATCTGCTCTAACTGACCGCGATCGGCTAAGGTCGAGATTTCGTTTTGGGCACGGTTTTGCGACCAGTTAGCGTTGACCGAAGCAATTGGCTTTAACTTAACGCCATCCTCGAGCAGAGTGCGCACAAAAGTGTTAGAGCGCAGGCTGGTGTCTTGGTGGCTCGGCTCGCCCTTTAACATGACATAGCTGATCACGCCATCCTTGTTGCGGTCAGCTTCAGGGTGGGCCTTGAAGTAATCCATTACAATTTCGGCTTGGTAGTAGCCGGAGTTAGCTGGGTTGCTGCCGACGTACCAAGCATCTTCATAAGAGGATAAAGCCTCATCCGATGGCTTACGGTTAAAGAAGACGATCGGCACCTTGTTTTGGCGGGCGGCACGTAAGGCGGCAACACCGTTTTGGGTGTCAACTGGGTTGACTAAGATCGGGGCGCCATCCTTATTGATGACTAAGGCCGATTGAATCTGCGAAATCTGGCGCATTAAGTCATCATTAGCGTCGTACTGGCGTAACTTGATGCCATTGGCTAAGGCACGATCTTGCAGCGCCGCGCTGAGCTGATTGATGAAGAGATCGTTCAGCGAGTAGTAGAACACACTAATCGAGTTGCTGTTAGCGTCAATAGCAGCTGGAGCAGCCTGAGTAGGAACTACTGCAGCACAAGCTAAGGTTGCGGCAGCGGCAACTGCCGTAAAGAGCTTGGAGACACGCGACATAAAATACCTCAACTCTGAGACCAAATAGTCTCGTAAAAGGCCCAAGGCCTCACACACAACTTGCAATCTAAAAGCGCCATGAGCGCTGGTGCCATGTAAGCACTGTGCCTTTGGAGCACTGTACCATTAGAGCACTGACGCCATTCTAGCACTGGCACCGGGCAAAGCAAAACGCAAATGCGACCTAGCTCAGCTCAAAAGCTGATATTTGCGCCCGTTGATAGCAAGTATCGTTCCCGTAAACGGTTACGGTAAGGCCTTAGGCGCCTTAATTATTCCGCTTCGTCGGCGATGGCGGCGACGGCAGCCTTTTCAGCGGCCAAACCAGCCTTATAGCGCTCGATGAACTTCTCATAACCGGCGACATTAGCTGAGATTGGCTCTAAGGTCGAACTCTGCGCCCCGGCAAAGACCTTGTTAGATAAGAAATCAGAGAGCGACTCATTAGCTTCTTTGTCCACTAAGTAGGCAGCTAACACGGCCTGACCCCATGGGCCACCTTCACCAGCGGTCGCCATGACCGAGACTGGGACGTTGATGGCATCGGCCATGAACTGCTGACCGACCCCTGCGGTCTTGAAGAGACCACCGTGGCCTAACAGGCTGTCGATCTTGACCTTTTCATCCTTAACCAGGATGTCCATGCCGATCTTTAAGGCACCTAAGGAAGCAAAGAGGTGGGTGCGCATGAAGTTAGCCAGGGTGAACTTGCTGTGTGGGGTGCGCACAAACATTGGACGGCCTTCGTCTAAGCCGGTGATGAACTCGCCGGAGAGATAGCCGTAGCTGGTGAGCCCACCGCAGTCAGCGTCGCCCTCTAAGGCATGACGATAGAGCAGGCCATAGAGATCATTGCCGCTTAACTTGTGGCCGGAGAGCTCTGCAAACTCACCAAAGAGGTTAACCCAAGCATTTAAGTCCGAGGTGCAGTTGTTGGCGTGCACCATGGCAACAGGCATACCATCTGGGGTGGTAACCATATCGATCTCGCGGTGCAGCTGCTTTAAGGACTGCTCTAAGACGATCATGCCGAAGATCGAGGTACCAGCCGAAACGTTACCGGTGCGAACCTTAACGGCGTTGGTAGCGACCATACCGGTGCCAGCATCGCCCTCAGGTGGGCACAGTGGGATACCGGCCTGTAAGGTGCCGCTTGGATCTAAGAGCTTAGCGCCCTCAGCGGTTAACTTACCGGCGTCTTGACCTGCTAAGAGAACCTTTGGCAGCAGCTCACGAATGTGCCAAGGGAAGCCCTTAGGTGCGACCAGAGCCTCGAACTTATCGAGCATAGCCTGATCGTAGTCCATCTTGGTCGAGTCAATTGGGAACATACCGGCGGCATCGCCAATGCCCAGCACCTTCTCACCAGTCAGCGCGGTGTGGATATAGCCTGCTAAGGTGGTGAAGAAAGCGACATCCTTGACGTGAGGCTCGTCATTTAAGATGCACTGATAGAGATGCGAAATCGACCAGCGCTCTGGGATATTGAACTGTAAGTACTCGGTGAGCTTCTCGGAAGCATCATGGGTATTGGAGTTACGCCAAGTACGGAATGGGACTAAGAGCTTGCTCTCACGGTCAAAAGCGAGATAGCCGTGCATCATAGCCGAGAAGCCGATGGCCTTTAAGGTCGTGATGGCCAGGCCATACTTTTCCTTGACGTCACGCTGCAAGTCAGCATAGCAGTCATGCAGGCCGTTCCAGATATCATCCTGGGAGTAAGTCCACAGGCCGTTCTCTAAACGATTTTCCCATTCATGGGCACCGGTGGCGACCACCGCGAAGTGCTCGTCGATGAGCACAGCCTTGATGCGGGTCGAGCCAAATTCAATACCCAAGGAACACTTAGCTAAATCAATGGACATTTTGTACACCTTATGAAGGGGTCACCGAGCGCTCACCTGCGGCGCGCAACTACGAACGCAACTGCGGCACACAATGCAGAGCGCAACTCGCGCATCTGCGGAGTGCCACTACGCACGCAACTGCGGCGCACAATTGCGACATGCAACTGCACAAGCAACTACATCGCGCATCTGCGGAGTGCAACTGCGTCATGCAACTGCGACGCACCATTGCGCACGCCTGCCTTGGTGCGTGCTCTCTACGCACGCTCCCACCATGGGCGCTGGGCTGTACCCACACCAACACTTAATGCCCTCAATTAAGCTAACTTAACTTCAGGCGTTCGCCTGAGCCCTCGCTCATGGCTGAGCGCTCACTCATGGCTGCGATCTCAAAGATCATTGGGGCAAGGCAACTTGCAAATGGCCTTGCCCCAAGGGTCTTCATGGCCCCACCTTCCTTAGTGGGACTCAAGCCCCCAACTCATCAAGGTGTCACCTTGTTGGTGGGGACCTGGGCCCCGGCTAGGCTTAGGAGCCTAGCCGGGGTGTCCCCAGAGTTACTGGGGACTTGGAGCAAATGGGGCTTACTTAGCAGCCTTTTGCTTATTCTTCTTGTTGATGGACTCAGCACTCAAGCTCATCAAGCGCTCCTTGTGAGCGTTGACTAAGGCCTGCATTACGATGAAGAGGCAGAGCAGAATGCCGACCACGATCTTGGTCCACCAGGCCGAGAGCGTACCTTGGAAGTTGATGATGGTAAGGATCGTGCCTTGAATCATCACACCGATTAAGGTGCCTGGGATAAAGCCGACACCACCCATCAGCTGGGTACCGCCGATAACCGACGAGGCGATGGCGTCCATCTCCATGCCCATACCGTGGAAGGTATTGCCCGAGAGCATAATCCAGGAGAAGACGATACCACCTAAGGAAGCGCAGAAGCCCGAGATAACGTAGACCTTAACGCGAATGAGGTCAACCTTTAAGCCCATTAAGCGGGCCGATTGCTCATTACCACCAACCGCGTAAACGCTGCGGCCAAAGGCGGTGTAGCGCAGCACGAAGGTCGCAATGATCACTACGATGATCGCCAAGATGGCACCAATCGAAATGAAGCAATCGCCGATCTCCAAAGACCAGAAGGAGAGCTCACCGTACCACTCGTTGTTGATAGCAACCGACTCACGCGAAATGGCAGCAGTTAAACCACGGCATAAGAACATGGTACCTAAGGTGACGATGAACGGCTGCAACTTGAAGAAGGTGATGAAGAAGCCGTTGATGAGACCAATTACCACGCCAATGCACAGGCCAATTACCATGCACAGTACTGGGTGAATCGAAGTATCGCGCATGAGATAGGCTAAGGTCATGCAGGTTAACGATAAGACAGCACCAACCGACAGGTCGATACCACCGCCGCCCGATAAGATCGCGAAGGTAATACCTACCGTAACGATGATCAGGTGGGCGTTATCGATAAAGAGGTTTAAGAACACCTGCCAGCTGAAGAAATTATCAAACCAAATTGAGCCTAAGCCAAAGAGGATGACAAAGAGCAGCGAGGTGACATAGAACGAGAAGCGCGGCGAAGCGATCAGATCACTAAAGAACTTAGCCATTTGCGACCTCCTTCTTATTAGAAGCTGCGTCGAGCTTCTTTAAACGCCAGTTGCGATACATCTGACGGAAGGTTTCGGACTGGATGGTAATAATGAGTAAGATGACCACGGCCTTAATGGCTGGCAGAATGTCCGAAGGCACGCCCACAGCGTACATGGTGGTGGTCAGGGTCTGAATGGTGATTGCACCAATGATGGTGCCGCCGATGTAGTAGCGACCACCGACCATCAAGGTACCACCTAAGGTTACCGCCAAGATGGCGTCCATCTCCATATTGAGACCGGCGTTGTTCGCGTCAGCAGCACGAATCAGGGACGACTCGATTAAGCCAGCGGTACCAGCGCAGAAGCCCGAGAAGATGTACACGGCAAAGAGCACGGCCGTAACTTTAACACCAGCGTAGCGCGAAGCGGTTGGGTTGATACCAACCGATTGGATCATAAGACCCAGCGAGGTCTTGCGATCTAAGACCAACACGATGACAACCATGAGGAAGGCGATCAGCATCGCAGTTGGCAGCATGAAGCCAGGGATAACACCACCGATATAGCTAAATGGACGATAGTACACGGTGATAATCTGGCCGTCAGTTAACAGCTGGGCAATACCACGACCGGAGGTCATTAAGATTAAGGTCGCAACCATCGCCTGGATCTTGAACTTAGCAACCAAGGTACCGTTCCAGATACCAGCTAAGACACCAGCAATGAGCGAAGCGATAATCGCAATGGCAAATGGATAGTGCGGCACACCGCTGATATCGCCACCTAAGAGCAAGCAGCAGGTGGCAGCGGAAATGGCCACTACCGCGCCGACCGAAATATCAACACCGCCGGTGGCAATAACGAAGGTCATGCCTAAAGACAGGATGATTAAGGACGAAGCACGATAGAGAATATCGATTGGACGACCGTAGAGGTTGCCGTTATCCATCATCTGAATCGAGAAGAAGTCATCGACGAAGATGGCATTAAAGAGCAACAGCAGAGCTAGAGCGGCCAAAGGCAGCGCCAGCGAGCTTGAGGTGAACTTCTTAATTGCGTCCATGGTAATCTCCTGCAATAGCCTGCATGATATGGGCGGTGGAGATTTCATCGCCGTTTAACTCAGTGATCTTTTCGTGGTCACGAATGACCATGACGCGCGAGCAGGTACGCACCATTTCGCCCATCTCACCGGAGATAAAGACCACCGACATGCCCTCTTCCTTGGCTAAGCGTACCGCCAAGGCCTCGATTTCACTCTTGGTACCAACGTCGATACCACGGGTTGGCTCGTCTAAAATCAGGAGGTTAGGCTTGGTGGCCAGCCAGCGGGCAATAATCACCTTTTGCTGGTTACCGCCCGAGAGGTTCTTAATGAGCTGCTCACGGTCAGAAACCTTGATGCGCAAGAGATCGATGTACTTATCGGCCAGGGCACGTTGCTGCGACATTGGCATGTGCTTGAACATACCGTCCTTAGCCTGCATGGCTAAGATGATGTTCTCACGTACCGAGAGGTCACCGATAATGCCTGCAACCTTACGATCCTCAGGGCAGAAGGCGATACGGTTCATCATCTGGTCCATTGGAGCCTTGACCTTAACCGTGACGCCATCAACCTTGATCTCACCGCTATTAGGTGGGGTAATACCAAAGAGCATCTCGGCAATTTCGGTGCGGCCCGAGCCTAGAAGACCTGCAAAGCCCACAACCTCGCCCTTCTTGATATTCATGGAGAGGTCCTTGACCTTACCATCAACTACCGCGTGCGAAGTCTCAACGATGTTTTCATCCTTCGGGATGGACTTATCGACATTGCTCTCGATCTGACCTTCGTTGACTTCCTTACCCATCATTTTGGAGATGAGTTGGATGCGCTCGAGTTGTGGAATATCGTACTCGCCCACGTACTCGCCATCACGCAGCACGGTGATGCGATCACAGATGGTGTAAATCTGCTCTAAGAAGTGGGAAATGAAGATAATAGCGATGCCCTGAGCCTTAAGTTTGCGCATAATCGCAAACAGGCGCTCCGTCTCACGATCGGACAGCGACGAGGTTGGCTCATCTAAGATCAGAATCTTGCACTTGGTGTCGATGGCACGAGCAATTGCAATCATCTGCTGAATCGCAACAGGGTAGAAGTTGAGGACGCGGTTGACGTCCAGGTCAAGGCCCAGCTCTTCGTGTAAGAGCTTCTTGGCGTTGGCATTCATGGTGGCCCAATCGATTTGGCCCCACTTGCCACGCGGCTCACGGCCGATGTAGATATTTTCGGCAACGGTTAAGTTAGCGCAGAGGTTAACCTCTTGGTACACCGTCGAGATGCCGATTTGCTGGCTGCGCAGTGGCGATTCAGGCTCGATCTGCTGACCGTCAAAGATCACCGTGCCGTTCGTCTTGTGATAAACGCCGGTCAAGACCTTAACCAAGGTCGACTTACCAGCGCCGTTTTCACCCATCAGCGAGTGAATTTCACCGCGCTTTAAATTGAATTTCGCATGTTTTAAGGCTTTGACCCCAGGGAAAAACATGTCTATATCCTTCATTTGAAGGATATAGTCTCCATTTTGTTCCATGAGCACCCCCCTCTTGACACCGACCAAGCAAGGCCGCCGCGCGCGGCATTCTTACTTAAATCGCAAAACCATCAAAGTGTGACTAATGCTAAGGTCAGCTTGCTAGTAGTTAAGCGCTTAGGCTCCTGCTGCCAAGAGCTTAACGGCTAACAGCGGAGCGGACCCCTCCTCAGGTGTTATAGGCACACGCCCCTTACCCCTAGTCACCACATATCCCATCTTAATAGGCGTGAGCGTATTTTTGGGGTAAAAATCGCAAAGATATGCACTGTGTCACAATTTTTCCGTAAACGGTTACGAAAAATTTGCGCTCTGTCCCACTAGGAAAAATCAAGGCTTCAGCGTAGTGCACGTAAGCGCTTACGGAAATTGGTTACAAGACCAACGCCCGTTAGCCCGCAACGTTGGCCCGCAACGTTGCCGCCGCTCATGCGCACGCTGTTACGAAAGATTCCGCCGGCTGCGTGCAAGGCGCTACGCTGTAGCTGAGTACAAGGCGCTATGCCGTAGCTGAACCTGCCGCACTATCTTCGTTTTTTTTTTCTGGGTGTGAGCAATCAACTGAGACAAAAAGAGCCCACATTCTACGATGGGGTAGAAGGTGAGCTCCTTTTAGTGCTATGCAAGGCCCAGCACCTTATTAGCACTGGGCATCAGGTCTAAGACCTGAACAAATTAGTACTTGCGGGTTGGGAATACCTCAGCAGCGTTGGAAGCGTCGAAAACACCTTCCTCAACATAAACGCTCTTCGGTACCTCTTCACCGGCTAAGATCTTCTTGCAGGTCTCGAAGAAGAGATCACCTTGCAGAGGGTTGCACTCGATAGTAGCGTTAGCCTTGCCGTCGATCATGGCTTGGAACATGCCCTTAACAGCATCAGCACCTACGATGATGATGTCCTGAGCTGGCTTTAAGCCGGCAGCCTCGATCGCCTGAATAGCACCTAAGGCCATGTCGTCGTTCTGAGCGAACAGAATATCGATGTCATCGCGATAGGACTTTAAGAAGGACTCCATAACCTCTTGGCCCTTTTGACGGGTGAAGTCACCGGTCTGGGAAGCTAAGATATTGTACTTGTCCTTGTTAGGCGATGTATTGAAGGCCTCGTTGAAGCCCTTGGAACGGCCAACAGCAGCCGATGCACCAACGGTACCCTCTAAGATAACGATGTTGAGCTTGTCGCCACCGTTACGTGGGGTGCGCTCGGTCTTGGTAACGTACTCATCGATCCAACGGAAAGCGCGGCGGCCTTCTTCAACCGAGTCAGTACCAATCTTGGCAGTGTATAAGCTAGGGTCGGTCTTTAAGTCACGATCCATGATAACTACAGGGATCTTGGCACGCTTTGCTTCACGTAATACGTTGTCCCAGCCAGTCTCGACGATAGGTACAAAGCCAATGATGTCAACTTTCTGCGAAATAAAGGAGCGAATGGCCTTAATTTGGTTCTCTTGCTTTTGTTGAGCGTCAGAGAACTTGAGCTCAACGCCAGCACGCTCAGCGGCGGCCATGACGTCATTGGTGTTAGCAGTACGCCACTCAGACTCAGCGCCGATCTGAGAGAAACCAACTACGATCTTGTCTTCAGCTTGAGCATAGGAAGTAGCAGCAATGGCAGCACCGACAGCTAAAGCAATCAAAGACTTAGAAAACTTCATCCGTGTAACTCCTCATAGTAAAACTCCTGTCCACGGTGCACCTAATCTCAGGCCCCTTGACGGTTTCCTCATCGGCCGCCAAGTCATCAAGCGACTAGGTACCAAGAAAGTTAGAGCAAGTAACTTTCCTAGCCTGCACTGGGGCAGTTGCAGTGCTTTAGTTAAGGGCTGCCAAGCAAATCGGGAGGGCAAGCACAGGCTCATCCCAGCCGTGGGACCGGCACGCGTAGTGTGGTTTACGCAACCTTACTAAAACGCTTACGATGGTTTTACTGTACCGCGTGAACGCCAAAGCACAAACTGATAAAAGATGATTTTGTGACATTGTGCAACTATTTTGCGCGCACGCCCGCAAAAATAAGATGCAGCTCAAACTTTCGTAAACGTCACGCTCCATGCCCCTTGCGCTCTATCGCCACTGCTTGCTCCATTTCCCAGAGCATCAAGTTCAGACCATTCAACTTGCATAATTTTGTCCTCACTATCGAGCGAAAATCCCAGCGCAATCCCCTTTCCGTCCGCAAGTTTCGCAAACGTTTACGGAAGTTACGACGCGCCCCTTTGCCCCAAAGTGAGCCCTCAGCTGAGCGCCGCGCTTCAACCCCCACAATCTGAGCTCAATGCTCCGCGCGACCGCAAGTTAAGGCTTAATTAAGCCCAGAGAGCTGCGCCGCCCTCCAGCTCAACTGCCTGAGCGCTCTGAGCTTGAGTGACAGCACCCCCTTTATCCTTGTAACTATGAGGCCCCAAAAGAAGGCGCAACCAATGCGCAGCATCCTTTAGCGCTTACGCCACGCCGATCTTATAATGGAGATCTAGGATTGGATTGGGAGGAGTCATGGCAGAAGAGTTGAGGGAATATCAGGTTGCACTCTTGGGCATCCCGGCACTGACGGTGCGTTACACCAGCTTAAACGGCGGACACAAACGCTACTTTGTCTTTGAGACCAAGGAAACATCTGGGGTTAAATTAGAGAATCTGGTCACCACCTCTAATCGTAGTGTCGCGGTCATCGCCGGCCACAGCGAGTTTGGTCCTTTAATCTTTAGAAAACCTTTCCTCGAGCGCTACCCACTGCTGCGGGAAGTCACAGTGCTGCGCAAGCCTAACAAGAAGTTTGTCTTTATCAAGCAGCCCTTCGAGCGCCATGGATCGACTCAGTATGCCCCAAAGCACATCCCAACTCTGAGCGCCCTGACGGCAAGCATTGACTTAGAGGCGAGCGCTAACGCCCGCACCAATGAGGCTGACTTCCATGCAAGCATCCATGGGAGTGACTGCACAACCCCCTCCCCTGGAAGTGACTTAAAAAATGAACCCGCCCCGAGCGCCCGCTCCAGTCAAGCAAATGCCGAGCGCACTGCACCTTGCGAGTACTACATTGGTCTGATGTCTGGCACCAGCATCGATAGCCTCGATGGCGTCTTAGTAAGCATCACCCCAAAGGCACAAGGGGTACACCTTAAGACGCTGGCGACCACTACCCTTGACTGGAAGCCTGAGGCCAAGGAGCTCCTCAATAGCCTGTGCACGCAAGAAAGTAAGGTCATCGATTTAGCCTTAGGACGCCAGCTCTTGGCCGCCCAAGCAAGCTTAGTGGTACAACGTCTGCTCAATAAGACGCAGCTTAAAGCTAAGAACATTACCGCGATTGGCTCGCACGGCCAAACTATTTGGCACGCCCCTGAGCAAAAAAGCCCGCTGACGGAGCGCTTAAAGCGCTGCCTGCCGACCGTACCAGGAGTTGACGCGCTGCACCTGGGCTTTAGCCTACAAATCGATAATGGCCCGCTCTTGGCCAATAGCACCGAGATCGATACGGTGAGCGATTTTCGCTCGGCTGATTTAGCCCAAGGCGGCCAAGGCGCCCCCTTAACCCAAGCTTTTCACCAGATGATCTTTGGTGAAGCAGGCAAGATGCGCCTCGTGCTCAACTTAGGAGGCATCGCTAACCTCACCGTCTTAGATCACGATTGTCAGCTCGTCACGGCCTATGATACGGGACCTGCCAACACCTTAATTGACCTCTACTGCCGCCATGTTGTGGGTTGCCCATACGATCAAAGCGGTGACTTTGCGCGCGCCGGTAAGGTCAACCTGGAGCAGCTCAAAGCGCTCCTTGACTGTGACTACTTTGCCCGCCCCGCTCCTAAGTCCACCGGACGCGAGCTCTTTAACGCGCATTACCTGCAAGATAAATTGGGCCTGACCTTACCCCCAGTCAAAACCTTACAGCCAGCGACCAAATGTACGCCGACCCCAGAGCAATGTGACTTGATTGCCACGCTCACCGAATTTACCGCCCGCACGATTCGCTCTCAAATCTGCGCGCAAACGCTCGTCGCTAAGCGCGTGGCTCCAGGTGAGCACGTCGATCTCATCGTCTGTGGCGGCGGTGCCTTCAATAGCTACCTCTTACTGCGCATCAAGCAATTGTGCGCCAAGCAAGGTCTGAGCTTAGACCTGCACCACAGCGCCGACTTTGGAGTTGACCCTAAATTTATCGAAGCGCAGGCCTTTGCCTACTTTGCCTATTGCACTGTGCACGCCCTGCCGCTCAATCTTGGCACCTCCACCGGCGCGGTGGCCCCGAGCATCTTAGGCAGCTTAAGCCCCGCCCCACACGGTCACTACCAGCGCAACGTCAGGCGCTTAGTGCGTCTTATTAACCGCCCAAGCAACTGACAACCAGCAAGGATCTGTCAAAGACCGCCCTAAGGGCCGTGCTATACTGGCGCCTTGTGCCTAATCAGTGCCCCCGCACTGATGGGAGCACCGAAGCTGAGCCGAACTTAGTTTAAGCCCAGTACCCGCGTACAGCGAGCACGGTCCAGTGCCCCGGCACGGCCTTAATTTTGCTCACAATATTCTGCCCTCACGGGCCTTAACTGGACATCAGGCGCCAACCAAAGTTCAAAGGACGACCTAACCACAAATTAAGCAGAGCGCTGAGCCGCAGCAGCAGGATTTTGCTGCGTTTCAGCAGTCATTTTCGGATTGGATAGGCTTAAGATGAGCACATTATCCCTTACCACCATGGTGGTCATTGCCATTGTCTTGGTTTTCTTCGTCCTACCGCTACGGATGTCGTGGCGCTCCAAGGGCATTATTGCGCTCATCACGATCGTGGCGCCGTGCAAAAGCTATTTGCACTTCTTAGTCGGCGGCGATGCTTTTGATCCCAATATCCCCTACAACCTCTCCTTTGTTTTTGACATCGCCCGCACCACGATTATCTTCTTGGCGCTTTTGACCTTAGTGCGCCTGATCCTCAATGTGGGTTATCGCATCATTCACCTCAATTGGCGCCTGGATTTATTGCCGACCAGCTCGATCTTCCACGCGCAGCTTATGATGCTGGTGTCCTTTGCCTTAGCTTGCTACGGCACCTCCTGCGCTTATGGCACCCCTGAGCTTAAGCGCTATGAGTTCACCCTCGAGCGCTTAGACCCACGCCTTGAGGGGATGAAGCTCGTGATGCTCTCAGATATCCACATCTCAGCTCCGACCGATGCCAATGTCATCTATCAGCTGGTCAACGACGTCAATGCCTTAAAGCCTGACCTCATCTTGTTGCCGGGCGACTTGATGGATGGCTCACTCAATAAGCGCCGTCCGATTTCCAACCTGTTATTTGACCTTAAGGCCAAATTTGGCGTCTTTATCAGCACCGGCAATCACGAGTACTATTCAGGTTATGAAGAGTGGCGCCACTACTTTGAGCAAGGCGGCTTTATCAGCCTGGATAACAAGGTCGTAGCCTTAAAAGATGATCAAGGCAAAACCCTGCTCAATTTAGGCGGTATCACCGACCCCCGCGCTGAGCGCTATAACCTGCCTACCCCTGATGTTATGGGCGTCACTCAAGCCTTAGATGACAGCGCTCCGAGCATCATCCTGTCTCATCGCCCGCAATATGCGCTCGACTTTGCCTTAGCGGTAAGTCAAATCAACGCTAAACGCACAGAGCAGAGCAAGGAGCAAAAAACCGATTTTTTGCCTAAGCACGTGGACTTAGTGCTCTCTGGTCACACCCATGGTGGCTTAGCCTATGGCCTGCGTCAGCTGGTCGCCAACGCCAATGGTGGCTTTGTCTCCGGCCACTACCGAGTCGCTAAGACCGATTTAGTGGTCGGCAATGGCACCATGGTCTGGATGGGCTTTCCGCTGCGTTTGGGCGTACCTGGCCAAATCGTTGAGCTCACCTTACACAGCAAGCTGCCTCAAGGCCAAGTGGCGCTGCCGCTCTCGCAGCGCTTAACCGCTGCCGCTGAAGTACGCCGGAGCGCTGCGCTCAAGGAGCAAGCTCAAAAGGAACAAGAGCAGCTCAAACAGCGCATTGCCACCCATGGCGTGGCCGCCTCTATACCGACTACTCCGGCCCCAGTTCCTGAGTTCAATACCAGCAGCGATCACACGGTTGACAGCTACAGTCTCGCCCCAAGCGATGACGTCAAGCCAAGTGGCAGCGTCACTCAGGTACCACGTGAGCTCTCGAACTTAGAGTTAATCTTGCCGATGGTCGACGCTGAGACCGGCGCCGTCTCCAGCGCCGTGACTAAGCTGGCGCTGCTACCAGAACGCATCACGCACGACCAATTACGACGCATCAACGAGATCTTGGCTGAGCGCCCATTAAGCGCGGCTGAGCGCGCCGAGCAAGCCCAAGCTGAAGCCCTTGAAGAGCAAGGTTTAAGCTCAGATCCTAAGAGCGGGGTCACGGTCGTCTTACTCAAGGACGCTCCGATCACCAAGCCGCAAAAGCCTGCATCAAGCACAGAAGCTGAAAGCAAAGAGGCTGCAAGCACAGCTGCTGCCAGCAAGGAAGAGGCAGGCAACACGGACTCAAGCGCCCCGGCGACTAAGCAGGATGAGAGTTCGGCTACTCAAGGCGTAACCGAACAGAGCCCTGCTGCAGGCCCAACCGGTACTTCAGCTCCACCAGCTGATGAGACCCCGACTCCAACTCGCGGTCAACTCCACCTGACGGCCACACCAGTTGAGCCTGCTGCAGCCGCTGAGCCTACTGCAGCCGCTGAGCCTACTGCGCCTGGAACCACACCAGACACAGCAAACTCCGCAGACCAGGGATCGGCGCTGAGCGACGAGGAACATGCCGATCAAATGACGGCCGCTGAAGACAATGCGCTGCTCAACTTAGGTCCAGTCTCGGAGGCGACCTCCTACACGCTCGAGCTGCAAACGGAGTATGCGATCTCACTTGATCCTAACAACCAAAACCGCCCTGATAGCACGGTTTCGGATTTGTTAACCACGCCTGAGCCTGAGGCCGCCCCGACGCAGCCTTAACAGCCGCTTAGACTTAGCAGCTTGCCTTGAAGCCTTAGCAGCTTGCCTTGAAGCATAGGGGCAACTCAAAGCTTGGAATGCGCTCATACCATGGATCAAGCGCTAATTACAGCGGGCGGCGAATCGGCGCTCAGCACAGGACGTTAGCGCCACAATACGCCGTGCTGAGCTAATGGACTATGCTGACAGCGTATTCCAGGTAGAGGCTAATTAGCGCTTAATACCGTAGGCATTGCGCGCCTGATAGTTGGCGTAATGCTGGCGCTGCGGCTCAGGGGCCGCGAGGCCTGCTTGCAGCTGATTTAAGGTATCAAGCTGCTCTTGGGTGAGCGGAGCCACTGAGTTTAAGCCATTGTTGACAACCTCGTTGAGCACAGCGGTTGGATCGTCATCCTCATAGCCCATGCCCCCAGTAAAAGGCCCGTCAATACTGCCCATGCCCAGCGGTGCGCCGAGCATATCGGCCATACCAGGGTTCATCGCGGTACCTGCCGAGAAGTTAAGGCCTGGATTCATGCTGGCGCGAGCCAAATCCTTAGCCTTAAAGCCGCCGGAAGCGCCCCTACCTGCCACCTGCCCCATTTGAGCCAAGGCCTGCGAGAGCTTGCTATCTACCGGCGCTCCCATCGGGTCTACCCCCATATTAGGGTTAGGACTGAGCATAGCATTAAGGCCCCGCCCTGAGCTTTGTGAACCGCGCGCGAGCAAGGCGGCAGCACTAGGCGCTGCGCCGTAATAATCAGGCTCGGCCATGCCCATGGCTGCGCTTGACGGGGCCGCCATCCCAGGTGCTGGCATTCCGGGAGCTGCCATCCCAGGTGCTGGCATACCGGGAGCTGCCATACCAGGAGCTGCCATATTAGGTGCAGCCATGCCAGGAGCTGCCATATTAGGTGCAGCCATGCCAGGTGCCCCCGCCGCGTTAGCCGATGGTCGCACCGCAGGCCCCCCCAGTGGACGCATCGGCGCCGTTGGCACCGCCCCGAAGCCCTCAGGCACATCTGGTAACGGCGCAATGCTCTCTGCGCCGTAAGAGCCTACGGCCTCAACTCCGCCAATTGGAGCTGGGTTCATGGCCGCTTGCGCCGCTTGACGGCGTGCGCCACGGCGCCGCAGTGGCATCATCGGTGCTCGTGGGGCGCCGCTTGGCGTCGTGTTCTGGGCAATAGCTTGGGTTGGGCTGGTGTAAGCAGGGGTCGCTACCGCCTCAGCTTGCAGCGAGCGTAATTCAACTTGGTCATCTTGCGTTTGCTCGGCTAAGGCTGCCGCGATATCACGTGCTAAATCTTGCTGGTAAGCCGCGTCGTTCTTAAGTTGCTCCTTTTCCTCTGCACTTAAGGCCGAGACAATGGCTTGCGCCACTGAAGTGACATTAGCCTTATTGTCTGCTAAAGGCACAGCGGCCACGCGCTCAGTTTCTGCAATCAAAGCTGCACTAAGGGCATCAAGCTCAGCATCCCCCGTGGATGGCTGAGCCGGTTCCTGCGCCTTAGCACGGCGTCCAGCGATAATGCTGCTGGCAAGCCGTGCCGCCTCCGAGTCCTCAGCACTAGGTTGGGTGCTCGGCTCCACCGTAGGCTCGGTGAGTGCCAGCTTTTCACTGGAGCGCTGAGCCCGACCTGCTTTGAGCTTGCGCACGAGAGCACTGCGCTCGTCTTCATCGTCCGTACTTGAGGTGGCCTCAGGGCTGGGAACAGACTCTGTGGTAGAGGCTTGCGCCTTGCGCTTGCGCAGCTCGGCCTTGTTTTGCGCCAGCTTTTGCACCAAGGCTTCCTTCTCATCAAGCTCATCGCCGTCATCGCTATGCGCGCTTGCCGTCGCTTCTTGCTTGGTCTCAGGAGCGCGCTCAGCGGTTGGGGCGCTGACATGAGCAAAAGGATCGGGTTGATCGGCCATCATGGTCTCAATGATGGAGCGCTCATCCTGATCTAAGGCTTCCTCGGGAGTGCGCGGCACGCTGGTCTTAGTCTTATCCCCGCTCTCGCCGTGCTCAGATAAAGCCAAGGAACCGGCCGCATCTTGGGCTTGCACCGCATCAAGGCTGGCGCCCGAAGGCTCACCTAGGCTTTCACGCCACGAGACGACCTCAGGCTCGGCAAACGATAGCTGGGCCTTTTTACTGTGGGCCTTTAACTCCTCGTCGCTTAAACCAGCGGCACCAGCTACATCTAAGCCGCCATTTTGGGTAAAGTCGACCGACTCCTTAATCTTGCCGTCAGGGGCAACGTCATAGAGCAGACGCAGCTCTTCTTCACTCAAGCCGGTCTTAGCCGAGAGCTCACTTAAGGAAATGCCCGCAGCGATATATTCGTGGGCCTTATTTAAGGTCTCAACATCGATGCCATAAGGCTTTTCGGCCTGACGCTTGCGCACATAGTCCGGGTCGTAAATCATGTCGACGACGGGAGCACTGCCCTCACGGCTTTGAGCGGGCTTACGCTTACGCTGCCCTGAGACCGTGATCTTGAGATCAGCCCCGGAGTCATCAGCGCCCGCACCAAAATCGATAGTCAAAGCCGTGGCATCAGGCGTCTGAGCTTGCTGCTGAGACACTTGCTCTGCTTGGAGCTCAGTTTGTTTTTGGGCATAGCGTGCAGTTAAGGTTGAGAGCGCATCAAAGCGCAGCTCATCGCTGGCTTCCTCAAACTCTTCGCTGCTTGGTGCCTGAGCTTGCGCCTCACGCGTGAACTCCGCCAGATCGCTGCCGTCCGGCATGTAGATCCCGCTATCAGGCACATCCGCTGACAGCGCACCTAAATCCAGGTCGCTGGTAAAGTCCGCATCGTCCGCCAGCTTAGCCGTAGCCTCAGGCTGATCAAAGCTCGAGGCCAGGGCGGCATCGCTCAACGGATTGCTAAACTCAACGCCCAGATCGTAGTCGTGCATCGGTACGCCCCGCTCTTCTGCAAGCGGCACTAAATCGGCATCAGAGAGCTCATCGGATAAAACCTCAGAGCCGACCTCATGGACGGCCTGTGCTACCGCTGCATCGGCGGCCTCAGTGGCAACCTCATCGGCGATTTGCTCAGCGGCATCGTCGCCTAAATCGACCAGCTCCGCTTGATCGGCCAGATCTTCAGGAACGGCAAGATCGGCAGGCACCACGAACTCCTCGGCTGCATTCGCTGCACCGAGTTCATCGTGCGCGCCGAGCTCATCGCTTGCGCCAAGCTCATCGTGCGCGCCGAGCTCATCACTAGCACCGAGCTCATCGCTAGCACCGAGCTCATCGCTAGCGCCAAGCTCCTCGGGCTCTAACGTGGTCGATTGTGAAACTGCTGATACGGCGACACTGGCTGGGTCCGAATCGTAGTGCGCTGCGGTGGACGCCTGCGCTGATTGAGCGGCGCCGGACGACCCGGACGCGCCTGCTGCTTGGCTCGATTTCCCTGCCCCAGCGGATTGCTCTGGCCCAGTGGATTGTTCATCGTCCGGCCTGGGAAAGCTCCGAGCTGTGGCGGCACTTTCAGGTGCCCCCATACCCAACGGATTCATCGGGTCACGGCCCATAGCCGTAGTTTCAGTCAGAGGAGCACTTTGGGCAGCCAGGGAGCGCGTGAGCGAAGAGAGCCCCGAGCTGATGTCATCGTGCGATAAGGTGACCGGGGTATCTTCGTCGATATAGTCGACGTCCGCGTCATTTTGGTATTGGGGTGCGGCGTGCTGCTTTTTCTTATGAGGAGCGCCATTGCCTAACATCTCTTTGATTTGGCTCAGCGACTCTTGCAGGTTTTGCTGCTCGGCAATGATATTGGCGTAAGCCTTTTCTTGTTCCTCAGAGCTCTCCCCTACTTTGTAGTAAAGCTCGGAGATCGCGTCGCCTAAGGTCGTGGTGGTGCCGTCGGCCTTTTTGATTTCGGTGGCGAGCGTCTCTTCCTCGCCCTGAGGCAAATTGAGTTCACCGCGCTTGCGGCGACCGTAGAGATCGTCTAAGGACTTGGCGGTATCGTCTAATTGGGCATTGGCGCGCGTGAGCTGGGCTTGGAGCTCATCTAAGGTGTTCTCAAGGCGGGAGGCACGACGAGCGTTGAGCACAAAAGACACTAAGAGCAAGACGAGGACGGCAACCAAGCCCCCGATGAAATAGATTAAACGCAGATCGAGACCGCTATCCACAGCTATTCCCCACACCAGAGCCAAGATTCGTGGGACTCCAGCACATTAAGTGAAAAAACCTGTTATCAGTCTGTCCTTAAGGACAATTAACCTGATTCTAAAGGGACTCAGTATAGCATGAACGCCATTTTCTCAGGCGCAATCACGCCTAGAGCACCAATTTGCCACCCCGCGCCGCTTGGAGCTTAGAGCTTGGAGGCAATTTGCCTGCCCTAGACGCAACAAAGCCCCGCACAGCAGGGCCTTGGAGCAAAGCGCATCCTCCCATAGAGAGAGTCACGTTTTTTTTTAGTTCGAGAGGTTGGCGATGTCCTGCCACTCTTCCTCGGATAAGAGCTTGTACAGGTCGATCAAGATCAACAGATCATCAGAACGGTTGCAAACACCGCAGATGAACTTGGCGCTCTCTTCAGTACCAACGTTTGGCGTATCGTCGATGTCCTTGGTGTTGAGGTCGACTACCTCAGCTACCGAGTCAACTAAGATACCAACGACTTGGCGCTCGGACTCGATAATCATAATGCGGGTATTGTCGGTAACCTCTGATGGTGGCAGACCGAAGCGCATACGGGTATCGATTACCGAAACGACATTACCACGTAAGTTGATAATGCCTAAAACGTAGGCTGGAGCACCAGGTACTGGAGCGATATCGGAATAGCGTAAGACCTCACGGACCTGCATGACATTAACGCCATACATTTCCTTATCGAGCTGGAAGGTAACCCAACGTAAGACTTGGTCCTTTTTGTCGCCATCCGGATCGTAGATTGAGGTTGAAGAAGTTTCGTTAGCCATGAAATTAATCCTCTAAAACACTCTCCAACCACATAACAAACCGTTGGAGATCCCAGAGAACCAAAGTTCTCTGTAACGAAGCATTATAGCGATGATCGGCGCGCCCTGCACTGCGTTTTACCTCAAGCTATGGCGCTCATCACTGTCACAGCACCCCCGTAAGAGGCACGCGCTAATCTGCCCTCTTAGATGCACAAATGCGGCCAAGATAGGCGGGTTTAACGGTAAGCCCCCTAGTGCTGCTTGCGCTTTTCTTTGTGCTCAGCTTGCGCCTCACGGTTAAGATCATCGATATCAGCACCGGCCTCAAACAGTGCAATCAAAGCGCTGACATGCAGCAGCGCGCACTTTTCGGAGGTGACAATACCGGCAAGCCACGGACGATTGCCCGGAATCTCACGCCACTTGATCTGATTGCTGGTTAAGGTGCGATTGCCCTCGAGCACATCGCAGCCAATCGACCACTGCGACTTACCAAGAGAAATCAGGTATGGGTACTTGTCAGGGCTATCGCCGATCTCCGGCATGACCCAGCGTAAGGTATCGACGATGTTGATCTTATTACCACGCACATCGGTGATACCCATAAACCACGACGGCTTACCAAAAAGCTGGGTAATCTTGTCGCACTCGAAGATACCGCCTAAATCGATAAGCGGCACGGCAAAGCGTACGCCCTGCACCAAGAAAAAGAGCACCTGGAACTGTTGACCCAGATCGACATTTTTCCAATTAGCAGAGATAGCTTGCAGCTTGGCGCGCATGCGCTCTTGAGCCAGCTCTTGTGGGGTTAAGACCTTTTGCTTTTGCTTAACCTGAGTTACCACTGGAGCTA